>CAZOMJ010000048.1:0-22603 GCA_964581055.1 uncultured Candidatus Kuenenia sp.
GCGCACCTCGATGCCGTCTGGAACGAACTCGGCGGCCACAACGTGCCGGTGCAGGACTTCGGTGCCACACTCGTCCGCCACGAACGGCTGACGGGCTACCAACTCGATCGGCTCCTGCGTGGCGAGGTGGACGGCTTCTTCTACGGCAGGGCCAAGATCCTCTATCAGGTGGGAGCCGGGTCCTTCTCTCGGGTGTATCGCGCCATCCACGCCGACAACGGCCGCATTCTCGCCGTGAAGGTGCTGCGCAGCCGCTACAGCTCCGATCCCGAAAAATGCCAGTCGTTCCAGCGCGAGGGTGAGATGGGCCGGCTGCTGCGGCACCCCAACATCGTCGCCATCGAGGACGTCGGCAGGGAATACAACTCCAGCTACATCACGATGGAGTTCGTCGAGGGACAGACGCTGCGGGAACTGGTGCGAGTCCGCGGAGCGATCGACCTGCCGCGGGCGCTCGGTATCATCCTGCAGCTTGTGGAGGGTCTGGAATACGCCCATCGCCTCGGTGTGACCCACCGCGACATCAAGGCCTCCAACGTGCTCGTTTCTTTCAGCGGCCAGGCAAAGCTCGTGGACTTCGGCCTCGCCAGCGGTGATACGACGGCGAGCAAAGCGCTGCGTCGCTCCGGTCAGCCACGCACCGTCGACTACGCGACCTTGGAGAGCATCGGCAAGGTCAAAGACGACAGCGTCCGCAGCGACATCTATTTTCTCGGCACCGTCGCCTACCTGGCGCTCTGCGGGACATCGGCACTGACAGAGTCGCGCGATCGTGCCGTCCGCACCGATCCGCGTCGGTTCACCGGGGTCGAGCCGCTCGCCTGGCGGGCACCGGAACTGCCCCGTGATGCCGTGGATTGTGTCATACGGATGATGCATCTCAATCCGGAGGAACGCTGGCAGTCGGCGATTGAGGTTCGGCGGGCCCTGGAGCCTTTGGTGGCCAAGTATGCGACCGCAGGCAATCCGGCAGCATCGGTCGGTGTTCAGGCCACCGGCGCGAGAAAGACCGCGGTCAAGGCAGCGGTCGCACAGGCGGCGGTGAAGGGCACGCTGATGCTGGCGGAGGCTTCGCCCGCGGAGCAGACAGAACTGCGCGGCTTCTTCAAAAATCTCGGCTACAAGGTGTTGCTCACGGAAAACCTGCAGCGGGCGTTGGACAGGTGTTCCGCGTCGCCGCCGGCCGCCGACTGCCTCGTGATCAGCGGAGCGTCGTTCGGCGAGTCTGGCGTCGACGCTTTCAACACCATGGCAGAACATCCGTTTCTCCGGAACGTTCCGGCGGTTCTGCTCCTCGATCCCGCGCAGCCTGAGCTGGCGGGGCTGGCCAAGGTGGATGACCGTCGCAGGATGGTCACGGTTCCGCTGCAGACGGCCGAGTTGACCGACATGCTCTCCGCCCTCATCGGCTCGCAGCCCCGCTGCTGACGGCCCATACGGGCGATCGGCATAGCTCGCGTCGTCGGGACGGCAGAAGTCTCGTCGCCGTGGCTTTTTCGCCATCTCGCCCATGATTGCTTCGCAGGATGCGAAGCGCAGCATGTTTCGCGAAGACTGCCGGGCAGGATGCCCGGCTCATGCCAGCCGACGGAGTTCGGCCAAGGCACGGTCGGCAGGATGCCGAGCCTTGCCGTGTAGTCAGATGTAGTACATGGGCTCGTTCACGGCGCGGGAGCGTTCCACGAGGTCGGCAAACGTGATGCTCCGCAACGTGTCCGTCTCGGCCCTGGCCACCTGTCGCCAGGCATCGAGGAGCACGGTCACCGTGCGCGACCGACCGGCGAGGTCGGCCGTGACAGCCGTCAAGAGTTCATCGGGACCTTCGATCACGCGAAACACATCCTCCAGCGTGATCTCCGCAGGCGGGCGGGCCAACTGGTAGCCGCCCGCGGCGCCGCGGGTGCTGATGACGACCCCCGCCCCCTTCAGTTGCAGCAGGATCTGCACCAGAAACCGGGCCGGCACGCCGTGAGCCTCACAGATCGAGCGGATCCTTACCGGCTCGCCAGAGGTCCACTGACGCGCGAGTTCGAGCACGGCAATCGCGGCGTATTCGGTCTTCGCGGAAAGTCTCATCCCAGCCCTTTTGGAAGCCCGACAACAAAGCCCACCATGAAAAGCCAGGGCTGAAGCACCGCAGCCGGTCAATGATCGCGGGAATGGAGACCGCACTCCGTC
Source organism: uncultured Candidatus Kuenenia sp. (assembly GCA_964581055.1). Lineage (GTDB taxonomy): Bacteria > Planctomycetota > Planctomycetia > Pirellulales > UBA1268 > CAMCQY01. The sequence continues at coordinate 2,179 of CAZOMJ010000048.1, forward strand.
TTGGCCGTGCCGCTCCAGCGGCCGGCCCGTTCATCCTCGCCGAAGGAAACGGCCCGGGTGCACGGCCAGCAGCCGATGGAGATGTAACCCTGGTCGTGCAACGGGTTGTAGGGAACGTCCTCCCGAACGATCGCGTCCCAGACCTTGGCTTTTGTCCAGTTGGCCAGCGGTGAAATCTTCGCCACGTTGAACTTGTGGTCCCAGCCGACGATCGGGGCGACAGAGCGATCCGGGCTCTGGTCGCGGCGGATGCCACTCATCCAGGCGTCGTACCTCGTGAGCACGCGACGAATGACGGCGATCTTGCGGTCGCCGCAGCAGCGGGTGGGGTCGGAGCGGTGGAGCGGACCGCCGTGCAACTGTTCGTATTCCTCCACCGTCGTTTCCGGCCGCTCCAACGAGACCTCGATGCCGTACCGACGCGCGATGCGGTCGCGGAGTTCGAGCGTCTCGTTGAACTGGTAACCCGTGTCGAGGTTGAAGACGAATGTCTTCGGGGCGATCGTGGCCAGCCAATGAATGATCAGGCAGCCCTCGGGGCCGAACGCGGTCGCCATCGTCAACCGCTGACCATACCGCTCTGCGGCCCAGGAAATGATCTGGGGGGGCTCGAAGCCTTCCAGGGAACGGTTCGCCTTGGCCAGATCCTCGGTCACCTCTGGCGAGACGCCGGCGGAACCGATTTCAATGACGTTTGATCCCATGGCGACTGCCTGTTGCCCGGAATGCTGTGGGGGTCCGGAATGCTGCACTGCCTGAATCCTGCATAAGTTGCCCAAGCAGGTTAACAATAGGCTCTTGCCCGGGAATTATCGACCCTCTGGCCGCGGACCGCGCACGAAGGGCCCCTACAACCGGAAAGTTCGCCTTTTTTCCCAGGCCTGCCGTCCCCCACCCCCAGGCAGAAGGCTGCGGAAGGCTTTTCGGCATGCCCCTTCGACACCGCATCGGAAAAAGGAACAATGTCGACCGCGGAGCGGGCAGTGGAGATCGTCGCCACGGGTCGCCTCGGACAGTTCAGGGCATTTCGCGTTCGGCAGGAGTCTTCACGCATGGCAAGAACCGTGGCATTAGCGGTCGATCTGGGGGCCTCCGGCGGTCGGGTCGTGTCAGGCGTCTTCGACGGAAGATTGCTGGAACTGGAAGAGATCCACCGCTTCGAGAACGGACCGGTCTGGATGGGCGGCGAACTCGTCTGGGACCTCGTTCGGCTTTGGCAGGAGGTGGTCACCGGACTGCGGGCAGCCGCGGGCCGTCATGGCCACGCCGTGCACAGCGTCGGAGTGGACACCTGGGGCGTCGACTTCTCCTTTCTGACGGCCGATGGCGCACTTCTGGCCAACCCCGTCTGCTATCGCGACGCCCGCACGCAGGGGATGCTCGGGGCCGCCGAAGCGATCGTGCCACGCGACGAGATCTTCGCGGCCACCGGTCTGCAGTTCATGGAGCTGAACTCGCTCTATCAGTTGCTCGCCCTGAAACGACACCATCCGACGGTTTTGGCTGCCGCGGACCGGTTGCTCATGATTCCCGACCTTTTCCACTGGCTGCTGTCGGGAGAGCCATCCAACGAGCGTACCAACGCCACGACGACACAGTGTTTTGACCCGCGCTGCCGCGACTGGGCCTTCGACATGCTCGATCGTTTCGGGCTGCCGCGGCACGTGTTCGGGCCGCTCGTCGAGCCGGGCGCCGATCTGGGGCCTCTGCGTCCCGAAGTGGCGGCAGAAACGGGTCTGTCGGGCGTGCGGGTCGTGGTGCCCGGCACCCACGACACCGCCAGTGCGGTGGCGGCGGTGCCGGCGCTCGAGCCCCCGTGCAGCCGACCGAACTGGTGCTACGTGAGCCTCGGCACGTGGGCCCTGGTGGGCGCGGAGATCGACCAGCCGCTCGTCACACCGGAGTGTCTTCGTCATAACTTCACCAACGAGGGCGGCGTGGGCGGCACGACCCGCCTCCTCAAGAATGTCTGCGGCCTCTGGCTCGTGCAGCAATGCCGTGCAAGCTGGCAGCGGGCCGGCCACGACTGGAGCTGGGAGCAGCTCACGGCCTTGGCGGCGGAGGCCGCGCCGCTTGCCACGCTCGTCGATCCAAACCACCCCTCGCTCGTGGCGCCGACCGAAATGCCGGAGGCGATCCGCAGCCTCGCCCGCAGCGCCGGGGAACCGGTCCCCGAAACGACCGGCGCCGTGATCCGCACGGCCCTCGAAAGCGTCGCCGCCGCGGTGCGCACGACGCTCGAGGAACTCGACGAACTGCTCGGGCGTCGGGTGGAACGGATCCATGTCCTGGGCGGCGGCGTGAAAAACACGCTGCTCTGCCAGATGATCGCCGATGCGACGAACCGCCCCGTGGTGGCCGGCCCCGTCGAGGCGACCGCCATCGGCAACCTGCTCGTGCAACTCGTCGCCCGCGATGGTGCAGTCGACCTCCGTGCGGTGCGGTCGGTGGTCCGTGACAGCTTCGAACTCGCCCACTACCAGCCCCAGGATGCCGCCCGCTGGAACGCCCGCCTGCGGTAGAACTGCCGTGAAGCCGCGCCGGGGGATCGGCGGATTGGGCTGCTAGACTTCCTACGGCGTCCTACTTCGGCAAGGCGCTGACAACGATCAACACCGTGAACGACACCACCACGAGGACGGCCGCCCACAGGGCGCGGGCCAGCCAGAGCCGCGCACGCCGCGTGTCCTGTTCGTGCCGCAGGCGATCCATCTCCCGCCTGCGTTCGACGCTGGCTTCCGCCGCCAGCACGAAGAATTCATTGCACTTCGGACAGACCACACGCTGGCCCAGCATGGCCTGATTCACCTTCAGCACGTGCCCGCGGGGACAAGGAATGTGCAGCGATTCGTCGCGCGTTGCAGCACGGGTTCTGCAGATGGGGCAGACGTCACCGTCCGCCTCCGGCACGCTCGGTCCGCGGTAGCCGCAGATGCAGGAGATGGAGGAAGCCATGCACGCAGTCTATCAAGCCGCCCGATGCTGCGAAGCCGGCTTCTTCGTGGCGCTGCCGTGCTCGACGTGCACGATCGTGTCCGCCAAAGCCAGCGTGCTGGCCCGGTGGGTAATCATGATCACGGTGCGGTTTTCAATATAGCGAGCCAGCGATTCATGGATCAGCCGTTCGCTCTCCACGTCGACCTGGCTGGTCGCTTCGTCGAGCACGAGGATCTCTGCGTCGCGCAGGATGGCGCGGGCCAGGGCGATGCGCTGCCGCTGGCCGCCCGAGAGACGGAAGCCGTTTGGCCCGACCATCGTGCGATAGCCGTCGGGGAAGTCGGCGATGAATTCGTGGGCGTGCGCCTGTTTGGCGGCCGCGATAATCTCCTCCTCGGTGGCATCCCAGCGGCCGTAGCGGATGTTGTAGAGGATCGACTCGTTGAAGAGTTCGGTCTGCTGCGTGACCAGCGCGATACGACGGCGGACATCGTGCAGCGCAAGCTCGGTGAGCGGGACACCGTCGAGCAGCACGTCGCCGCCCGTGGGATCGTAGAACCGGCAGATGAGGTTGACGAGCGTGCTCTTGCCACCACCGTTCGGGCCGACGATCGCCACCCGCTCGCCGAAGCGAATCGACAGGTTCACGTTCTTGACGACCGTATCGATGCCGTCGTAACTGAACGACACGTTCCGCAGGCTGATCTCGCGGTGGGGCGAAGGGAGCATCTTCGGAACCGCTGCTTCGCGGAGCTTGGATGGGGTGTCGAGCAGCGGATAGAGCGCCTGGGCCCCGACGACCCCCATATTGAGACCGGTGAGGACACCGGACAGTTTGCGGACCGGGTCGCTGGCGCCGATGAGCATGCCGAAGAAGACCATGATGCCCGGCACGGTCATGGGTCGGTCCGTCATCGTGATGCCGAAAATCTCAGTCTGCTGGTTGATCACCAGCCACGCACCGACGGCGATCGACGTGGCCACCATGCCGATGCCGAGGATCTCGGTGATCGGATTCGCCAGGGCGAAGTAGAAGGTGTGCCACATGCCTGTGCGGAGCATGTCACCCGTGCAGTTGCGGAACCGCTGCCGCTCGAAATCCTCCATCGTGTAGGCCTGCACGGTGAGCACGTTGTTGAGCGTCTCCAGCAGCACGTGGTGGAAGCCCTTCGACCTCGACAGGATGTGCTTCGACACGCTGCGAATGCGGCGGTTGAGCCAGACCATGAGAAAGCCGACGAGCGGCGCCAGCGTCAGGCAGGCGAGCGTGAGCTGCCAGGAGATGCAAAAAGCCCCTGCGAGGCAGGCGATGATCTTCAGCGGCTCCGTGACGGCGCCGCCGTAGACAGCCGTAATGCCTCCGGCAAGCATGTCGGTGGTGTGGGTCAGCTGCGACATGAAGCCGGCTGAGCCGTGCCTCATGAACTGGGCCCTGTCGAGTTCGATCGCCTTGTCGAACACCCGCAGACGGAGGTCGCGGCTGATGTTCATCGCCACCCATCCCACCATCATCGTCCCGGCCAGCATGAAGACGTGTTTCAGGAAGGTGCTGAACACGATGAGCCCCACGACCAGCAGCACCGTCTGAAACGGGTCGGTCGGCAGAAGCCGATCGAGCCAGGGCGCGAGCTTTCGGGCCGAATAAACGACCGCCTCGTCGCGACGGCGGTCCATGACGAGCGTGTCCAGACGGCTGCGAGCCTTCGTGGCGGCGGAGGGATCGAGCGATTCCGCGGCCACCGCCGGCTCCAGATCGGACGCTTCCCGATCGGCGGCCTCGATACGGCGTTCCGCGTCGGCAATCCTGCGGCCGTTCCACGATTGGAGCGACTCGCCGTTGAGTGTCACCTCGATGACCGGAAAGAGGGCTGCGATGTTGGCGCCCCACAGGCCAGCCACACAGGCCGAGCAGAAGAAAGCCGCGAGCAGGAAAGGCCAGCTTTTGACCGCGTCGCGGAGCGCTCGAAGAAAGTGATTCATGTACCGGAGCTTTCGGCATGCCTGGAGGGAACGTACCTCAAGCATCGGAACGACCGCGTCTGCAACCCCACCCTGGGCCGCACGAGGACGGCGCGGGGAGGATGCACCGGAGCGGGCAAGCTGGGGGCTTTGCCCCATTGCGCGATCCCGTGCGGGGGGGGAAGATAGAGATCACGCCGCGTCTGTACAAGGCGAAGTTGCCGGGGCGAAATGGCCCGCGACGAAGGAGCGGGGGCCGACTCAGCGGCGGCCGGCCCGGAGTTCGGCAGCCAGCAGGGTATTGGCGAGGAGCATCGCCACCGTCAGCGGCCCCACCCCCCCTGGTACCGGCGAGATCCAGCCGGCCACCTCGCGGACGGCGTCGAAATCGACGTCGCCGACGAGTCTGCCGGTGCCGTCAGCCCCCACGACCCGGTTGATGCCGACGTCGATCACCGCGGCCCCCGGCTTCACCATGTCGGCGGTGACGAGTCGCGGCCTGCCGACGGCGGCCACGAGGATGTCGGCCTGCCGCGTGATGGCGGCCAGATCGGCGGAGCGGCTGTGGCAGATCGTGACCGTGGCGTCGCCACCCGGCCCCCTCGACGCCAACAGCAGTGCCAGCGGATTGCCGACGATGTCGCTGCGGCCGACGACCACGGCATGCCGTCCGGCTGTTTCGATGCCGGCGTCGATCAGCATTCGCTGCACGCCCGCGGCGGTGCACGGCACGAAACGGGGCCGGCCCTGCGAGAGCAGACCGGCATTCTCGGGATGAAAGCCGTCGACGTCGCGGTCGGGTGGCACGGCATCGAGCACCGCGACCGTGTCGACATGCTCGGGCAGCGGCAACTGCACGAGGATGCCGTCGGCGGGACCGTGTTCTTCGCGGGCAATCGCGGCCACGAGTGCCACCAGTTCCGCGGTGGTCGCCGTGGCCGGCACGCGGACCACCTCCGAATCGATCCCCACGCGGCCGGCTGCCGCCGCCTTGCTCTTCACGTAGGAGCCGCTGGCCGCCAGATCGCCGACGAGGACGACCACCAACCGCGGCCGGCGACGGAACATCGTCGCGAAGGTCTCGGCCTCGCCCTGCAGCGAGGCTTCAATCCGTGCCGCGAGCGCGCGACCGTCGAGCAGGGTGGCCGTCATGCTGGCTTCTCGCTCATGTACATCATCCGCAACTGGTGCTGGATCTCTTCCAGCACCCGTCGCTCGTCTTCCGTGAGGTTGCCGGTGGTCTTCTGCTCCAGCATCGCGAGCGTGTCGATGAAGTGCCGCGCGGTCGCCAGGTTGCGGTGCGCCTTCTTCGTGATGGGATTGGGAATCCGGCCCAGGGCCATCAAGGCCTGGGTGAAGAGGGTATGCGCGAGAAACTCGAACGTCGCCGGCGGGGGTTGTCCCGCTGCGGAATCGTCAGCTGCGGCTTCGGCAGCGGAGACGATTTCGTCGGACTGCTCGTCGTGGTCGGATGCATGCATGATGGTGCTCCTCAGGTCTCCGCCACCCACGCGCTGCCCGCGTGCCGCTCCACGGCGGCAGCCACGAGCCCGGCGAACAGCGGGTGTGCCGCCGTGGGCTTGCTCTTGAATTCGGGATGGAATTGCACGGCCACGAACCAGGGATGGTCGGCCATTTCCACGATCTCCACCAACGAGCCGTCGGGGCTCGTACCCGCGATCACGAGCCCGGCCTGCTCGAGTTGCTCGCGGTATTTCGGATTGAACTCGTAGCGGTGGCGATGCCGCTCGGAAATGGTCCGCCGTCCGTACGACGCAGCGGTTCTCGTGCCCTCAGCGAGCACGGCCGGCTGGGCTCCCAGCCGCATCGTGCCCCCCTTTTCGAGCACACCCCGCTGCTCCTCCATCAGGCAGATCACCGGGTGGGGAGTGTCGCGGGCAAATTCAGTGGAGTGGGCTCCGCCGAGGCCGGCGCAGTTCCTGGCGACGTCGATCACGGCGCACTGCATCCCCAGGCAGATGCCGAGAAACGGCATCCGACGTTCCCGCGCGAAGCCGATCGCCTCCACCTTGCCCTCCACGCCCCGCTCGCCGAAGCCACCGGGCACGATCAGACCGTCGAAGCCGGCGAGCAGCCGCTCGGCCCCCTCGCGTTCGATGTCCTCACTCTTGATCGGCTGCACGCGCACCTGCGTGCGGTTTGCAATGCCGCCATGGTCGAGCGCCTCGTAGATGCTCTTGTAAGCATCCCGGTGCTCGGCGTATTTGCCGACCAGGGCGATCGAGATCTCGTGCTCGGGGTTGCGAAGCCTGTGGAGCAGGTCGTGCCACTGCTCGAGATCGGCCGGGCCGGCCTGCATCCCGAACCTCCTCAGGACGATCTCGTCGATCCGGTTCGACTGCAGCGACAGCGGCACCTCGTAAATCGAGAAATCCTTGTCGCGCTCCTCGATCACCGCCTCGAGCGGCACGTTGCAGAACAGCGCGATCTTCTCTCGATCGGAAATATCGAGCGCCCTTTCGGTGCGGCAGACGAGCACGTCGGGCTGAATGCCGATCTGCCGCAGCAGGCCGACAGAGTGCTGCGTAGGCTTGGTCTTGAGCTCGCCCGCCGCCTTCAGGTAGGGAACGAGCGTCAGGTGGATGAACATGCAGTTCTCGCGGCCCACCTCGAGCGGAAGCTGGCGGATGGCCTCGAGGAACGGAAGGCTCTCGATGTCGCCGACCGTGCCGCCGATCTCGGTGATCACCACGTCTGTGTCGGCGTCGCCGAGGTTGGTGATCATCTCCTTGATCTCGTTGGTGACGTGCGGGATCACCTGCACCGTCTTGCCGAGAAACTCGCCACGCCGCTCCTTGTTGATCACCGACAGGTAGATCTGGCCGGTTGTGTAGTTGCTCCGGCGTGTGAGGGGCGTGGAGGTGAACCGCTCGTAGTGGCCGAGGTCGAGGTCGGTCTCGCTGCCATCGTCGAGCACGTAGACCTCCCCGTGCTGGTAGGGGCTCATCGTCCCGGGGTCGACGTTGATGTAGGGATCGAGTTTCTGCATCTTGACCCGCAGGCCGCGGGCCTCGAGCAGCATGCCGATCGAGGCGCTCGTGAGCCCCTTGCCGAGCGAACTGACGACGCCGCCGGTCACGAAAACATGCCTGGTCACTGCTACGAGTTCCTTCCCGTCCGCCGGTTGTCAAAGCCTCCTGGCGGCCGCGCCGCCGCGAAACCGCGTCCGGATTGAACCAGCCTCGCCGCGGTCGGTCAAATGCCTGGCGTGCAGGTGGGGAAAGGCACGGTCGCGGTGGCCGCCGGCTCCCGTCCGCTGGCTGTCAGTGCTGGTAGACGGCGTAGCGGAGTTCGCGGAGTTCCTGCGCGTAGGCCGCCTCCGTGGCGACCGCGTCTTCCCACGTCATGGCCGGAAAGTCGGCGAACAGGTCAGGCCGCAGACGCACGCCGTAGGTTCGCACGAGCGGGCAGCCTTTGTGGCCGCGGAGATGGTTTTCGAACCGTGCCTCGGGATCGAGGCCGGTCGACCCGACATACAGGCAGGTGGCATCGTATCGCGCATGCGGATTTTGCCGGCGGAAGCGTGCCTGCCGCCTGACAGCCGGATGCAGTTCGATGCAGTAGACCCGATGGTGCAGCTTCGGTGATCCGCCCAGGAGGCGGCGACGACGGCGACGCATGCTGGAAATCAAGGGCGGGGAGAACGCCACCAGGACCAAACACGATGCTCCTCCTGCGGCCACCAAGTCTTGCCCGTATTCGAGGGCCGGGACGAGGGAAAGGACGTGGTGTAAAGTAACGGCATGCACACTCCCGCCACCGCTCGCCCAAACGCCGCCGTGCCGTCCACGTCAAACCTCCGTATCCGCAGCCTCGAGCCGCTGGTGCCACCGGCCCGCTTGGCGGCCCTCCTGCCCCTCGACGATGCCGCCACCCGCACGATCGTGGAGGGCAGGCAGGCAGTCGAGAGGGTGCTCGCCGGTGAGGATTCCCGGCTGATGGCGATAGTCGGCCCGTGCTCGATCCACGACCTCGACGCCGCCCGCGACTACGCCGCGCGGCTGTTGAAGCTGGCCGAGCGGGTGAACGACCGCCTGCTCGTCGTGATGCGGGTCTATTTCGAGAAGCCGCGGACCACGGTCGGATGGAAGGGCCTGATCAACGACCCCCACCTCGACGATTCGTTCGACGTGGCGACCGGCCTGCGTCTGGCCCGCGGACTGCTCATCGAGATCGCGAGGATGGGCCTGCCGACCGCGACGGAGTTCCTCGAGCCGATCACGCCGCAATACATCGCCGACACGATCGTGCTCGGCGCCATCGGCGCCCGTACGACCGAATCGCCCACGCACCGGCAGATGGCCAGCGGGCTGTCGATGCCCGTGGGATTCAAGAACTCCACCGACGGCTCGCTCCAGGCCGCCGTCGATGCGATGCAGTCGTCTCGCGCCTCGCACAGCTTCCTCGGCATCGACAACGACGGCGGCACCTGCGTCGTCTCGACCACCGGCAATCCCTGGGGCGTGCTGATGCTCCGAGGCGGCCGCAGTGGGTCGAACTATTCTCCCGAGATCCTCCACGAGGCCCGCGCGAAGCTGGAGGCGGCCGGTCTGCCAGCCTGCGTGATCGTCGACTGCAGCCATGCCAACTCCGGCAAGGATCATCGCCGCCAATCGATCGTCTGGCGTGACGTGCTCTCCCAACGCGTGGCAGGCGACCGATCGATCGTGGGACTGATGCTCGAGAGCAACATCCAACCCGGCAGCCAGCCGTTTCACAGCGACCGCTCGCGGCTGCAGTACGGCGTGTCGGTCACGGACGGCTGTATCGGCTGGGACGAGACCGAGGAACTGCTCCTCGAGGCCCACGCCCGGCTGGCGTAACCCGGTCCGGCGAGGCCACCCGCATTTCCCTTGCATGCGCTGCGGGTTTGGATGAACGGCCCTCGCCCACGCGGCATTTCGACCGCACGTTCAGGGCCTGAAAGAGCCCCCAAAACTGCCGTCGACCCGAGTGGCCCCCGCGGGATAATCTTGACGCCGTCCTGCTGTCCTCGCTGCGAAGGGATGCGCCATGCAAACGATGTCTGCCCGCTTGATCACGGTCTACGGTGTGTTGGCCTGGTGTCTGCTGGCCGGTTGGGGCCTGCGGCCGACCCTGGCACAGCCCATCGCCGGGGAGCCGGAGGTCCAGACCGTCGTGGGCGCCCGCCAGTCGCTTGATCAGTTCTTCGCGAATCCAGGCGAGTCGCTCCCGGCAGCGATGCTGCAGAAGGCCGAGGGCGTCGCGATCTTCCCCAATATGATCAAGGGGGGCTTCATCCTCGGCGTCAACTATGGGCGGGGCGTGCTGCATGTCCGCAACCCCGACCGCACTTGGAGCCCGCCGGTGATGGTGACCATGGGGGGCGGCAGCATCGGCTTCCAAGTGGGCGTGCAGTCGGCCGACATCCTGCTCGTGTTTGCCACCCCGCGCAGCCTCAATGGCGTGCTGCAGGGGCAGAAGGTCACACTCGGTGCCGATGCGTCGGTGGCGGCGGGCCCAGTGGGCGTGCAGGCCAACGCGGGAACCGATGCGAAACTCGGCGCCGAGATCTATTCGTATGCACGCAGCCGCGGTCTGTTCATGGGTGTGTCACTCGGGGGTGCCGATCTCTCAGTCGACAACAACGCCAACTCGGTGCTCTACGGACGCTTCGGCGTCACTCCGGCCGACGTCTTCCAAAGCCGCGGCATCGGCATCCGGCCGGAGGTGCAGCAGTTGATGGACGATCTCAACATCCGCTCGCGGCAGATGGCAGCAGCGGCCCCGCCCATCACGGCAGCGACGGGTTTCCCCGTGCAGGCAGCACCGACGCAACCCGTGTTCACGGCGCAGCCAGCCGGCTTTCCCGCGCAGCCGCAGCCGATGCCATCGCAGCCAATCCCGCCACCGCTGCCGATCCAGCCCCTGCAGCCGCAGTCGCCGGCACCGGCTCCGAGCATTGCCAATCCGCCGCTGGTGCCCATCCAGCGGTGATCGATCAGGCCGTCACGATGCCCAGCCGCACTAACTCCGGCAGGCTCGTGCGGATGAACGACTGACAGGCCTCCTCGACGAGTTGGCTCCGCAGGGCTGCTTCATTCACGGGCTGGCCATTCTGCTGCAGCGTTCGGCCGCTGGCCGCCAGCCGCGTGGCCACCCGTGCAGCCAGCCCATCGCGACCGCGTGCGGCGAGTTCGTGGAGAATCGCGGCATCGAGATCGCCGACCGAGTGACCGGTGCCGGTGAGCGTGCTGGCCAACGCCAACGGGCGGCCGCTCAACGCGTCGGACTCGAGCACGGCCCTGTTGAAGGGGTGACTGATCGTGACCGCGTTCGGCAGGTCCTTCGGCGTCTCGCCGATCGCTGCCGCGGTGATGTCAAACAAGCCCATGGCCACGCCAGCATCAACGGCGCGGATGACGTCTGCGGACTGCGTGCCCCGTACTTCCTCAGCCGCCACGATCTCGGAAAGCCGCAGGCTCTTGTCGCCCAGAATCCCCAGCAGTGCCTGATAGAGCGGCCCCTGCACGGTCGACGTGACGACACCGAGGTTTGCCTGAAAGGGCAACGTGACGTTCGGCCTCGCGACGCGGTAATAGAGATCATCCACCTCCCGCAAACGCTCGTCCGCATCCCTCACCATCCGCGGTGATTTCGCGTAGATGTCCCAGCGGAAGGCCGTGTTGGCGCAGAAATCCTTGTGGGCCTCGGTGACGAGCCGATTCGTGGTCGTGCGAAAGAGTTCCTGGAACTCCGGCCGCACGCAGAGGTCCCAGAAATTGGTGAAGACTGGCAGGCTGCCGACGAAGGACAGCCCTGTCTGACCAAACGCCCCCGCCACCTCGGCAAAGTAGAAACTGGTCCAGTGTTCGTTCATGTATTCGTGCACAAGATACCGGGGATCCTGTTGCAGCAGGGCATCAACGTAGGCGGCGGCGCGGGGGTTGTCCTCGAAATATTTCGCCTGCTTTTCCCGCATGAAGACCAGGTATGCCACCGCGTCCCTGACACGCTGCGCGCTGTCGCCCTGCCGCAATTCGGCATACTGCCGCAGGATGCCGCGGATCGGCTGCAGATGTGCCCAGCCCGGCATGGCGTTGTAGCTCACGAGCAGGAGCCCGCCCGGAGCGAGGCGGTCGCGGGCGATCGCGAGAATTTCCTCACGGACGCTCGGTGCCACCCAGCTGTAGACTCCATGAAGCGCCAGAAAATCAAACGACCCCAGATCGTCCGGGAGATGGCCAAAGTCCGCCGTGATGACGCGGGCATTGCCGACGTCGCCCGCGGCGATGTCGCGGGCGACCGCGGCCGTGTGGTCTGGATTCACATCCACGCCCACGAATTCGCCCCTGGGGTGGGCGGCGGCGAGCGTGGTGAGGCAGCGGCCTAATCCGCAGCCGAGTTCGAGGAAGCGGAAGCCCTCGGCCATCCGCGGCGGGATGACGCCGTTGAGCGAGGCGACGTACCGCATCGCCACCGGCGACATCTGCGGATAGAAGCCTGGGACGTAGGCAACGTCGGTGACATAGCCGGAAGCTGTCATGGGAATTCCTCCTCGGGTGCGGGAGTATGCCGCATCACGGTGGAACCGGCAATCGCCACGACTCTCAGGCGTTGCGGGTCACTTTCCAGTATTTCCGCCGGAGTCGCCGCCGGATGCTGTCCAACTCCGCGGGCAACCGGTCGAGGCCCAGCACGTGGCCGACGCTGCGACTGCGGGCGACGGGCAGGACGGGCGTCGAGAAAATCCGTGTGAATTGGTCGAGGATCATCGTGGCATCTGCGCATCCCGGCACCCGGTTGTCGCGATACCACGGCCGGCCGAGCATTTCGAGATGAAGGGCGGGGTTGAGGTCCACCTCGACCACCCGGTCGACAAGATCATCGAGCGAGCGGGAATCATGGGCGGAAAGAAAACTGCGTGTGTCGAAGTCGCGACCCACAAGTGGGTCGCCCCAGTAGATCGGGATCGAGTCGGCCAGCATCGGCTCGACGATCTTTTCCGTGGTGTAGCCCGGGTGTGTTTCGTTTTCGAAGGCGATCGTGAACTTGTAGTCCCGCAAAAAGGCCTGCTTGTCGCCCACGCGGTAGCCGAGCGTATTGAGCACTTTCCCACCGGAATCGACGGGCTTGTAACGGGAGAGCTTTCGGAAAAAGTCGTTCCGGGTGCGGCACAGTGGATTGGAGACGACGAACGCGCAGAACCGCGTTTTTCTGGCGAAGACGGCCGCGGGATCATGGCTGGGAGGCTTCACGAGCGCCACCGGGTCGACGTAAAACGGCCAGTGCGGCATCCGGAAATGGCGGGGGTGCGAGGTGTGTTCGAACGAAAACGCCCAGTCGCACGCACTCCAGTCTGGCGCGATGTTCTCGCCTGTGTAGAAGATCCGCACGCACTTCCAGTGGCGGTAGTCCCGCCGCCGTTTGCCGACATACGAGAAAATCACGAAGTCGGGATCGTCGCAGATCTCGAGACGATAGCGACGGCCAAGCAGTCTCGTGAAGAAGTTGTCGTGCAGGTCGAAGCCGTCCCAGAAGCCCGCGAACTGCAGCCGGATCGTCGGAAGAGCCGCGTCCGGGATCGCTGCAGAACCGGCGAGGGTATCGCTCACGTGGCGGCCGTCCAGCCGTAGGGCACGTAGCGGCGCTCGACGGTGCCGTCATCGAACAGATCGACCACCGCGTAGCCGAAATCGGTGTCGCGGTTGCGGCCCTTCCACCATCCGCCCGAAACCGCGCCGTTGCAGAGGTATCGCACGCCCTGATAGTCGAGTTGCTCGATGAGGTGCATGTGGCCCGACGCACACGCTTTGATGTTACGCCGGCCGGCGAACAACGTCTGAAAGCGGTCGCCATCGACGTGGATGCGGCCGCCCGGAATCTGGATGCCGCCCGTCTGCGGCCCCACCGGCCCGGCCACCGCCAACGGCGTGGCGGACAGAATCGGGATGTGGGAGAAGATGATCACCGGCTTCTCCGGGCCGACAGCTGCCAGGTCGCGTTCGAGCCAGTCCCACTGCGCGTCGTCCAGCCGGCCGATATAGCTCTGCTGGTGGGGGAACACACTGTCGAGCAATACGATGTGCCAGCCATTGCGGTCGAAACTCGTGTAGGGCAGGTCACGGCCGAATTCATCGCACACCCACCGTTTGCCGTACAGCGGCTCATTGCCGGTGGTACCGGCCTTCCGGCGGGCCCAGCCCCAGACGTCGTGGTTGCCGACGACGCTGTGCATCTCGATCCCGCAGTGGTCGGCCTTCACCTTCCGCCACAATTCCCACTGGAGCTTCGTGCGGGCCATGTCGGCCTCGAAGGCATCCATGATGGTGTCGCCGCCGGTGATGATCAGATCGGGCGGCCCAATGTCGGCCGCATCGCCGTCGATGGCGGCGGGCCGCGTCTGCACATGCGCGAAGCAGGCGGCGAGACCGCGGGCGGCTTGCAGTTCCGGCTGGAGATGGATGTCGGTGAGGTGCGCGATCCGCAGACGGCGCGACCGTGGATGATCGGCCGCGGCCGACGAGGGCACCGCGGCAGCGGCCAGGCAGATGGCCGACGTTCCGACACCAAGAAATTCGCGGCGGTTGATCGGCATGACGGAAGTCCTCGTGAGCGGTCCCGACAGTATACCCCGATGCTTCCGCTGCATACCTTCCCGCAGCCGGCACAGGCTACAGAATCGCAGCGACCTTTTGCCACAGCGTCCACAGGCCGATCAGGATGAAGCCCGCCGACGATGCCCACAACAGCAGATCCCACGCCCGAGACGGCGTGAGCCGGGGATCGAAGTCGCGGTGGCGAAAAAAAAGCACGGCCACGCCGAGGGCGGCCAGCATGATGGCCTGAGCGATCCCGCTGGCGAGCACCATGCCCACCGGTTCGCGGATGATCAGTGCCAGCACGAGGGCCACGAGCGGCCACGCCACCGAGAGCCGACGGGTCCAGAGGGCTCGCGACCCCTCGTCCGCCGGTAGCCGCCCGGCCAGGATCAGGCCATCGACCACCATCCGGGCGTTGCCCGCCGCGGCCACGAAGAGCGTCGAATAGAGCACCGCAAACGCTCCGACGAGGAAAACGCCCCGGGCCCAATCGCCGAATACCGGCGCATACATGGCGCCCAACGTGCGAACCATTTCCCCGCCGCCGGGCCGCAGGCCGAGCCGGCCGAGTGTGGCGGCGCCGAGCAGGTAGAAGCAGATCGTGACGGTCGTGTAGACGATCATCGACCCCCAGGCATCGAGTTGCATCACCTTCAACCAGCCGCGGGCCCGGGCGGCCCAGGCCGGCGAATCATCCCGCGGCCCGACGGCCTGGCCGTAGCCCTTTTCCAGGCACCAGTAGGGATAGATCATCAGTTCGCTGGCCCCAACGCCGATGATGCCGATCGTGGCCAGCGCCGTCACCAGCGGCGACCGGCCACCCACCGCCGGAGGAATCGATGGGATCAGGCCGCAGGCGAGTTCGCCCGATGTGATGGCCCACACGGGATCGAACTGCAGCATCACGAGCGACAGGAGCGTGACGAGCGTGAAGGTGCCCACGAGCAGGATCGACACCCGCTCGATGAGGCGGTAGCGACCGATCGCCAGCAGCACAGCTGTCACCACCCCCGTAACGACGGCCCAGATCATTTCGTCCGGGGGCACCGGCAACGCGTGCATGGCCCCGCTGACAGCATCGAACCGGGCGTGGATCGCGTCGGCGTCCGCGGCATCGCCCCGCCGCCGGACTGCCGCCTCCGCGACGACCATGTCGGCAGCCTCGTCGTGCAGCCTGTTCCAGTCCCTGCCGGCCGACGTGATCGGCAGGCCGCCGGCGAGGGACTGCGCCACGCCGGAAAGGATCCCCCCTTGCTGCACGACGATGAGCGCCGTCATGAACACCCAGCCCCAGTAGATCCAGCCCAGACCGCCAAATCTGGGACCGGGGACCCGGTTGAAGGCGTCGAGCGGCGTGCGGCCCCACGTCAGCGTCGTGCGGCCAATCTCGATCTGGGCCGCCACCTTGATGGCACAGCCAAGAATGATCAGCCAGAGCAGCACGAAGCCTGCTTCGGCACCGACGATCGTGGTCGCGATCAGTTCGCCGCTGCCCACGATGGAACTGGCGAGAATGATCCCCGGCCCGAGGTGAGTGAGCGACTGCCAGAAGGTCTGCGGCGGTTCAGAAACCGATGACGTCGTTGACATGCATCCCCCAAACCCAAGTCGAGACGGATGTCAGCCGCGACTGTCCCGCGAGATGCCCTCGATCCAGTCGGCAAAACGGGCGTAGGTCTTTTCGCGGTCGAACTCCGACTCCGCGAGCCGGCGGGATCCCTGCCGCATGTCAAGCAGCCGTCGCCGGTCGCCGGCCAGCGAGGCGATGGCACTCGCCAGCGAATCACCGCTGCCGGCCCTGTAGGGCACGCCTGCCCGGTATTCCGTCACGAACTGCTCCAATTCGCCGGGCAGCGAATTGACCAGAGCCAGTCCGGCGGCGGTGTAATCGCAGACCTTGTAGGGAACCGCAACGAGCGACTCCGGCTTCACGAGCACGAGCCCCACGTCGCACTCCGACAACAGCTTCACGTAGGCGCTGCGGTCGAGCAGTCCATGCACCCGCACCGTGCACGAGCCGCGGATAGCGTCGGCCGCCGCACGCAGGCTGGACTCCAGCCCACCGGTGCCGGCCACGTGGAGCGTGGCAGCGATGCCCTGGGCGGAGAGGATCCGCGCGGCGGCGAGGAGCGTATCGAGATCCTGACCAGATTCGAGCGTGCCTGAATAGACGCAGGCCAACGGGGCGGAGGCAGACGCCGCAGCCGGCTGCTCCGCGGAAGCCGCGGCGGGGGCCGCGTTTGGAACCTCGTCGATCAAGCGTGGCGGCGCGGCAAACTCCGCCAGCCAAGCCCCCAGATGACAGACATGCCGGGGCTTGTCGCCAGCCGTGGCTTCAGGGATCGCGGCAAGATAGCCATGAGCAGACGACGAGACCGCATCGGCGGCCTCGAGCAGGCTCCGCCGCCGCGTCACCATGCGGCCGAAGAGCAGGGGAAACAACGCCCCGCGGAGCCACTGAGGACCAGGCAGAAGCCGTTCAAACGTCTCGGGCCATACATCCATCAGGTCAACGACCAGATTGGCGTCGAGCCGCTTCGCAAGCCGCGCTGCTGCCTCCGGACCCTCCATGGGGGGAAGGCTGGCGAGAATGATGTCAGGCCGCTCGAGTTGGCCCGAGGCGATCGACTCGTTCGCCAGTCGCTCGAAGGTGCGGCCGAAGTCGCGGTGGCTGGCCAGGCGGGCCAAAGACACGTTTTTTGAATAGGGCCGCACGGCAACCAGCCGCACGGCGAACCCCTCGTCGTCCCGGGTGAACAGCGGCGTGGAACGGGGGGCCTTGCGGCGGTGGCTCCACGCCGCCGACCACCAGGTCACGTCGTGGCCCCGGCCTGCCAGCACGCGGGCCAGCGACCAATACCGCAGCGGGGGCAGGCCCTCGCCGGGGATGTCATCGAATGGATTGACGATCCAGATGGACAGGGGCAGGGGCTCAGATCGATACATACCGTCAGGGTAGCAGATGGCCTCCGCCCGGGAGAGAAGGACACGTCTGGGCCGTTGTTTTCGGGGGTTAGGTCGGGCATCGATTCGCCAACGGGTGGATGCCGACTACAACATTTGCAGAGGTTTCTCGAGTCACCACGTCCCTCTGACGCCACCGCTGGACCGCACACCATGCCCCCGACGAACGTCGCGCCGCACGACACGACCATCATTTCCCCGCCTCCCGGCGTGCCCACGAGCGAATGCACGATCGAGTTGGGGGCGGCCCGCGGGCGGCTGGTCCGCCATCCCATCTACGCCCTCATCGACCGCCCTGACCGGCTCAGGGTGTTCATGGAGCACCACGTCTTCGCGGTCTGGGATTTCCAGAGTCTCCTCAAGGCGATGCAGCAGAAGTTGACCTGCACCAGCATCCCGTGGCTGCCCACACCCGATCCCGAGGCACGGCGACTCGTGAACGAGATCGTGCTCGACGAGGAATCGGACGAACTGCCCGACGGCGGCCATGCCTCCCACTTCGAACTGTATCTCCAAAGCATGCGGCATGCAGGGGCAGACACGGGCCCGATCGAGCGGCTGCTCGAACTGCTGAGCTGCGGCACCCCGCTTTCGCAGGCGCTCGACGCATGCGGCGGCCCCGCGGCTGCATGCGACTTCGTCCGCCGCTCGTTCGACGTGATCGGGTCGGGCTCCACCCATCGCATCGTTGCCGCGTTCACCTACGGCCGCGAGGACGTGATACCCGACATGTTCCGCCACCTCGTCGGCTCACTCGCGGCCGAGAACCCGGCGACCTGGGGACCGTTCCGTTTCTACCTGGAGCGGCATATCGCCCATGACGACGAGAAACATGCGCCGGTCTGCCGGCGGATCGTCGCGCGGCTGTGCGGCGACGACCCAGCCCGGTGGGCAGAGGCGTCGGCAACGGCCCGCGAATGCCTCGAGTCACGGATAGCATTTTGGGACGGAATCGCGAACGCCTGGACCTCGTAAGAGATCCCGCGTCGCTGGCCCCGCCTTGGAGTCGCAGGCTCTGCCTTCGAATCGATCGGCGGTTGCCAATTTGCTCGGCCTACTTGGCAGCCGCCAAATCAGCCTTCTTCCGATCCTCCACGATTTCCTTCTGGATGTTGCCCGGCGTCGGCCGGTACTTCGAGAATTCCATCGTGAACACGCCCTGCCCCTGCGTCATGCTCCGCAGGTCGGTCGAATAGCCGAACGTCTCAGCCAGCGGCACCTCGGCGATGATCGTCGACGTCTTGCCGACCGTCTCCGTCGAGATGATGAGCCCGCGACGCTTGTTGAGCTCGCCCGTCACCGGACCCTGGAAGTCGGAGGGCACTTCCACCTCCATCTTCATGATCGGCTCGAGCAGCACCGGCTTCGTGTTGAGGAAGGCCTCACGGAAGCCCTGCCGGGCGCAGACCTGGAAGGCCATGTCGGAGGAGTCGACGTCGTGGTAGGAACCGTCCACGAGCGACGCCTTGACGCCCACGATCGGGAAGCCCGCGATCGGCCCCTTGGAGAGCACGGCCCGGAACCCCTTCTCGACCGACGGGATGTATTCCCGCGGCACGCGACCGCCGACGACCGCATCCTCGAAGATGAAGTTTTCAGCCGACTCCTCGGGGAGCGGCTCGAGCGAGCCGATGATGTGGGCATATTGGCCCGAGCCACCGGTCTGCTTCTTGTGCTTGTAGTCGTAGTTGGTGGCCTTGGTGGGCGCCTCGCGGTAGCTCACCTTCGGCGCACCCACCTCGACCTCGACCTTGAACTCGCGCTTGATCCGCTCGACGTAGATGTCGAGATGCAGTTCGCCCATGCCCGCGATCAGCGTCTCACCCGTCTCTTCGTCGGTGGCCACGCGGAACGTCGGATCCTCGCGGCTGAATCGCTGCAGCGCCTTGCTGAGCTTGTCGAGACCGTCGCGATTGGTCGGCGTGATCGACATCTTGATCACCGGCTCCGGCACGAACATGTTCTCGAGCGTGCAGTATTTGTTCTCGGCAGAGTAGGTGTCGCCGCTGGCCGCATCGACGCCCATCACGGCGACGATGTCACCGGCCTCGCCCGAGTCGATCTCCTCCCGCTTGTCGGCGTGCATCTTCACGATCCGGCTGAACCGCTGCTTCTGGCTGGTCCGCTGGTTGATGTAGGCCTCGCCCTTGGTGATCGTGCCCTGGTAGATCCGCATGAAGGTGAGCTGACCGTAGGGGTCGTCCACGATCTTGAACGCCATCGCCACCAGCGGCTTCTTCGGGTCGGGGGTCAGGTCGAACGCCTCGTCGGGGTTGTCCCACTTCTTGGCGATCACCTTCCGCTCCAGTGGGCTCGGCAGATACCGCACGACGGCGTCGAGCAGTTTCTGCACGCCCTTGTTCTTATAGGCCGAGCCGCAGAAGACGGGCGTGATGCTCTGGTTTTGCATGGCGGCCTTCACGACCGCATGGATCTCGTCCTCCGACACGGGTTGCTCGCTGAGCAGTTTTTCCATGAGCGAGTCGGAATACATGGCCAGTGCCTCGAGCATGGCGTGCCGGCCGTCGGCCGCAGCCTTGGCGAGGGCGTCGGGGATCTTCTCCTCGCGGACCGTCTCGCCGTTGTCGCCGTCGAAGTAGGCGGCCTTCATCGTCACGAGGTCGATCACGCCCTCGAGTTTGTCTTCCTTGCCGATGGGGATCTGCATCGGAATCGCGTCGCAGCCAAGCTTGTCCCGCAATTGGCCCACGACCCGCTCGAAGTTGGCGCCGGTGCGGTCCATCTTGTTGACGAACGCCAACCGCGGCACCTTGTACCGCTTCATCTGGCGGTCGACCGTCATCGACTGGCTCTGCACGCCGCCCACGGCGCAGAGCACCAGGATCGCGCCGTCGAGCACCCGCAGGCTGCGCTCCACCTCGACGGTGAAGTCGACGTGGCCCGGCGTGTCGATGAGGTTGATGTCGCAATCATGCCACTTCACGCTCGTCGCGGCGCTGGTGATCGTGATGCCGCGCTCC
>CAZOMJ010000049.1:0-8385 GCA_964581055.1 uncultured Candidatus Kuenenia sp.
AGCTCTGCCAGCCTGCCGGTGCTGTCGCCCAGGTGATCCACCGAAGCGTCCATGCGGTCGAGGAGCGACAGCCAGAGGTTGCTCAGCGGCGTCTCCGACGGAAACCGCAGGTGACGGCCGGTCGTGATCGTGCCGCAGCCGCCGCCGGCCAGCAGGATCGGCAGATCTTCGTGGTTGTGCTTGTTGCCGTCGTGGATACCGCTCCCATAGACGATCGTCGAGTGGTCGAGGAGCGTGCCGTCGGCCTCCGGCACCGCGTCGAGCCGCTCGAGCAGATGAGCGACGTTGCGTGCATGAAAGAGGTTGATGGTGCGGATCTTCGCCTGTTTCTCCGGATTGCCGCCATGGTGGGAGAGATCGTGGTGCCCCTCCGGCACCCCGATGAACGGATACGGCTTGTTGCTCCCTTCGTTGGCCAGCACGAACGTGGCGACGCGGGTCACGTCGGCCTGAAACGCCACCACCAGCAGATCGCACAAGAGCCGGATGTGTTCGCCGTAGTCGCGGGGAATGCCCGCGGGCGGGGCCATGCCGGGCGGCTCCACCGGGGGCAGCGCAGCGGCCCGTTCGATCCGCTGCTCGATGTCGCGGACCGACGTGAAATACTCGTCGAGCTTCCTTCGGTCGCCCGCCGCCAGCCGCCGTTCCAGGCCACGTGTCTCCTCCCGCACGAAGTCGAGGACGCTCCGGCGTCGCGCGGCGCGGGCAGCCGCGGCGGGATCGCCGTCGCCGAACAGCCGTTCGAACACCACCTTCGGGTTGACCTCTTTGGGAACCGGCTGCGTGGGCGACCGCCACGACATCGTCGAGGAGTAGACACAGCTGTAGCCGGAATCGCAGTCGCCGGCCATCGCCCCCTTGTCGGCGCCGATCTCCAACGACGCCAGCCGCGTCTGGTGGCCCACCATATCGGCCGCGATCTGGTCGACCGAGGTGCCGTTGCGGATGCTCGTGCCGTCGGTCTTCTTGGGATGCACGCCCGTGAGAAACGCCGCCATCGCGCGGGCGTGATCGCCGCCACCGTCGCCGTGGGACCGGGCCTTGTCGGCCGCGAGCCCGGAGAGCACCGTGATCTTCTTTTTCAGTCCGGCCAGCGGCTCCAGAATCGCGGAGAGTTCGAAGTCGCGGCCCTCGCCCTGCGGCGTCCAGTCGGGCATGTGCTGGCCGTTGGGCGCGTAGAGAAACGCGACACGGTTGGGCGGCCCGCCCTGCGTCGCGGCGGCCGCAGCCCGCGCCGCGAGCGGACCCATCGCCTCGAGCCACGGAAGCGGCAGGGCAACGCCGAGGCCTCGGAGCAGCCTGCGGCGGGAGAGCGGTCTGGCCGTCACGTTCAGCATGCGACACCCCATTTTGAAGATCTGGTTCATTCGCCGTGGCCACCACCCCGACGCTGCCGGAAGGCGTCGCTGGTCACGATCCCGGCCACTAGCACCGACACCCGGTGATCCTCTTCCTCGAGCCTATCCACGATCCCCTCGATCGTTCGCCGGTCGGTCGGCTCGAGCCCGCGGCCGAGCGCATACGTCATCATCTTTTCGGTGAGGCAGCGGCAGAAATCACGTTTCTTCCCGAGCAGCACGTCCTTCAACCCCGCCGGACCGGAGAAGGTGGTGCCGTCGGGGAACGTGCCGCCGGCGTCGATCTCGAAGCCCCCGTCCTGGGTGCGAAATCCGCCCACGGCGTCGTAGTTTTCGAGGGCGAATCCGATCGCGTCCATCCGGGCATGGCAGCCGGCGCAGGCGATGTTTGTGCGGTGCACCTCCATCCGCTCCCGCAGCGAAGCAGTCGCCGACACGCCCTCGTCCTCCGGCAGTTCGGGCACGTTTGGCGGC
Organism: uncultured Candidatus Kuenenia sp.; assembly: GCA_964581055.1. Classification (GTDB taxonomy): domain Bacteria; phylum Planctomycetota; class Planctomycetia; order Pirellulales; family UBA1268; genus CAMCQY01. The sequence continues at coordinate 1,833 of CAZOMJ010000049.1, forward strand.
GGCGGCGGCGGCGGCTCGCCGAGCAATTGTTCCAGCACCCAGCGGCCCCGCTTGACGGGCGACGTGCGGGTGGGATTGGAGGTAGCCGTGAGGATGCCCGCCTGCGAAAGCAGGCCGCCACGCGTGCGGTCGGCCGTTGGCACGCGGCGAAAATCCTTGCCCGTGCCGCCGGCCTTGCGGTAGGCGTCGTCGAGCCCGTAGTGCTTCGCGAGCGCCGCGTTGACGAACGTGGAGTCGGCATCGATCAGTTCGAGCACGCTCCGGTCCTCGCGAAACACGCTCCCCACGAAGAGCTCGGTCTCCCGGATCATGGCGGTCCGCAGGGCGCTGTCGAACATCGGAAAGAGCCCGCCGTCGGGCGAGATGAACTCGATCCGCTTCAGCTGCAGCCACTGCATGGCGAAGCTGGTCACGAGCGCGTCGGCCCGTGGGTCGGCCAGCATCCGGCGGACCTGGCCTTCGAGGCCGGCCGACAGCTGCCCGCGGTCGGCCAGGTCGAGCAACTCGTCGTCGGGCATCGTGCTCCAGAGAAAATAGGAGAGCCGCGAGGCAAGCTGGTGGTCGTCGAGCGGCCGCATGTCTTCGGCGTCGGGCCGGTCGTCTGATTCCACCCGATACAGAAACTTGGGCGAGCAGAGGGCCGCCTGCATGGCCAGCTGCACGCCCTCGTGCCAGCCGCGGCCCGCCTTCACGGCCTCGTCGACGAGCGCCGCGTGGCGGTCAAGCTCCCCAGACTCGAGGCCGCGTCGAAAGGCCCGCCGCAGGAACCGCCCCAGCACCTCGCGCGTCTGGTCCTCCTGGGAACCCGTCGCGGCACAGTCCAGCAGCCGTTTCTGGGTGGCGGGCCGCGCGTCGAGCGGGCCGGCGAGTTCCATGCCTTCCACGAACACCGTCGTGGGAGCCGCGTCTGAGGCCGGCTTATCGATGGCGATCAGCATCCGCTCGCGGCCCAAGAGCGGCGGGAGGCGGACTGTGAGCGCATCGGCGGTTTCCCGCGACGTACCCGTGATCACGAACGACTCGAGGATCCGCGCGGTCCGTGGCACGGATCCTGAGAGCCGGTCGAGGTCTTCCTGCGCGGAGGGATCGGGCAGTTCCTTGCCGCTGAGGAGAATCGTCACCCGCACGGGCTCGGGCGACTCGGGGTCGGCGTAGACCTTCGTGCGAAAGTCATACTCGCCGTCGGCGACCCATTCGAAGGGGCTGTTGATCGGGCCGAGTTCGATCGACTCCTTGCCGTCGGTGGTCAGCCGCCGGAACCCGCCGACGATCAGACGCGACACGCCCGGACTCGCGGGCTCGGTGTACTGCGACGCCCGCCGCCGTGTCACCACCGGCGGCGTCGTGGTGGGAATCGCCCGCTCCATCACCGCCTCGGCGGCGTCGAGATACCGCGCGAGCAGCGGAGGCGAGAGCGGGAGCACGTCGCCGATCGTGTCGAAGCCGTGACCGATTTCGTCACTGGGAAAATCGGCGGTGGGATCGAAATCGACGCCCACGAGGTCTCGGATCGTGTTGCGGTATTCGACGCGGTTGAGCCGTCGCATCGTCACCCTGCCGGGATCGGCCGGCGCCCGCAGGTCGGCCGCGTCGTATCGCTTCCGCAGGGCCATCGCAAACGCCTCTGCCTCCGCCGAGGTCGGCCGGGGCCGGTCCTGCGGCGGCATCTCACCCGCCTCGATCCGCCGAACCGCCGTTTCCCAGAGCTTTCGTTCGGCCATCAGGCCGGTGTCGTCGGCCGGGAGCGTGAGCGTGACATCCCCCTCTGGTTCGTCAGTGCCGTGGCACTCGGCGCAGTGCAGTGCGAGGAATGCACGCATTTCCTGATCGGCCGCGGCTTCGGCGGCGACCTCAGCGCCGCGGATAACACGCGGGCCGACCGTCGGAACGATCACGGATAGCGAGATGAACAACGGGGCCGCACAGCGGTGCCAAGCACCGCGGCAGGTGGCACTGTTGCTGCAGGACTGTCGAGGCGGGCGATTCATCGGCACTCCTCGAGCAGGGTGATCCCGAGAGCGAGTCACTTACCGCCGGGATTGTAGTCTGCCCGCAGTTCGAACGAGAACTCGGGGCCCGTGTTCCGCCCAGGCTTCACGGCGGCCCGCAGGCCAGAGGTCGTCGATTCCCCGTAGGCTTCGGGAATCAACGAACGAATCGGTACCGGCTTGGGGCCCAGCGACGGATTCCACCATGCCGGGGGCGGCGGCTGCGGCTGGTCGGGCGGCACGATTTCAAGCTTGGTGATCGACACGACATACTCACCGACAGCGGTGCCCGCCCCCTCCCTGCCGCCACCAACCGCGGTCAGCCGGTAGCGTCCCGCGACGTCGGTCTTGCCACCGGCTGGCAGCCCGGCATTTCTGTCCGCCGGCGAATAACCGACCGATGCCCCCCCGACCGGCACGCCGTCGAGCGTCACGACCCCTTCCACGAATTCCACCGTGGGGCCCACACGACCGCTGCACCCGCTGACCGTCAGGACCACAACCCCGACCAATGGCACGACGAGCATGCCGGTCAGGACCACGGCCCTGGGGCGTGTGCAACAACTACAAAAAGTCCGCATGGCGATGCTCCTCCTGCACTTCAACGACGCGTTGCCTGAGCTATCAGAAGTCGTTGTTGCCGAGGGTTTCCCCGCCCTTCATGGTGCCAAGCGCCCCCCACACCCCCCACTGCGATGGTCCCCTGTAGTTCAAGTGGGAACTGCTTACCGTCGCCGGCACCTGATTCGGGTCGCCGGCGTAGATGAGTTCGGAAACGAAACGAACCGCGCCATCGGCCATTGCGGCATTCACGCCGCCCGAGTGATAACTGGATGCCGTCATCAGGGCATAATCGTCGGTGGCGTAACCGTTCGACGATCCCTGGCTCGTGCAACTCGGGCCATTCGGGGGCAGGATCGTGTAGAAGACGTTGTTGTGGTCTTCCCGAGAGGACCATCGCGTCACGCTCGCCCCGGAAGTAAAGGTCGATGCCAGTAGGCCATCGACCACCTGATCGAGGCAGAGTTGCGGTTTCGTATTCTTCCCCATGGCGACGCCCACCGCGAAGCCGCTCTTCACGCTCCTATCGGCCCCGCTGCCCGTGCCGACGGCTCGCTCGGACAGCATGAGTGTCCTGCTCGTGCCGTCGGTAACGTCCTTCAGCCTCACCCTTGCTGCCGCGATATTGTTGCTGGACAGGAGACCGCCTCCCACTGGAGAACCTCCCGAGGCAAACACCGACCTCGGCCATACTCCGCCGTAACATCCCGTCACGATGTCGCCGATATTGCACAAATAGCTCTTCGACTTCTCCCTTCCTCCACGGGTCACCGGCCGTGCCCGCGAATCCGACGGGCACAAAAACGTCTCGGGCGATGTATCCAGCCCGGGAGAGGAGCTCCACGGGGCAAAGCCGTCGCTGCCGGCGATTCCGTTGACGATGTCGTTGTACCGTTTGACCTCTTCGACATATGGCAGGATCGGCACGACGCCACCAAAAAATTCGGCCAATGAATTCGTCGGCCGCAGGCCCCTGAGTTGCCAGCTTTTGTTCACCAGCGGAAACATCTTCTGGGCGCTCTCGAACAAAAGAACGCCGTGCCCCATCTGCCTGAGCTTGTTGTTACACGCGATCATGCGGGCCGTCTCGCGTGCCACCTGCACGGCGGGCAGCAGCAGGCCCACGAGCACGCCGATGATCGCGATCACGGCCAACAGCTCAACCAGGGTGAAACCATGTCTCGTCATACGTTTCATGATACTTTTCCTCCTAAGTGCACCGTGTGCGTCGGCTACCGATACTCCGCCCGCCCCCAGGTGGTGGCCCGCTCAAACAGGAAAATGCCACGTGGCTCCGCAGGATTGCGAACCTCCACGATCTGGTCACGCCAGATTCGCCCTGACTCGTCGCTCAGATGCAGTTCCCACGCCGTCGCCAGCGTGTCGCCGCTCCGCGGCGGATCGTCGTCGGCCCCGAGGGCCTTCCACGGAATGACGTACTCGAGCGTATAGCCCTTCCCGTCGGCGGCTCGGACGAACGTCCCGCTGGCCCCCTCGGGATCCATTGCCATCTCCTCCCCCGTCATTCGTTTGATAACCGACAGCCGGTTCCGGCCACTCGGGGCGTGGTGCCACATGACAAGCGTCATGAGCCTCGGATTTTCCGCCTTCTGCACGTCCGCGACCCCCGCGAGGAGTCGGCGATCTGAAAAGTAGGCGGCTACGGCGCCGTCGGCCGGCCAGCCCATCTCCCGATCCACCGAGAGGAATACCTGCACGGCCCCGCCGCGCCAGACGAGGCGGGGATCGAGTTCGGGATTGACGCCATTCCGCATCGGTGCCGGGTCGCCGACCCGGGCTCCGATATACAGGTTGCTATCGTCGTACATCATCCGCCCCTCGATCCATTCCGGATCATTCACCGTACCGTGCCGCGAACGACGAAAGCCGCCGTCGGCGGTCCACTCATCGAGCAGACCATCCACGACGACCGGCCGCGTGGCACGTGTCACGACGAGCCTGTCGATCTGCGGCGTGCCGAACAGCACCTCGGCAGGCTTCTCCAGGTTGTCCATCGATCTCGCGTGGCCAGGCTCGGGAGGAAGCCGCCGAACGAACCGACTCTCGTCGAATGCAATCAACGTCGGCGTCTCCTCCGCCGCCGATGTGAATCGAATGGCCGTGCCCGCCGGAACAGGCTTGGGAAACTGGCCGCCGCCGACTTTCGTGCCGCCGGCCACCGCCACGATGCCTGAATAGGCCTGCAGATCCGTCGTCAGCGAGGGGGCGACAAGAACCCCGAACTCTCCACTGTGGGCGTCGATTCGCGCCGTCGGCGTCTCGAGCACGAATCGGCCAACACCGGGCGGGAGCCGCACGACGGCAGTGCCCTTCACGACAAGGAGCAGGGTCTCACTGGCCACCTCGAACTCCGCAGGCCCCTCGACGACAATCGCGGCGCCGTTTCGAACGCCAATCTCCATCACTCCGGAGTCGAGCGTCAGCCGCTGCCTGCCAACCCTGCGGCCAATCGCCAGTGGTTCGCCTGAATCGCCGTCGATCGCATAGCGACACTGGCTGATTTCGGCGATCGCGGCATGCGGGATGCCGAGCGAGGCGATGACCACCCTCCAGAGGCCAAATCCAACCGCCGTAACCCCCAGCACGGCCACCACCAGCGCCGCGGCCACACGCCCGAACGTGTCTCCGCTCGAGTTGCCGGAAGCCGGCAGATGGCTGTCAAGAGGGCTGCCGACCGGCGGCAGAACACGTGCCGGCCCGTCTCCTGCGGCGCCCAGCAGGTCGATGATTGGCTGCGGATTCGCCGCCGTGAAGGTCGCGGCCAGCCGGGCATGAATGAGCATGGAGTCGAGGTAATATCGCCGTGCGTGCGGATCGCCGGCGAGCCACGACTCCAACTCCGCGAGTTTCTCTCGAGACAGGCCGCCGTCGATGGCGTTGGCGACGAGGGCGGCAAGGGCCGGATCCGGCCGCGCCAGCACACGCCATGGCGATGGAGGCCCGTCGCACTGTTCCTCGCGGCCCCGTCCGAAAGTGTCGGCACAGTTGGTCATGACGCCCCCTCCGCGACCAGCCGTCGCTCAACGCACGCCAGCAAGGCCTCCCGGATGCGGTAGAGCGTCTGCCGGATCGATCCGGCCGGACGGCCGAGCGCGGCAGCAATCTCGTTGATGGAGGCGTTCGGGGCATACCGGAGTTCGACCAGCTTCCGCTGGGGTGCCGGAAGCGAGGCCACGCAGGCGTCGAGCGCCAGTTGACGCTGATCGACTTCGTGCCCCCGCCCCTCGAGATCGTCCGCGAGCGCCGCCAGCAGCTCCTCGGAAAATATGAGCCGCTGCTGCCTCACCCGCCGGCAGTGCGAGAGCACCTGATAGCGGGCCACCTGGCTCGACCAGGCCCAGAAATCGCTACCAAGCCGGAAATCACCGGCCTTTTTCAGAAGGACAACGTTCGTCTCCTGCCAGACGTCATCGACGTCCTGCGGGTTGAACAGCAGACAGCGAATAAACTCCCGCAGCCGATCCTGATGCCGGACCACTTCGCGGACGAAGCCTTCGTTCAACGGCGGCGTGAAGCCTGAGGCCTCATCGCCACTGGCAGCCTGCCGAACCTCCGACGCGTTTTTCATGGAAAAGCCCCCATAATCTCCAATGTCGCGCTGGCGGGATTTGTCAACATGCCACCCCCTTCCGCGGACGGGCGACACCCCGCCACGCCGCCATGCGGCAGAAATCCTGGTGACAAAACGACTGTTTCCCGTATTGGACAAGGTGCGGGGAATCGCCCCGCGAAAGGTCATGCTCTTCCGCCCCCACTCGGGATTCATTCTATGCGACGAATTGCCGTCTCTGCCATGGTGGCTCTGGCACCGTGGCTGCTCTGCTCCCTCGAGGGCCGGGCCGCCGACCCGGCGACCAACGTCCGGGAGGGCTATCGCACCCCGCTCATCACCGCGGCCTACGCGGCGAAGAAGCCGGATATCGACGGCACGATCGGCGACGCCGAATGGGATGGGGCCGAGAGCGTCAACGCCATGCAGACGA
>CAZOMJ010000050.1:0-5754 GCA_964581055.1 uncultured Candidatus Kuenenia sp.
GTAATACTGCCACCTGAGTCCCTCGCGGGTCATCGTGTGGCGAAACTGCGGGATCTGCCGCTTGTCTTCCCACGGCACCCAGGTCCAGTCGCCGCCGCTGGTCGTCAGCTTGCCGGCCTCGTCGCAGGGCACGATCTCGAAGGCGGCCGAATAGGAAAAGTCTTTCTGCGTGTCGTAGTTGTCGGCAGCCCAGAGGCCGATGCGGACGGCCGCGCCGGGGTTCTTCATGACGGGGCTCAGCCAGGCGCTGTCAGCCTCGGCGTCGCTCGTCTGCCGGACGACGAGGCTCTTGCCGCCTGGCCGGCGGGCGACGTCGGAGACGGTGGCGTTGTTGACCGGCGTCCAGCCGGCCGCGCCTTCGGTGAACGACCATTGGCCGAGGATTCCGTCCGGCCGCACGGCGTCGGCGGCACAGAGGCAGGCAGGCATGGCCATCAGGCACGCCGTCAGGAATCGAGTGGCCAGAAATGCAGATCGAATCATGGTGATACCTCGGGGGAATCCATGAGCCTAGGCCCCCTGTATCTCCGCAACCATCCTGCGAAAGCAGGACAAAAAGGGAACGCAGCTCTTTTCGGCCAGGCCGGGACAGGCCGAAAAGAGCTGCGTCCCCTTTTTGTACACTGCAGGCCATGGACGCAGCATGCAATGGTCGCCTGGTGGGTGTGGCGCTCGTGACGCTCATGTCGCTGCTTACGGCACCGGCGGCAGATGCCGAGCCGCTGCGGTCGATCGCCGAGATCCGTGCGATGCCGATCCTCGAACTCGACCGGGAACGGCCGGTCGTGGTGCGGGGCGTCGTCACGCTGCTCGAAGACTTCGCTGTCATCCAGGATGGCGACCTGGGCATCTATGTCGTCGGGGCGCTGCAGCCCACGGCCGATTCCGGCGAGGCATCGCTGCTGCCGTTCGCTCCAGGCGCCCTCGTCGAGATCGAAGGCTCCATCGACCCCGGCGCGTATTCCCCAAACATCGTGTCGCGGAAGCTGCGGGTGCTTGCCGAGGGTCAACTGCCCGTCCCGCCAGCCGCTGACATGGGGCGGCTCTTCAGCGGCCTCGACACCGGCCGACGCGTGGCGGTGCGGGGCGTGGTGCAGCAGCTGAGCGAGCGCCGCGCGAGCAAACTGGAATGGTGGCTCCTGGTCGTCGAATGCGACTCCCGCCACTTGCTCGTGCAGGCGTCGAAGCGGCTCTTCCCCGAGCGGCCTGACCGGCTCGTCGATGCGGAGGTAGAGATCGTGGGCATCGTGGGCGATACGCGTAACTCTCGCGGCGAATTCATCGAGCCGGGCATCACGATCGGCCGCAGCGAAGACCTCGTCGTGCTTTCCGAACCAGCCGCCGATCCCTTTTCCATCCCCCCGGTGCCGCTGGCGGCGATCGCCCGCTTCGGCGTGCGGCCGCAGGCAGCGCATCGGATGCGCACGCAAGGCATCGTGTCGTTTGCCGTGCCGGGCAGGCTCTTCCTCCAGGAGGGCTTGGGAGGGGTGCGGGTCGATCTCGCCACCGATGAGCCGCCTGCGACCGGCGTGCCGTTTCAGCCGGGGGATCGTGTCGAGGTGGCGGGTTTTCTCGACATGAGCCGGCAGATCGGCGGCATCGTGGGCGCCGTCGCACGGAAGATCGGCTCGGCCGCGTCGCCTGAGCCGGTGGCGATCCAGCCGAGCGACGTGCTGCAGGTGAACGAGGAGTTCCGGCTGAGCGGCCGGACCGTCAGCCCGAGCAATTATGATGGCTGCCTGATCCGCTGCCAGGCGAGGGTCGAGTCGACCACCGCCACGGGCGACGGCGCCGTCGTGTCGCTCACCGACGGCGACACGAGGCTCGTGGCGAAGCTGCCAAGGCTCTCCACCGCGAGACTCTCCGCGGACCGGCTCGTTCCCGGGAGCAACGTCGACGTCACGGGGATCGTGCAGCTCGATCTCGCGGCCAAACAGAGCGGTGGGCTCCTACTCGAGGATCCGCGGGTGAGCCAGATCGAGCTGCTCGTCCGCGACTCGCGAGACATCGTCGTCGTGCATGCCGCACCCTGGTGGACACCGCGGCGGCTGGCGATCGTCGCTGGCGCGCTGGCCGCGCTCGCCGCGGCGGCGGTCGCGTGGAGTGCGGTGCTCCGGCGCGAGGTGGCGCGGCAGGCGGGCCGGGCCATGGACGAGGCGGCAGCCCGCCGCGCCTCCTCGACCGAATACGAGGTCGCCCTCCGCGAGCGGAGCCGGATCGCGGCCGACCTGCACGACACGCTCCTGCAGACGATGACCGGCATCGGCTACCAGCTGCAGTTCTGTCGGTCGGGGCTCGACGGGACGATTTCTGCCGAGGCGGCACAGCATCTGGGCACCGCTGAACGGCTCTGCGCCCACGCCGCCCGCCAGCTTCGCGGCACGGTCTGGTCGCTGCGGGCCATGCCCGACGTCCGCCGGCCGCTCGACGAGTCGCTGGCCGAGCTGCTCAGGCTGCTCGTCGAGGGGCATGATGTGAAGGTCGAATTCGCCTCGACGGGCGAGCCCTGCGCCGTGGACGAGACCGTCTCGCGGCAGTTGCTTCTGGTCGTGCAGGAGGCGGTGCTCAATGCCGTGCACCATGGCGGCGCCAAGCTCATCACTGTGCAGCTTGCCTTCGAGCCCGCGGGAGCCGCCGTGCACCTGGAGGTAAGCGACGATGGGGGCGGATTCACGGTGGGCTTGCAGCCGGGGCCGGCGCTCGGGCATTTTGGCATCCAAGGCATGCGGGAGCGGGTCGACTCGCTCGATGGCACGTTCGCGATCGACAGCCAGCCGGGCCGGGGCACGACCGTGCGGGCGAGCGTGATACATCCGGGGCGTTCTCCCGCCGACGCCTGGTCGGCGGTGGCGGAAGCAGGAGACGAGTCGTGACGAAACAACAAGGAATGCACCATGCGATTCGCGTGATGGTGGTGGACGACCATCCGGTGCTGCGGTCGGGCCTGGCCCGGCTTTTGGGCCTCGAGCGTGATATCGCGGTGGTGGCGGAGGCGTCGAGCGGCAAGCAGGCGGTGGCGGAGTGGACCGCCTGCCGGCCCGACGTGGCCTTGGTCGATCTGCTGATGCCGGTGATGGATGGGGCCGAGACGATCACGCGGATTCGCCGGGTCGATCCGGCGGCCCGCGCGCTCATCCTCAGTTCATCCGAGAGCGCGATGGACGCGGAGCGGGCGGAGCGGGCCGGCGCCTGCGGTTATCTCACGAAGGAGTCGGATGCCCGTGAGATCGCCGCGGCGATCCGCGAGGTGCATGCCGGCCGCACCGGGGTGCGACGCGGCTGCCTCCGGGGGCCGGCCTGTGCCGCCGACGACATGCTCACGGCCCGCGAAACGGAGGTGCTCGCGCTCCTGCGGCAGGGCGCGAGCAATGCCCAGATCGGCCGGGCGCTGGCGATCTCGGAACTGACCGTGAAGAGCCACATCCGCTCGATGATGGACAAGCTCCAAGCGTCGGACCGCACCGGCGTCGTCGGTCGGGCCTTCGACCTCGGCCTGCTCAAGGCCGGCGACTCGCGGTAGAGAGTCGAGCCGGATCGGGATGGACGAGCGGGGTGGTTTTCAGCGTGGCGGCGGATGCCGGGAAGATGATGCCAGGCACCCCATGCGACGATGACCGACGTCCGTTTCCGTATCCGAGCAGGTTTGCGTAGGATGCCCGCATGGAAATGGCTCACCTCCAAGCCCTGGCGCGGTTTCGCGAAGCTCAGGATGCCCTGCCCGCGCACGCCCGCGTGGCGCGGGCCGCCGCCATGTTCGCCTGGGCCCGCGGCCTGATCCGTCGGGAGATCCTGGCCGGCAGCGGCCCGCTCTCCGCGGAACGGCTCAAGTGGGAGACGGCGATGCGTCTCTACGGCTCCGACACGACCTCGCGAAGACTGATACAGCGGATGCTCGATCATGTATCCGGCTGAGATATTCCGGGCCACATTGTCGCGGCTGCTTGAAATCCTGACGCGTCAAGGAGTTCGGTTTCACCTCACGGGCGGTATCACGAGCGTGGCCTACGGCGAGCCCCGCATGACGCAAGACATCGACATTGTCGTGGACAATCCGTCACTCGCGGTCAGCCTCGATGCCTTCATGGCCGCTGCCCAGCAGGCGGGCTTCATGTTCGATGCCGAAGCCGTTCGACGCGCCGTCGCGGAAAAGACGATGTTTCAGCTCTTCGACATGGCTGAAGCACTGAAGATCGACATGTATCCCCGCGAGATGATCCCCGGTGAGTTGGATCGCTCAGCGTCGCTCGAGGTCTTCGAAGGCATGCTGATCCCGGTGGTATCGAGGCCCGATGCGGCAGCCTCGAAGTTGGCATGGGCAGCGAAGGGGAGTCACAAAAGTCGTCGCGATCTCCGCCAGATCGTACGGCTCATGCCGTTGACGGAACGTCTGGAACTCGATCGTCTCGCAGGCATCCTCTGCCTGGGCGACCTGCTCACCGAAATCCTCGGCGAGCCGGACGAGATTGCCGGGTAATGCAGCGATCGGGCCCCGAAAGCCACCGGCGGGAGCCGGGGGCCTCCGCGTGGCGGCGGGCGGGATGTGGCAGGTCCCTTCCTTACGCTGCGGGCTTGGATGGCGTGAGCATGGAGGGCGTATTCCCAGGCAAGCCCGACGCGCGAGCGAGGGAATCCGGGGGAAACAGGAAAATCGACCGTCTCCTGCTTTCGCAGGATGGCGGCGGAGGGAGGCGGTGCCTATCCTCAAACTGAGGGCTTGGCAGCAGGCCATGCATCATGAAAAAGACGGCGGGGCGGGCTGTTTCCAGGAAAGGCTGACATCATGCATCTTCGCAAGCGGACAGGTTTTACGCTGGTCGAATTGTTGGCCGTGATTGCGATCATCGGCACGCTCGTCGGCCTGCTTCTGCCGGCGGTGCAGGCGGCCCGGGAGGCGGCCCGGATGTCGGCCTGCTCGAACAACATCAGGCAGCTGTCGCTCGCCGTCCTTGGCTTCGAGGAGCAGAAGCAGCGGCTGCCGTCGCATAGCTTTGACTACAGCCTGGGTCTGCGCTATGCAAACCCGAGTCGAGACAACTGGTGCAGCTGGGGTGTCATGGTCCATCTGCTTCCCTTTATCGAAGAATCAGACCTGTATGGGAAATGTCTAGTCGAATTTGGCACTGGCGCAAGTGGGGCGGAATTCATCGGCACAACTTCGGTCAAAAATCGACAACTCGCCCTGCTGATGTGTCCGACCGAGATCCAGCGGAGACCGTTGCTCGGCAGCATGGGCCTCACGAGCTATCACGTGAATACCGGAGATCTGGTGACCAGCGGTTTTTACAATTGCTCCAACTGTTTCAGGGGCCCATTCATCCCGGGGATTCACCCGTCCTCCGGCTGGTCAGGCTACGGGGCAATTCCATCACCGCACACCACATCCAGGGCGCGGTACACGCGAATCAAGGACATCACCGACGGATTGTCGAAGACCGTCGCGTTCGGGGAAGTCATCGTGGGTCAGCGCACGCGGAGCCTACCCGCGGGCATCGCAAACACCACCAACGTCAGCTACACGGCCAGCCCGTCGGTGTGTGACGGCGAGATCGGTGCCGATGGCCAGTACCTGGCGATCTACTCGAATGCCAGTTCGAGTTTTGATCGGAACCTCTACGGAGCCAGCTGGGGGGATTCGAGAGACGCGTTCACCGGCTTTCAGACCATGGCGGCCCCCAACAGGCCACGATGCGCGAACGGCGGCGGCACTGCTGCGAGCAATCCCATCATTCCCGCCAGCAGCTACCACCGCGGCGG
>CAZOMJ010000051.1:0-31919 GCA_964581055.1 uncultured Candidatus Kuenenia sp.
GCTGATCGTGGCCGGTGCGAGCGCGTATCCCCGCGAGATTCCGCACGGCCGGTTCGCCGAGATCGCCCGCGAGGTCGGCGCGAAGCTGATGGTCGACATGGCCCACTACGCCGGGCTCGTCGCCGCGGGCATCCACGACAATCCCGTGCCGGTCGCCGACTTCGTCACCAGCACCACCCACAAGACCCTCCGCGGTCCGCGGGGCGGCATCGCGATGTGCCGCACGGAAAACGCCAAGGCGCTCGATCGCTCCGTGTTTCCCGGCACGCAGGGCGGCCCTCTCATGCACGTGATTGCCGGCAAGGCCGTGGCCTTCGGCGAGGCGCTCAAGCCGGAGTTCAAGCGGTATGGCCAAAGCGTTGTCGACAACGCCCGGACGCTGGCGGCGGCACTGGCCTCCGGCGGCGTCAAGCTCGTCAGCGGCGGCACCGACAACCATCTGATGCTCGTCGACGTGACGCCCCTGGGCATCGGCGGCAAGCTCGCCGAGGAGGTGCTCGACCGCTGCGGCATCACCTGCAACAAGAACATGATCCCCTTCGACGAGCGGAAGCCGATGGACCCCTCCGGCATCCGTCTGGGCACGCCCGCTCTCACCACGCGTGGCATGGGCACTGGAGAGATGAAGCAGATCGCTGCCTGGATTCTCCGCGTGCTCAAGTCGCCCAGTGACCAGCAGGTGATCGCGACGACGAAGGGCGACGTGGCCGAGTTGGCCGAGCAGTTTCCCGTGCCGGCAGCGAAGCTCGATACGGCGGTGGAAGTGGCTGGCCGATGAGCGGCCAAAGCACGCAACGACCGCACCCGAAGGTGGGCGACGCAGGCGGACGCGTGTTGCGGATCGGGCTGGTGCAGTCGGCCTGCACGACGGATCGCGATCACAACATCGCGCAGGCGCTCGCCGGTATCGCCGAGGCGGCCCGCGGCGGTGCGGAGGTCGTCTGCCTGCAGGAACTCTTTGCGGGACAGTATCCCTGCCAGGCCGAGGACCATGGAAAGTTCGCCGAGGCTGAAGTCGTGCCCGGGCTGCTCACCGAGCGGCTGGCCGCGGCGGCACGTGAGCATGATGTCGTGCTCGTGGGAAGTGTGTTCGAACGGCGGTCGCACGGCCTGTTCCACAACACGGCCGTCGTCTTCGATCGCGACGGCTCGACTGCGGGCCTCTACCGCAAGATGCACATCCCCGACGATCCGCACTACTACGAGAAGTTTTACTTCGCGCCGGGCGACACCGGCTTCATGTCAGTGCCGACCAGCCGGCTGCAGGTCGGCCCGCTCGTCTGCTGGGATCAGTGGTACCCGGAGGCCGCGCGGCTGACGGCCATGGCGGGGGCGGAGGTGCTCTTTTATCCCACGGCGATCGGCTGGCTCGACGGCGAGGAGAACCTGCATCGCGAACAGTATGAATCATGGGACACGATGCTCAGGAGCCACGCGATCGCCAATGGCGTGTTCGTGGTGGCCGTCAACCGCACCGGCCGCGAGGAAGCCTTACGATTCTGGGGGGCGAGCGTTGTCTACGCTCCCAATGGCGAACGGCTCGTGACAGCGGGCCACGAGACTCCCGAGACGATCGTCGTGGAGTGTGACCTCGCCCGGATCGAATGGTCGCGGACCCGGTGGCCCTTCTTTCGCGACCGTCGCATCGACGCCTACGGCAGCCTGCTGCAGCGCTGGGGGAGGTAGCCGTGGAAAGCGCAGACGGCTACAGGCTGCCGGCGGAGTGGGAGCCGCATGCGGCCACGTGGATCGCCTGGCCGCACCGGCGGGCGACGTTCCTCGGAGACTTCGACGTCATCCCCGAGTTCTTCGCGCGGTTCATCCGCCTCTTGGCCCCATGGGAGCCGGTGAAGGTCATCGCGACGGGAGCGGCGCTGGCGGACGCCCGGCGGCGGCTCGACGGCGTGGTCAACGTGGAATGTGTCGACATCCCCACCAATGACTCATGGCTCCGTGATACCGGGCCCGTGTTTCTGGTGCCGCGCGAGCCGCACAAGGGGACCGGCAGGCCGTTGGCCGTGTGCTGGGAGTGGAACGCGTGGGGGGCGAAGTATCCGCCTTGGGATCTCGATGCGCGGGTATCTCGGGCCATCGCGGGCCGACTGGGAATGCCGGTCGTGGCGCCCGGTGTCGTGCTGGAGGGGGGCGCGATCGAGACCGATGGCGAGGGCACGCTCCTCGTCAATCACCGCTGCGTCGTCGATCCCAGGCGCAATCCGGGCCTCTCACGGGATGATCTGGAGCAGGTGCTCAGGCGTCAGCTTGCGGTGGACCGTGTGATCTGGCTGGGCGGCGAATTGGCGGGCGACGACACCGATGGCCACATCGACCAACTGGCCCGGTTCGTATCCCCAGGCTGCGTCGTGGCGGCGAGGCAGCCGGATCGGCTCGACCCCAACCACGCGTCGCTTGCGGAGAATCTCGAGCAGCTCGAGGCGGCTGTCGATGCCCGGGGCCGTCGGCTGGACGTGATCCCGATCGACATTCCGCCGCGGTTCGCCTTCGCGGGCACGCAGCTTCCGGCGAGCCACCTGAATTTCTACGTCGCCAACGGTGCCGTGATGGTGCCGGTGTTCGGTGCGCAGACCGATGAGACGGCGATCCGCACCCTGGCCGCCTGTTTTCCGGCACGGCGGATCGTGCCGGTCGATTGCCACGAGCTCGTCCGCGGCCGCGGCGCCCTCCACTGCGTCACCCGCGACCAGCCCGCCTGCTGACCAGGCTCCGGTATCGCCGGCGGTCGCGCCCGGCCAATCCGCTCTTGCCGGGGCGCGGTCGGTTCGCGACGATCATGGCGGATGACGATACGCTCGTCTCCGCGCACGCATCGTCCCCAGGAGGAACGAACCATGGAACAGCTTGCCTCGGCGGTACAGGGGGCCATCGCACTGCTCGCGCGGATTCTTCTCGCTGCGATCTTCGTGGTCAGCGCCCTCGCCAACAAGATCCCGCAGTTTCAGGCCACCGCCGCCTACATGGCCTCCGAGGGAGTGCCGAATCCGAAGTTCGCGCTCTTCGGCGCCATCGGGCTTCTGTTGCTCGGCGGCTTGAGCGTTGTGCTCGGCGCCTGGACGAGGATCGGCGCGGCATTCCTGCTCGTCTTTCTGCTCGCCGCCACCTACTACTTCCACGACTTCTGGACGTTCGCCGATGCGGGACAGCGGCAGCTGCAGACGATCCAGTTCATGAAGAACATGGCCATCAGCGGCGGCCTTCTCTCGCTGATCGCATTTGGCGGCGGCCCCTGGAGCATCGATGGCTGGATCGGCATGAAGCGAGAGGAGGCCGAGAACGGCTCGCCTGCCGCCAAGCCGCGCGTCACCGCCAAGCCGGCCGAACGCGGCTGAGTCTTGCGAGCGACCGAGATCTTGATGTCGGAGAGATCGGAGTGCGATCCACAATGTGTGCTCGAGAGACAACTGCGATTCTGATCGTGCTTCTGTCCGGATTGGCGGTCGCAGCCGAGCCCTCCACACCATCACCGGGAGTTGCGCCGTCCATGAGCCACGCTGTATTTTCACTGCCGACCGTGAGATCGTTCGGCAAGCTTCCCGATGGCCGCGAGGCGCACCTCTACACGCTCGAGGTGCCCGGCGGTTGGAAGGCGACCGTCACCGATTTCGGTGCGATCCTCACGAGCCTTCATGTGCCCGCCAGGAACGGCCACGCGGTCGATGTCGTGCTCGGCTTCGATACGCTCGATGGGTATGCGGCCAAGCATCCCTACTTCGGCGCGATCTGCGGCCGGGTGGCCAACCGCATCGCCGCCGGCCGGTTCGAACTCGACGGGAAGTCCTACCAGTTGGCGACGAATAACGAGCCCAACCACCTCCATGGCGGCCTCGTCGGCTTCGACAAGAAGCTCTGGCAGGCGACGCCTCGGATCTCCGGCAAGGGGCCGGCGGTGGAATTCGAGATGGTGTCACCCGCCGGCGACGAGGGCTACCCGGGACAGCTGACAGTGAAAGCCACCTACACGCTCACGCCCGATGGCGAACTCTGGGTCGAGATGGCAGCGACCTGCGACAGCCCCACCATCGTGAACCTGGCCCACCACTCCTACTGGAATCTCGCCGGCCACGCCACGGGCACGATCAGTGGGCATGAGCTGTCGGTGGCAGCCGACCGCTATCTGCCGGTCGATGCCGGCGGCATCCCCACGGGAGCGTTCGCTCCGGTGGCGGACACGCCGTTCGATCTCCGGCCCGAACGCCGGCCGACGGCGTTGCTCGGCGATGCGATCAAGGCACTGCCGCCTTCAGCCGACGGCAAGAACCCGGGCGGCTTCGACCACAACTACGTGGTCCGAGATTGGAAGCCCGATGGCAGCCTGCGGAGCGTGGCCGTGCTGCGGGATCCGGAGAGTGGCCGCAGCATGGAAATCCTCGCCGACCAGCCCGGCATCCAGGTCTACACCGGCAACTACCTCGACGGCTCGGTCACCGGCAAGGGCGGGACGGCCTATGCGAAGCATGGGGCCATCTGCCTGGAGACGCAGAAATACCCCGACGCGATCCACCACGTCGGACAGGCCGAGTGGCCGGCCGTGCGGCTCGATCCGGGGCAGACCTATCGCCACACCATGGTCCACCGCTTCACGGTGGAGCGCTGAGCGATGGCGGCCTCTTGCCGGCCCGCCGCTGAGGCCTGAACCATCGGTTGCGTGGCGTCTGCCATGCCCATCATGCGCATGGCGGTGTTCCTCGCCCCCCTTCGTTCCGGCACCGCGCCGAAGCCGAAGGCGACCTCGTACACGCCCGTCGAGCCGCCGCGGCCCGAGCCGGCGCGGGTCGCCGAGTAGGCCGAGTTGCCATAGCCTGAAATGCCAACGTAAAAGGTGCCCCCAGTCCGCGTGACCACCGACAAGAGACTGTCGAGCGAGCCGTTGGCATCGTCGTTGCGGGCGAGCTCGCGGCCCCGCGAGTCAAACACCCGAACGAAGCTGTCGAGCCTGGATGCCGAGGCCAGCGAGCGGGCATCGATGTCGATCGTGAACGACTGCCCAGCCTTCAGCACCACCCGGAACAGATCGACGTCGCGGCGGACGTGCCGACCGTCACCGATCCGGCCCGGGAAGCGGACGCTCCCCGACGAGGCGGCCACCGCCACGGCAGCAGTCAGCGCGTCACCAGCGTCGACGGGCGAGGGGATTGGCGTAGGCGTAGGCGTAGGCGTAGGCGTAGGCGTAGGCGTAGGCGTAGGCGTAGGCGTAGGCGTAGGCGTAGGCGTAGGCGTAGGCGTAGGCGTAGGGACCGCCGTGCCCAAGGCCTGTAAGGCGGCGGCGGCGTTCAGCAGGCCGCCCGTGGCCACCTTGCCAGCGAGGCCGGCGACCGGCGTCGTGCTCGACAGGATCGCGGTGCGGATCTGGGCGGCCGTAGCCTCAGGGTTGGCAGCCGCCAGGAGGGCAACAGTACCGGTGACATGGGGTGTCGCCATCGAGGTGCCGCTGTAGGAGGCGTAGGATTTGTTGGGCGTCGTCGAGAGGATGGCCACGCCCGGGGCGGCGAGGTCGACGCTCGTAACACCGTAGCTGGAGAAGCTCGCCAGGCGGTTGGAGCGGTCGGTCGCCGCCACCGAGATCACCGCGCTGCTCGTGTAGCTGCTGGGGTATGACGGTGTGGCGTCGTTGTTGTGCGACTCGTTGCCTGCGGCGGCCACGAAGAGGATGCCGGCCCCGGCCCCGGCGTCGATGGCATCTCGGAGGGCCGTCGAAAGTCCGCCGCCGCCCCAGCTATTGTTGGTGGCGACGACGTTGATGCCGAAATCCCGCCGCATGCGAGTGGCGTAGTTGATGGCTGCGACCGCGGCGCTGGTGCTCCCGCTCCCCGAGGCGTTGAGGAACTTGAGCGGCATGATCGAGACCTGCCAGTTGACACCCACCACGCCCGTGCCGTTGTTGCCGACCGCGCCGATCGTGCCCGACACGTGCGAGCCGTGGCCGTTGTCGTCCATGGGGTTGGCGTCGTTGTTGGCGAAGTCCCAGCCCATGACGTCGTCGACGAAGCCGTTGCGGTCGTTGTCGATGCCGTCGCCGGCCACCTCTCCAGGGTTTCGCCAGGCGTTTGCGGCGAGGTCTGGGTGGCTATAGTCCATGCCGGTATCGATGACGGCGACGACGACGTTGCGGGAGCCGGTGGTGGTGTTCCACGCCTCGAGGGCGTCGATGTCGGCATCGACGACGCCGCCCGACTGTCCGGTGTTGTCGAGGCCCCAGAGTTGGCCGCGCGAGGGGTCATTGGAGGCGATGGTGGGCGCGATGAAAAAATCAGGCTCGACATAGCTCACGCCTGCTGTCCGCGCGGCCCAGCCGAGCACGTCCTGCGTCGATGCCCCCGGGGTGGAGAGCGCATAGAAACCCTCGCCCAGGGAGGTGGTTTGCCATGACGGATTCCACGCGGGGGCGAGGTTCCAGCCCGTCGTGGCCTCGGTCGAGGGGACACGCACGATCCAGGCATCGGACCGCGCGGCAGCGGTCTGACCGTGCCATTCAAGCTGCCGCATGGAACCCGCGGCAGCGTCGGCCGACATCGTCAACCGCGATTCAAGAACTTCCACCGCACAGTGGGCGGAGTGAAAGCCGCATGCCGGCTTGGCTGGCGATCGACTGCCTCGGGCCAGTCGGCGCAGAAAGAAGGGGCGGTTCATGGTGGCTGCCTTCCATGCTGACGCGAACTGCCCCTGCAACGGGTACTATCGTCGCGGCGCCGGCGAATTTCCAGCCGACATGCAGCCGCCGGTCAGGTCCGTTACGATACCGCACGATTCCCCAGGTTCGCCCGACCGGAGCCATCGCCATTTCCACTGGGGGCTGGTCCAGGACAGTTGGTATTTGGAGCGTTGGTTCCCGCACATCACATCTGGTTTCAGGAACTCCGACATGGTCTTTCCCGTTGGTGACGACAACTCCGACCGCACGACCTTTCCGTTTGTGACGATCTCGCTGTTGCTGGCGAACGTGTTCGTGTTCGTGGTGCTCCAGCAGATGGGGGCCAACGACAATGTCACCCTTGCCTACTGCCAAGTGCCCGCGGAAATCATCTCCGGTCGGGACGTCATCACCGAGCCGTCGGTGCGGATGATCCAAACGCCCGAGGGCGTGGTCCAAGTGCCCGATCCGGGGCTCAAGGCCACGCCGATTCCGCCCTGGATGACGCTGCTGACGGCGATCTTCATGCACGGCAGCATCATGCATCTGGCGGGGAATATGTGGTTCCTGTGGATTTTTGGCGACAACGTCGAGGATGACATGGGGCACGCCAAATACCTGCTCTTCTACCTGGCCACGGGCATCCTCGCGTCGCTGGCGTTCGTCGCGCTCAACAGTTCCGGTGAGGCGGCACTCACGCCCTGCCTGGGGGCCTCGGGCGCGATATCGGGCGTGCTGGGCGCGTATCTCGTCCTCCATCCCCAACGCCGCGTGAGCGTGATCCTGCTGCGGATGATGATCGACGTGCCGGGCTACGTGGCGGTCGGCATCTGGTTCCTGTTCCAGCTTGTGAGCGGATTCCTCGACCAAGGTGGCGGCGGCGGCGTCGCCTACTCGGCCCACGTGGCGGGCTTCGTGGCGGGCATGATCCTCGCCAAACCGATGAGCCATCGGGAGGTTCGCGCGGAAGCCGACCCGTTGGTCGTGCTCCGGCGGCGGATACCGTAAACGCCCCGTGGCAGCGGGTTGTGAAGTCGTGGCAGCACGTGTCGAACGTGGTGAAGAGAACGGTTTGGTCACGCCAATTCGATCTCGACCACGTGCTCACGGGAATCGTCCACGAGCGGGATCATGTGGTCAGTCTGGACCACGCCGTCGACCACCATCGTTCGGATCGGCCCGGGCTCGCGGACGCCGTGCCCAGGATGGTGGATGGTGATCCGGTAGGTCGTGTCGTAATGGCGATAACGGATCGTGTAGCTGGGCCAGTCGCGGGGCGGGTGGGGTGACAGCCGAAGCACCGTGCCCTCCCGCTCGATGCCCAGGAGCGACTCGACCAGCAGACGATACATCCAACTGGCCGAGCCCGTGTACCACGTCCAGCCGCCACGGCCGGTGTGTGGCGAGGCCGCGCAGATGTCGCCGGCGACCACGTAGGGCTCGACGCGGTAGGCGGCGATCGCCTCGGGGGTGTCGCCGTGGCTCACGGGGTTGATGAGCCGAAACAGTTCCCAGGCGCGGGCGTGGTCGCCCAGAGCCGCGAAGGCCATCGCCGTCCAGGCCGCGGCATGCGTGTATTGGCCGCCGTTCTCGCGGACACCGGGCGGATAGCCCTTGATGTAGCCGGGCTCGAGCGGCGCGGTGTCGAACGGGGGCGCGAGCAGTTTCACGAGCCGGTCGGGCCGCGACACCAGCAGCGCGTCGACGCTGGCCATCGCCTCGGCAGCCCGCGACTGGGGCGCTGCGGCCGAGAGCACCGCCCAACTCTGCGAGACCGAGTCGATCCGGCATTCGGCCGAGTTGATTGAGCCGAGCGGAAGTCCGTCGTCGAAGCTGCCACGGCGATACCACGAACCATCCCAGGCGTTGTCGTCCACGTTGCCCCGCAGGCGGCCGGCCTCGATCGAGCAGCGATCCGCCATGACGACGTCACCACGCTGCTCGGCGATGTCGGCGAAGCGGAGGAGAACGTCATAGAGGAAGAAGGCCAGCCAGACGCTCTCCCCCCGCCCCGCGCGGCCGACGAGGTTCATGCCGTCGTTCCAGTCGCCGCCGCGGAACAGTGGCAGGCCGTGGACGCCGAAGTGGAGTGCATTGTCGATCGCCCGAACGCAGTGGTCGTAGAGCGGGGCGGTGGCCGGGCCCGATTGGGGCAGATCGTAGATCGACTCCTCGTCGGCCCGGGGCTGCCGGCCGTGCAGGAAGGGGACCGGTTCGTCGAGCACGCCTGTGTCATCGGTCGCCTGCACGTAGCGGCACACCGCCGCCGGCAGCCAGAGGAAGTCGTCGGAGCAGTGGGTGCGAACACCGCGGCCGCCAGGGGGATGCCACCAATGCTGCACGTCCCCCTCCTCGAACTGCCGGCCCGCCGCGCGGAGCAGGTGCTCGCGGAGCAGTTCTGGCGCGGCATGCACCAGCGACATCGCATCCTGCAACTGGTCGCGGAAGCCATAGGCTCCCGACGACTGGTAGAGCGAGGTGCGGCCCCAGAGCCGGCACGACACGATCTGGTACAGCAGCCAATGGTTGACCAGCGCATCCACCGTGGGGTCGGGTGACTCGACCTGCACGGCCGAGAGCCGGCGCTGCCATCCCGCCCGCATCGCGGCGTACTCGCGATCAGCCGGCTGTTCCCCGCGGAACTGCTGCACGAGCCGCTGCGCTTCGGCCACGCCCTGCGCCGCGCCCAGCGTGAACACGATGGTCCGCTGTTCACCCTCGTCGAGCAGCAACTGCACCTGCATGGCCGCACAGGGATCGAACCCGGCACCCACGCGGCCGGAGAGCCGCATGCGTTCCAGTGCCGCCGGCGCCGCGAGCGAGCCGTTGCGGCCGATGAATTCCGTGCGGTCACCCGTCACGGTCCGGGCCACCTCGCTCGCATCGACGAAGGCCACCATGCCGCCGAACTCGCCCGTGAACGCGTTGCGAGAGAAGAGGGCCCCGGTGAGATGGTCGATCTCGGTGACGACGTGCATCTGCGTCCGGCTGCGAAGCTCGCCGAGAACCCACTCCCAATAGCCCGTGATCGACAGCCCCCGCGGGCGGCCGGAGGTGTTGGTGATCGTCAGTCGCACGAACTTCACCGGCTCATGCTCGGCGACGAAGATCGTGAGTTCGGAGGCGAGTCCATCGGTGGCATGTTCGAACACGGTGCTGCCGATCCCGTGCCGCACGGTATACGTGCCGCGGCCGTGGGCGGGTTGCGGTGTGGGGGACCAGAAGCGACCGGTGTCCTCGTCGCGGATGTAGATCGCCTCGCCGCCGGCGTCGGAGACCGGGTCATTCGTCCAGGGAGTGAGCCGGAACTCGTGGCTGTTGTCGACCCAACTGCAGGCATTTCCCGATTCGGAGACGACCGTGCCGATGCGGGGATTGGCGATGCAGTTAACCCACGGGGCGGGCGTGCACTCGCCCGGGCGGAGACGGATGACGTATTCGCTGCCGTCGGCCGTGAAGCCGCCGAGACCATTGAAGGCGTGGAGCGGGGGTGGCTCCGGCCCGGGCTCGAGGGGGGCGGAGACGGCGGACTCGGGCGGCGGGAGCCGCCGACGCGGCTTCAGCGGCGGGATCGCGAGCTCGGATCGCACGCGTTTCTCCACCTGCTCGACCAGCGTGCCGGCTTCGTCGGTGACCATGACGCGGGCCGCCGCCTGCAGGAGCAATCGGTCCTCCTCGGAGAGCTGTTCGCCGCGGCGCACGAAGATGCCGCCGGGGCGGTCGAGCAGGCCGGATTCCGGGCTGGCGGACACGAGATCGAGGATCGATTCGTGCAGCACCTGGCGGTAGACCGATTCGTCCTCGTTCCAGATGACGAGATCGACATCGAGCCCGTTCATCCGCCACCATGCACGGGCGCGGATCGTCTGGTGCACCAGTTCGAGCTGGTGGCGGTCGCGGATGCGGACCAGCACGATCGGCAGATCGCCGGAGATGCCGTGCCCCCACAGGCCCGACTGGCCGCGGCGGTTGCGGGCGATCACGGCGGGGCTCGTGCGGCGAAGACGGGACGCATGGACGAGCGAGCCTGCCAGCCGCGAGTAGGCCTGCGCCTCCTCTTCCGAGATCGCGAGCTGCTGCAGCATGATCGCACCCCGCGTCCAAGCCAGCTCGATGATGCGATCGGCGAGGCAGGGATCGGAGTATTTGACGGCGTTCTCCACCGCCTGGTCCCGCGACGCCGCGATGCCCGTGACGATGTCGAGCCGCACCGTCTCTCCAGGCTCGAGCGTGACCGTGCGACGGATGCTGACCACGGGGTCGAGCGTGGCTCCGGTGGTGCCCGAGAGCGACTGACGATCCAAGGCGGCAGGGTCGCGGGACGTGCGGCCGCGGCCGAGGAAGTTCAGGCGGTCGGTCTCGAACGACGGCTCACCGACGGCGTGGGCGCAGTTTTCCGTCAGGCAGCTGCCGGTCATGACGTGGAGCAGCCACGGCGGCCGTTCTTCCGGGCTGCGCGGCCGGCGCGTGGCGAAGAGCGCGGGCCGGCCCTCCAGAATCTCGGTTTCCACGAAGAGGTTGGAGAAGGCAGGATGCGATTCGTCCTGGCCCTGCGGAGCCAAGGCCACCTCCGCGTAGGTGGTGACCTCGATCGAACGGCGTCGTTCGGAGCGGTTGGTGAGGGAGAGCCGGCGGAGTTCCACGTCGTCCTCGGGCGACACGCTGACGAGCGTGCGCGCTTCGATCTGCTCGTCGACCCGGCGAAACTCCGCCCGCGACTGCATGAAGACAGCCTCGCCGCGGCGGCCCCCTCGGGTCGTCGGCTGCCACGTGTTGGACCAGACGACGCCGCTGTCGAGATCCCGCAAGTAGCAGAATTGCCCCCAGTTGTCGCGGGTGGCATCTTCCCGCCACCGGGTGACGGCGATGCCGTGCCACCGGCTCCAGCCGCCGCCAGCGGCGGAGATGGCGACGTGGTAGCGGCCGTTGGAGAGCAGGTGCACCTCCGGCGACGGGCCGTCGAATTCGGTCACCACGCGAATCGCACCCGCCTGTGCGGATGGGATGCCACGGGCCGCTGCGGCTTCGCCGGTATGGGGGAAGACCGTGACCGTGAGTCTGGGGATCCGCTCCTGCAGGAGCAGCGTCGCCGACTTGAGCGTCGTGTCGGCCATGAACCGCCGTTGCATCGGACGGTCGAGCAGCACGGACGCGAAGGCCAGCAGACTCATGCCCTGGTGGTGTGCCATGAACTGCCGCACGGGCACGCCGCTGGCAGGGGCGATGATGCCTGTGGGCGAGCCGTCGACCTCTGTCGATTCGGCGGCCTCGGTGTGGCCGCTCGCGACGGGCGTGCGGCGGGAGGGAGTGTAGTCGATCGCTTCGATGAATCCGCAGACCCCCATGCCCCCGTCGGCCGCGATCCGCCGAAGATTGTCGCAGGCTGCGCGCGGCGCGACGAGTAGCGCCAGGGCGCTTGCGTAGGGCGCGATCACGATGTCGTCGGCCAGCCCGCGTTTCAGTCCCAGGCCCGGCACGCCGAAGGCCCGGTACTGGTAGTTCATCTGCACGTCGCGGGCGTTGTAACCCGATTCCGAAATACCCCAGGGCACCCCGCGGCCGCGTGCGTAGCCGATCTGTCGGTGCACCGCTGCGCGGCAGGAGTGGTCGAGCAGCGTGCCGCTCCAGGAGGGCATCACCAGCATCGGCATGAGGTATTCGAACATCGAGCCGCTCCAGGAGAGCAGCGTGGGCGCGCCGTCGGCGGTCGTCAGCAGCCGACCCAGCGCGAACCAGTGATCCTGGTCGAGCTGACGGCGGGCGACGAGCACGTAGCTGGCGAGGCGGGCCTCCGACGCCAGCATGTCGTAGTAGCTCGCGTCGAGGCGGTGCTCGGTGGCGTTGAAGCCGATGGAGAAGAGCCGCCGCGACTGGTCGTAGAGGAAGTTGAAGTCCATGTCGGCGAGTTCCCGGCAGATCGATGTGAGCCGGCCGAGTTCGGCCCGCCGTGCGGCCGCGTGCTCCGCGGCATCCGCGACCGCCGTATGCAGCATGCCCAGCCAGCGAGAGCAGGCCGGAGCATCGGCGGAATGATTCGTGTCGTTGGCCCGCTGCACCTCCTCCACCAGCGGGAGCAGCGTCTCCGGCAGGCTCGCGATCTCGCCGAGGGTGGGCGTGCCCTCGAGTCGATCGAGGATCGCGCGCAAGTGCGAGGCACGCGGGTTCGACTGCGATGAGACCCGCTGCCAGAAATGCTCGGGTGGCGGGGGCAGCGTCTTCCAGGCCGCCAGATGCTTGAGGTCGGCGAGCTGGTCGGCGGCGGAACGGAGCAGGGCCTCGGCCCACCAGCGGCATTCGGTGTCGGCGTGAGCGGTCTCGGTGCGTGCTGCGGTCGCAGCCGCGATCACCAGCGGCAGTGCGACGGCCGCCTGCGCGACCGTGACGGGCTCGCGCAGGAGGCCGTCGGGCAGACCGGGCCAGCGGGCGGCACCCACCGCCTGCTGCCTGTTTCCCGCCACAGCGTGGCTCTTGACCTCCGCGTAGACGCGCAGCGTGTCCTCCAGGCCGGCAAACAGCCGGGGGGGCGGCACGGCCGCATCCATCAACTCCTCGAGGCCTCCGGCGAGCACCAGCAGGCTGCCGACCAAGTTGCCGCTGTCGACGGTGGAGACATACCTCGGCAGGAGCGGTGCCATGGTGTGGATGTCGTACCAGTTGAGGAGGTGGCCACGGTGCCGTTCGAGGCTGCCGAGCGTGTCGAACGTGCGGTCGATGCGATTGACCAGCCGCGCGACGGAGCACCATCCGAAGTCGCAGGCGGCCAGGTCGGAGAGCAGCGCCATCGCGATGTTCGTCGGACTGGTGCGGGCGGCGACGACCGCCGCCCCATTCATCTGCACGTTGTCGGGCGGGAGCCAATTGGTGTGGGCCGTCACGTATTCCTCGAAATAGCGCCAGGTGCGGCGGGCGGTGGTGGCCAGGAACTGCTGCTCGGTCGCCGAAAGCGTGACGGTCGGCGGCGGCAGCGGCAGGCTGATCCACCATGCGACCAGCGGTGCGAGGAACCAGGCCGCCAGCCACGGCGCCGCGGCCGCCATGACGCCGAACCGGCCGGCCAGGATGAGCAGCGTGGCCAGCAGGATGGCTGCCAGCGGGCTCACGGCGAGCCCGCGGATGAAGCTGGGAAGATCGTCCGCCGACACGCGATCGGTATCGGCGGCGGTCCGCCATTCCAGCAGATGACGCCGCGTGACCAGCATGCGAAAGAGGGTGCGGGCGATGGCGTCGACCGCCAAGGCCGCCTCGTAGGGCAGCAGGGCGAGCATGAGAAACCCCTGCGTCAGCGGACGGACGAGAGACCGGCCGGCTTCCAGCAGGTGCGCAACGATGGGCACGTCATGAGGCTTGCGGAGAAAGTCGAGCAGCCCGGCCAAGAGCGGTGGCGTGAGCGTTGCCAGGACGACGAACCCGGCGGCGGCCATCGCCGCCGGGAACGAGCCCGACAGCCACGCTCCGACGAGCAGCCCCACCATGGCCGGCGGCACGAGGCTCCGCCGGAGGTTGTCAAAAATTTTCCACAGGGAGACGGCGGACAGCGGGTTGGGTACCCATGTTTCACCGTGGGAGCCGCCGTGGTTTGGCACCCACGGCAGCAGCCACCAGAGGATCTGCCAGTCGCCACGAATCCAACGGTGACGGCGGCGTGCATCGGCGAGATAGCTCGACGGATGCTCTTCGTGGAGCACCACGTCGCTCTCCAGTCCGGAGCGGCAGTGGCAGCCCTCGAGCAGGTCGTGGCTGAGGATCGTGTGTTCGGGAAAGATGCCGCAGCAGTGCTCGAAGGCGTCGACGTCGTAGATGCCCTTGCCGATGAAGGAGCCCTCGTCGAAAAGATCCTGGTAGAGGTTGGAGACGACCCGCGTGTAGGGGTCGATGCCGGGGGTGCCGGACGCGAGCCGGCTGAACCGAGACCGCTGGGCGCTCGGCAGGCTCACCGCCACACGCGGCTGGAGAATGCCGTGGCCTGCCGCGATGCGGGGTCGCGTGGGGTGGCGTACGGGCCGATTGAGGATGTGGGCCATCGCGCCGACCATCTCGCGGGCGGCGTCGCGGGGCAGATCGGTGTCGGCGTCAAGCGTGATCACGTACTGCACCTGCGTGAGGAACTCTCCCTTTCCCGCTACGTGCGCGAACCGCCCGGCGGGACCGGTGAGCGTCGCGCCGCGGATCACGGCGTTCAGGTCGGCGAGTTTGCCACGCTTGCGTTCGCGGCCCATCCAGACCATGTCGCGGTCATTCCACTCGCGGCGACGGTGCAACAGCAGGAAGTGCTCGTGGTGATCGGCCGCATAGCGGCGATTGAGCGCGTCGATTCCCGCCGCCGCCTGCCCGACGAGCGGCCCGTCGGCGGGCAGCGTTTCCGCGGTGGCATCGGGCAGGTCGGAAAGAATCGCGAAATGGAGATGGGGATCGCGGTTGGCGAGGAAGCGGACTTCCAGGGCCTCGAGCAGCCGTTCGATGGTGGCGGAATCGGTGAGCATCGCGGGCACCGCGACGAGCGTGCGGTGTTCCGGCGGGATTCCGTCCGTGAAGTCGAGCCGCGGCAGGGGCCGTGGCCTGATGATGAGCGTCGCGGCCCAGGTGACGAGACCCACGGCCAAATGCAGGGCAACCAGCACCAGCGGCACGGTTACGAACCACGACCGTCCACCCGGTTCGGCTGCCTCGAGAAACGCCACGACGCCGGCGGCGGTCAGCGCGGCCGTCGTGGTGAGCAGCAGTCCGAGCGTGGCCTGATGCACGGCCGCGGCGCACCACTGCCAGGGGGTGAGCCACGCGGCGATTCCCACGAACCGATAGCCAAGCGCGTGCATGAGGCGGTCCCGCCCCCCGTTGAAGAGCCAGTAGCCGACATGGGACTCCCGCGCGGGGGAGCCCGTCACGGTCGCGCTGCGTGCGAGTGCCACAGCTTGGCGGGCGACATCTTCTTCGGTGCGGCCCGTCCGTCGGGCGATCGCTTCGACGCAGGTTCGGTAGCGGTTGCGGGTGGCGAAATCGGTCTGGGCGTACACTCCGGCGGGATCGTCGATGAGTGTCTGCTCCACGACGCTGTGGACGGCGACGAAGTCGCGCCAATCGTGGACGGCCAGAAACCGCAGGCCCCCGATGCTGTTGCCCATCGACACCTGGTCGGCGGCCTGTGCCTGGCCCTCTGCAAGCACCATCTGCTCGATCGTGAACCCCTCGCCGGCGAGGCAGTGCTCGAGCCAGGTGCCTGCCAGCGTGAAGGCGGGCGAGTGTCCCTGCAGGGCGCGGGTGAATTCCGCGAGGAAGGCGCCTGACAAGGGCGGGGATGCCTGCGTCATGTCGGCCAGCACGAGCACGAGGTCCGCGGGCCGCTGCTCCGCCGCATTCAGCAGCCGGTCGGACCAGTCGGCGGCGATATCACGGTGGCGACGGGCACTGGCGAGCCGCTGGGCCACGCGACGGAGGTTCTCAATCAGGGCGATCCGCAGCATCAGCGGCATGGCCCAGAGTTCACCGAGGGTGAGGGGGCAGGCCGACTGGTAGGCGGCGATGAAGGCGTCGAGTGACGCCGCGTCGACGCGGCCATCCGTATGCGCGATGAGCTCCATCGCGATGCGGTAGGTCCGCGGACAGTCGGAAGTGAGGGCGGGCAGCTGGTCGAGATAGGTGCGGGGCAGGAGCCTGCGGGTGGAGTGGATCTGCTCCTCCACGAGGTAGTAGTTGTCGAGCAGCCATTCCGAGGCGGGAGTGATGCGGCGGCCCCGCCTGGACGCCAAGGCGAGTTGTTCGTAGGTGTCGGCAAGCACGCGTTCGTTGTCGGCCAGCCGGTCGAGCAGGCTGCCGGAAGTGCGGCGGCGGCCGAGCCGATGCGAACTGGCGACTACGCGGGCGTGCCGCCGCAACTGCTCGGTCGAGAACAGTTCCCCGCGCAGGGGGAGTTCGCCCGCCAGGTCGCGGTCACCGCGCAGCGGCGAACCGCCGTCCGATGCGGCGGATGGCGTTTCGAGTTGTGTGGCGTCCTTGTCCGTGATGGTCCGCGGCACAAGCCGGCGGACCATGTCCATCAGGGATGGAACATGCACGGTGGGGCTCCGACGATCGGCCTGCCCCCTAAGGGAGCAACGCCTCCATCACTCTTGCACCGGGACGGACGAAAAGCCAGCCTCGGTCTGGCTGGGCATTGTCGGGACTCTGTCCATGGGGTTGGCGGGATCGCGCCCGCCTGTCCGCGGGGTCGCCGGGTGGACAGTGAGGCTGCGATACTGGTGCGACGTCATCGGGATGGAGGCAGGGACATGTATTACGTGAGGCGGGATGGCCGAATCAAGGGCCCGCTGACCCCGGAGAAGCTCCGCAGCCTGCGGCAGGAACGGCGGCTACGGATGCGGGACGAGGTCTCGGAGTCGGCGGACGGCCCGTGGCAACGGCTCCGCGACGTCCGCGACAGGGTGCTGGGGAACGACGACGAGACACCTCGCTTCGACAGTGGCATCTGGAGCGAGGATCCGGTGCCGATGCTGCTGGCCGACGAAGATGGCGTGGTCGGTGGAGAACCAGACCCCGAATGGCATGAATCGCTGCAGACGTGGCTCGAGGGTGAAGACCCGTTTCGGAAACCGTTCCGGCCGTGGATGTATGCCCTGGGGAGCATGCTCCTCGTCGCCTTGGCGATCCTCGCGATTGCGATCGTTTTTGGGACGCACTGACCCCTTGTGCATTGAAAATGGGGGACGGCATCGCTTGCGTCCCAGTATCTTGACTCGGCTCCCGACCCCGATCAACGGAACATGCGAGACGAGATGCCTCTTTCGACCGCGATGCAGGTGCCCCCCTTCGATGCCCCGGTTGTCCGCGCCGTCGCGGCCATTCTCGCGCCGCAGACGCCCGTTCCGGCAGATCCACTCTCAGGCGTCGATCCCGAGGCCTGGCTCCATGTCTCACGTTTCTGGCATGTGGCGCCCAGGCTCTGGCTGAAGCTGCGTCATTCCAACGGCGTGCCGAGCATGGTCCATGACCAGTTGCGAAAGGAATACTGGCGGACCGTCAACGCCAGTGCCCGGCTCCGCACCGCGGCGAACGAACTGATCGCTACGCTCAACGGCCAGGGGGTCGTGCCGATGCTGCTCAAGGGCGGCTGTCAGTTGTTCGACCCGCCCGCCGGCCATGCCGGTACGCGGGTCATGGTGGACCTCGACGTGCTGGTGCCCCCGGGACAGGATCGCCGTTGTTTCGATACGTTGTGTGGACTGGGGTTTGTGCCGGAGGAAGATTGGGACACCGATCGCTTTCACCACTTGCCGAAATTGACGCGGATCGGCGTCGAAACAGACGAGCCTTTGGCCGTCGAGATCCACAAGACACCCTGGCTCGGCGGAGGTGCTGCAGAGGCCGAGGCATTCTTTGCCGCGTCGTTGCCGGCGACGAAAGCCGCCGGCAACGCCCGCCTGCCGTGCGCCGCCCATCGGCTGCTTCACAACGCGGTGCACGTGTTCGAAGGACAGTTTCGGCACTATGCGGTCTGGCAACCCAGCGAGCTGGACGACGCCATCGGCTGTACCAACCTCAGGCAGCTGCTCGACTTCGTCGATCTGTGCTCGTACCGGGGCGACGCCTTCGAATGGGACGGGCTGCTGGCCGAGGCAGGGCGGTTTGGCCGGCGCCACGACCTCGAGCAGTGGGCCTTTCTGGCCCGCGAGCTCTGTGCCGCACCGGTGCCGGATCGAGTGGCACGGTGGCATGTCGGACGGCCCGAGTCGCGGACACTTCGTGCGCGGTGCGAGCGTGTCGCCAAAGGCATCGTTCGTGCTGCGGGGCTGCTCGGAACGGTGCGGCGGCTGAGGACGGCGCTGTTCAGTTGATGGTCGTTCCGCCGCGCGGCGGGCTGGCGTGGTCGATGGCCAGCGCCACGGCGGCGTCCAGACCGCGGCCGATCTCTCCGTCGCCAACGCTGACGCTGACATTCGGCAGTCGCGCCAGCATGGTGGCCGCCGCGGCGGTGGTCGCCAGAAACGCGGGCGGCGCCCCGCGGAACTGGGCGAGAATGGCCTGCAGAACCGCGAACCGGTCCATGCCGACGACCTCGAGTCCGGGGCCGGAATGTCGCCTCAGATGGATGATCTGCGCGATCGGATAACCGCGGTCGACCGGTGCGAGGCCGCTGGCGCGACGCGGTTCGAGCGCGATCGATTCGTCATCGAGTCTGGCTCGGACGGCCTGCTCCGATAGCCGCGGTGTCGCATCTCCCGCGAGCAGCCGCCGTTTCATCGGGCGGGGCAGGCCGTGCACGACGCCCTTGGACGGATCGACGCAGACCTGATCATCGCCGAGCACGCCGAGTCCGCGGGAATGCGCCTCGAAGGCCCACGATGATTTTCCTGACCAGGGCTGGCCCGACACGAGCACTGCCTGGTCCTCCACGATCAGTCCGGCTGCATGAAAGGCGATGAACCCACCGCGGGCGATCATGACGTCACTGACTGTCAGGAACAGCCACGCCTTCAGGTCGTCGGTGCAGGGGAACGTCCGCAGGTCGACACCGTCCACGAGCACGTGCAGGTCGTCGACGACGCAGAGCACCGGTGGCCGGTTCGAAAGATCGACGGGCAGGGGGGTGACGTCGATGCCCGTGAAATTCTCCAGCCACTCGAACCAGACTGGAGAGGGAACCGCGATCGAAAGCTCGTAGCCCAGCCACGAGAGGCGTCCCGCGTGAGCGAGGAGGGGGTTCATGGCGACCCCGACCAGGTCTGGTGACAGCGATGCATCAGCTCGTCCCAGGGCATCGACGTGAACTCCTCCGGGGATCGCGCCGCGGCGATCAGACCGCGAATCGCCGCTGTTTCCATGAGTTTGGGGGCCGCATGCGGTGCGGCTGCCGCAGCGAGAACGTCTGGCGGCAGCCGGCTGGCGAGCGGTCGTCCCGCCGCCGACGTGCTCAGATGGGCGAAGATCCGGAAGTAGTGGGGCCAATTGCGCGGGGTGGGCGCGACGGGATTTGCGGTGGGCTCGAGCAGCCAGCGGCACAGTTTTTCGATGACGAGGTCGATCTCCGGCGTGGCGGTCGTGGCGGCATCGCGGGACGTGTTGTGGGCGTGGATGCGATAGGTGAGGAGCGGCTGCGGGACGAAGGTTGGCTCCACGAACCGCAGCGCCGCCACGGCCACGTCCCAATCCTGGCAAATGTTGATCCGCCCGTCGAACCCGCCCACCGCATCGAGCAGGCTGCGGCTGATCACGAAGTTGCTGGCGCTGATGGCGATGTTGGACCGCAGCAGGGCGAAGCCCGCCGTGGGAAACGACATGCCCTGGCCCAGCTTCAGACGGTAGGCCTCGTGCCAGTCGTCGAGGGCGTCGGGAAGCATGCCGGCACCCTCGTCGCAGAGGAAGTCGATGCCGCTGAACGCGAACCAATGGCCGCTCGGCGGGGCGGCTGCGAGCATGCATTCGAGCCGCCGTGGAGCGTAGAGATCGTCCGAATCCAGGAAGGCGACGCAGTCAGCCGTCGTGGCCGCGACGAGCTCGTTACGCGTCGCGGAAATCCCACGGTTGGCGCGGACCGAAAGGCGGCAGTGGATGGGGCCCGAATACTCCGCGAAGGCCCGCTCGATCACCCGCACGGAATCGTCGGTCGAGCCGTCGTCGATGACGAGGAGCTCCCGTGGCGGCAGCGTCTGGCTGAAGACCGAAGCGAGCGTGGCGGCGAGAAAGCGGCCGTGGTTGTAGCTGGGAATGACGACGGCGACGCTCCGTGCGGTCATGGAGTCGCCTGCACCTGCCGCACGACCAACCCCGCCGCTGCGAGTTCTTCGAGAAACCTGCCGATCAGCGATTCGCCGTCGGCGGGCGAGATTTCGGGGCGCGCATCGACCAGCAGGCTGCAAAGCGCTTCCGCGCTTGGAAACGACTCGAGGGCATCCCAGAGCACGGTCGCCGTCTCGTTGAGCACCTTGACCTGCAATGTCTCAGGGTGGAGCAGGATGAGCTCGTTGTCGAGCCGTTCCTCGTCGATCTGCGGAACCTTGATGTAGTGCGTGCTCATGACGGCCGGCGGCAGGGGGGCGGCAACGACTTGATGATCCCATCACGCGCCCCGGCGGGCAAGTCGCACCGTGCTTGCCGCAGCAGTTCCCGGTCGAGGCTAGCGACCCGATGCTGCGAGAAGCGGTATGTTTACGAAAATTTCTAGACATGGCCCGCCCGGCGGAGTAATCTCCTCCACGAGTGACGAACGGCAAGATTCTCCTGTTGTGCGAAGGATCATCACCATGAGCCTGGACAAGACGATGTCGGCAGCTGATGCCAAGAACGTGGACTCGCATGAGGGCGTGTCGCGCCGCGAATTCGTGGCGAGGCTTCGCCGCACGGCGCTTTTCGTGGCCCCCGCGGTCGCGGCCATTGGACTGAGCGCGCCGAAGGTATCGGCGGGTTACTGATTCGCCGGGCGTCAGCGCGCGGGCATTCATCGTGATGGCATGGTCGAGTGTTTCCGGAGACGCCGTGATTCGTGGGCCAGCGGGCGGCTCGGAGATCGTGATCAGGACGACGTCGCGGCTCGCCGGTGCGATCCACTCACTGACGTGGAACGGCAAGGAGTTCATCGATTCCTTCGACCACGGACGGCAACTCCAAAGCGCGGCGAATTTCGACCTGGGCGGCGAACTCCGCGACGAGGCCTTCAATCCGACGGAGGCCGGGTGCAAGCGGGACGCGGACGGGCCCACGAGCACGAGTCGCCTGCTGGAACTCTCGGCTGCAGGTTCCGAATTGGTGACGGTGAACCAGATGGCCTTCTGGCTCCGGCCTGGGCAGCGGGCCGGCGGTGGCGTCGCGTTGAACACGACCGCCCTCTCCGACCATCTGCTGCGGAAGGAAGTGCACATCGGCATGCCTGGATTCGCTCATGCGATCCGCTACGCAGTGACATTCAAGGTGCCGCCTGGTGAGCGTCACAAGCGAGGCACGTTCGAGGCTCTCACGGGCTACATGCCACGGGAATTTCGCACGTTTCACGTGCTCCGTGAGGATGGCTCGCTCGAGCCGCTCTCCGACGGACCGGGCGAACCGCGGCATCCCGTGATCGTCTCGAACGCCACCGGCAGCCACGCCATGGGAGTCTGGTCGCCCGACGTGGCCCACACCACAGGCCAGCCGCCAACGTACGGCCGATGCTGGTTCGAATTCGCGCACGTCTCGAAGTGGAACTGCGTCTTTCGTGAACGGGCGGGCAGGTGGCTCTGGCCAACGCGGCTCAAGCCGGGCGAGTACCGGTATCTTGTCTTTCTGGCCGTCGGCACGAGGGAGCAGGTCCACGAGACGCTCCAGGGGCTCCGCTCGGCGTGACGGAGCAGACCTACTCCCTTGGAAGAAGAAGGTCGGCGGGCTGCGCGGCCAGTGCGGCTGCGAACGGTGCGATATCCACGGCCCCCAAATGACGTAGCAGCGCGGTGTCGCTGCGGATCGCGCCACGTTCATCTGCAGCGAAGACCTGGGCCTGCCCCGGGTCGAAGATCGCAGCATCGACGCGGCGTTCTCCAAGTCGCTGTTCAGCCACCTGGGGCCGGCCCGGTTGACGGCCGCTCGTCGTCGATCCGAGCGACGACGGGCTGAGCCTCAGAACCGCCAGCCGACGCCGGTATCGACGAAGTAGCCCGCCGCATCGCGGGTGAGGCCCCAGCCCATTCGGCAGCCGATCTCGAACGTCGGGGTCAGCATGAAGTGGGTGCCGGGGCCGGCGAACGGCTGCAGCGCGTCGTCGGCGAGGCCCTGGGTCCAGCTGCCGAAACACTCGGCGTGAACCTCGAGTCGTTCCGTCACAGGGATCCGCAACACGGTCGACGGCATCCAGCGATCGAACCAGCCCTCCTCGCTTTCGGCTCGGGCGTAGCGGATGGCGGTATCGAACTGCCACTCCGCGGGCAATGCCCATCCAAACGCGTAGGTGGCCGACGGTTCGGTCCCCCAGATGTCGCCGGCGACGGGCGTGAATGCTTCCACGATGGCCGCGCTGCGCGGCAGCCAGCCCGCCTGATCGGTCACTCGGACCTTGATGCCATAGAGCAGATTCGCCTCCTCGCTGCCGGTCTCGCCCCGGGGTGGTTCGCCGACTTCAACCGCCGCAACGACGCTCCCCCCCGAGTTCTGCTCGTAATTGAAGCCGACCCGCCATTCAAACCGTTCGCGGGCGCCGATCCGCACGAGCAGCTCCGGGAAGCTGTTCGTGGCCGGCAGGCCCCGGTTGTCTATCCACACATAGGACGCCTCGGTGAGCACGGTGCCGGCCTTCGCGGTCGTGGTCGCAGGCGTGAACGCATCGCGATCGGTGTCGAGTTCCTGAAACTCAGCGGCGACGAGCGGCGCGAGGCATGCGATCCACGCAAGTGCGATGAACGCAGCAGGGCTTCGGGACGTGAACGTGTACTTCGCCCCTCTCGTCATGGTACTCATAGTTTCGACACGAGCTCGCCGCCGCATGCACCCTGCCGGTCAGAAACCGGCGGAAAAGCGGTCGGGACTATACGGCCTGGTGGAGTTGGAGAAACCCAGGAAGGGGGGCAATTTAGACGGAGGGATCGACCTGCTCCCCTTAAGCGTCACCACTTCCAGAGAGAGAATCTTGGAATGGAGCAGACCTACTCCCTCGGAAGAAGAAGTTCGGAGGACTGCGGATCGACCAGGCGAAGCGGCTCTTGGCCGAGGTCAAACTGGACTCTGGTGTTTCGTGAGGCTGCGTCAGAACACCAACGACAGAAAGCTCCGCCGGCGGCCCAAGAGCCCCGTCAAATGAGAGCTCCGTCAAATGAGAGCCCCGTCAAATGGGAGGGCAAATCGACTGAGCAGAAGAGCGTCTCGCGGGGCGGCACGCCACGCTCGGCAGTCGATTCAAAACCACCTCGCCAACCGCCCGAGACCGGCCGGTTATCCAAGGTGAGTCGGGGCGACACGATTCGAACGTGCGACCTCTACGTCCCGAACGTAGCGCTCTAGCCAGGCTGAGCTACGCCCCGATGGGTGCGACCAGCGAACTTCAAGAAATCCACACGCCGCACATGGGAGAGATCTGAAGATTACCCGCCCGGCCGCCGGAGGACAACGCCGCTGCCCGTCAGGCCAAGAAAACCGCGAGGTGGTGGATTTTTCACGAGCAGAAGCACTTTCGGACCCGCCGTCACTCCGCCAGTGACACGCAGGCCAACTCGCGGTCGTTTCGCACGAAAATGCAGCGGTTCGCAAACGCCGGGTGGCTCCAGACCACCTCCCGCCCGAAGCACTCGTTCGTGGGGTCCACGAGGTGCATCCGGCCCAGCTCCTCGTAGGCCGTGGGCGTGAGCCGGGCCAGGATGAGGTCGCCCGTTTCGCTGAAGAGCCAGGTGCGGTCGTCCCCCGCGGCATCTCCCTGCCGCACAAGAAACGCCGTGCCGTGCCGGCCCCGACGGTCGCCGAGCGTCGGCACGCCCGTCTCCCAGAGACGCTTACCCGTGGCGAGTTCGACGGCCGTCAGGAAGCCCGTCTCGCAGTCACAGCCGTAGAGCGTGTCGCCGGCAATGAAGGGCGTGCTGTTGGCACAGTAGACGGCCGACTTCGGTTCGCCCCGCCAGACGATGCTCGCGCCCGGCTTGTCGACGGCGAGGGTGTAGAGAGCGCCGACACGGCCGATGCCGCTGGCGAAGAGCACCTGCCCCTGCTTCGTGGCCGCCACACGCGGCGCCATGATCGACATGCCGTAGGCCGGCTTGAGCGGCTGCGACCAGAGCACCGCGCCCGTCGCCGGATCGAGCGAGTTGAGCTTGTCGGCATCCCAGATCACCAGCTGCCGCACCCCCGCCGACTCGATGATCGACGGCGGACAGTAGCCCGACTCACTCGCCGAGAGAGCCCGCCAGAGTTCTCGGCCGGTGTCTTTGTCGAACGCGACGGCCACGCTTCCCTCGCCGCCCACCAGGCAGACGAGTCGGCTGCCGTCGACGAGCGGATGGCCGCAGAATCCCCAGAGGGGCGTTGGTGCGGAATAGTCGTTCTTGAAATCCTTCGACCAAATCACCCGGCCGGTGATCGCATCGAGGCAGAACAGATTCCCTTCTGCGCCGAGGGAGTAGACCTTGCCATCCGCGACGGTCGGCGTGCACCGTGGCCCCGAGGCGTAGGAGATCTCGTACGGGCAGTCGTATTCGTGCTTCCAGAGCAGCTGGCCGCTGGTGGCGTCGAGGCAGAGCACCCGTTCGCGGCCGGCGAGCGTGGTTCGGTCGTTGGGCGCGTTGGCGACCTCGCCCTCGCGGCGGTCGTAGTCCATCAGATAGATACGGCCATCGGCGACGGCCGGCCCGGAGTAGCCGCCCTTCACCTCGACCCGCCACTTCACCGGCAGGCCCGTCGGCGGAATCGCCTTCACAATCCCGGTCTCGCGCCAGATGCCATCCCGCCTGGGGCCCATCCACTGCGGCCAGTCGTCGCCACGGGCGGAGAGGGCTGGAACAGTGACAAAAATGGCAAGGGCCGCCACAGGGAAAAGTGCGACAATGGTACAGAGGCGTCGAGCGTGAAAAGTCGTCATGATGCACCGCTATCGTGAAGGGGAGCGTCGGTCGGTTCTGATGGTGGCTGGATGCTGACGCGTTCCAGCCAGGAAGAAAAATCCTGTATCGTCGACTCGCCGGCAGCCAACGCCAGCGTCTGGATAACGGCATCACGCTCGTCGCCGTTGAACCGAATGCCGTTTGCCTCGAGGAACAGGGTGGCAGCCAGGAAACCACTCCGCTTGTTGCCGTCGATGAAGGGATGATTCTTGACGATGCCGTGCGCATAAGTGGCGGCCAGATCGAAGAGCGACGGTGTTTCGTAGGCGAAGACGTGTTGCGGTCTGGCCAGAGCCGAGAGCAGCATTCCCTTGTCGCGAACGCCTGATGCGCCACCAAAACGCGCCAGCAGTTTGTCGTGAAAGGAGAGGCAGTCCTCTTCCGTCACCCACACCAGCTCGTTCATTTCGCAAGTTCGTTCAAGGCGTTGCGGTACCGCTGGATCAGGTCGTCAGCGATGGCTGCCTTTTCGGCAAAACCGGGGCGGTGAGCCGACAGCCTGACCGACCCCTCAGCCGCCTCCGTGAGGTAGAGATGGTCGCCCTCCTTGACGTTCAGCAACGCCAAGGCCTCCGTTGGGATGATCACACCCAGCGAGTTACCGACACGTCGAATTTTGAGATCAAGCGTCATGTTGTAACTATAGTGGGAACGCGAGGCGGATTCAAGATGAGGATGCGGCCGGCAGCGGCAGTTCCACGCCCACGTCGATGCCATCCGGACGCCAGTCGATGATCTCCATCTCGGCGGTGCGGCGGCCGCGGAACTCGTTGATCTTCGGCTTGAACGCAACATGAAATGGCTGGCCCGGCGACGGCAGGTGCGGGAGCCATTCAGCGCCGCCGAAGGCCACGCCTCGCACCTTCGCACCATGCTGCGTGAGGTTCATCGAGATGTGCCTTGCGCCGCCGCCGATCGTCCGCGGCGGCTCGACAAGTCGCACGCCTGAGGCACAGAGGATCGGCCGTCGGTTGCCCTGACCAAACGGCGCCAGTCGCTCGAGCTGCTGCACCGTGTCGAGCGTGAGGCCGGCGAGCGTCGTCTCGCCGTCGAGCGTGATCTGCGGCAGCCGCAGGCTCGCCGGCATGCGCTGGCCCACTGCTGCCAGAAATGCAGTGCGGAAGTCTTCGATCTTGCCGTCTTCGATCCGCAGGCCGGCCGCGGCCGCGTGGCCTCCGCAGGTGAGCAGGTGCTCACGGCATGACAAGAGGGCCTCGTGCACGTCGAACCCCGGCACGCTCCGCACGCTGCCGATGGCGGGGCGGCCCTGATGTTCGTCGCGGGAGATCATCACGATCGGCCGATGCCACTTCTCCGCCAGCCGGCCCGCCACGATGCCGATCACCCCCGCATGCCAGCCTCGATCGGCAAGCACGAGGGCCGGGTCGCTCTCGGGATCGAAGTGCTCCTTCGCCTGCTTGGCCGCGGCCAGCTGGATGCTCCGCTCCTCCGTCTCGCGGCGGGCATTGAGCTCGTGCACGTAGTCGGCCAGCTGCACGGCCCGCGCCGTGTCGCTCGTGGTCAGCAGCTCGATGCCGCAGGCGGCCTGTCCCAGGCGACCGGCCGCATTGAGCCTGGGCGCCAGTCGAAACGCGATGTCCTCGCTATCGAGCTGCGACTTCTCGTGCAGCTTGGCCAGCTCCAGGAGACGGGCGATGCCCGCTCCGCCCCGCTTCCGCAGGCACTCGAGGCCGTGCTTCACGTAGATCCGGTTCTCGTCGAGCAGCGGCACGACGTCGGCCACCGTGCCGAGTGCCGCGTAGCCGATCGACTTGAGCAGCATCTCCCGTAGCCGGGGCGTGACCTGCTTCGCGCCCGAGGCTCGCGTGGCGATCGCCCAGGCCAGCTTGAAGGCCACGCCCGCACCGCAGAGCTCGCCGAAGGGATAGTCGGCCCCTGGCAGCCGCGGATGCACGAGCACGTCGGCCGCGGGGAGCGAGTCGGCGAAGTTGTGGTGGTCGGTGATGATCAGTTCCAGGCCCAGCTCCCGCGCACGCGAGGCCTCGGCCACGCTGGCGATGCCACAGTCGACCGTGACCACGATCTGGGCACCCCGGGCCGCGAGCGTCTCGAGCGCCTCGGCGTTGAGTCCGTAGCCCTCTTCGAACCGGTCGGGCACATACCAGCTCGCCTTCGCGTCGATCGCCTCGAGGCAGCTCATCAGGATCGCGGTGGCGCACATGCCGTCGGCGTCGTAGTCGCCATAGACCACGATCGGCCGGCCCGCACGCGCGGCCGCCAGCAGCCGGTCGGCGGCCGCCGGGATGCCCGGCAGCAGGTCGGGGTCGCGGAGATCGGCCATCGTGCCGCCGAGAAACGATCGCACCGACGGGGGATCGGTCAGTCCGCGTGCCGCCAGCAATCTCGCGGCGACCGCGGAGACCCCGGCCGACCGCTCGATCGATTCCACCACGATGCGGTCGTGCGGCAGGATCCGCCAACATTTTGGCACGGCTCGACTCCCTTCGAAAAATGAACTGCCGGAGTATACGGCAAACACGTGGCCACGCTGCCGCGGCGTTTTTCGCGGGAGGACGTCCTGGTCATTCTTGACGGCACGATTGACGGCCAGGACAGCCAGCCACTATTTTAGTGGATAGGTGTTTTGATGGATCGCGGGCGGGCCGTTCGCGGCGGCCCTTGTGAAGCCACGTGAGGTGTCCGATGGTAAAAACGCAGATTCAGATTCCCGACGAACTCTACCGGCGGGTCAAGCGGCTTGCCGAGGCTCAAGAGTGGACGCTGGCCGAGACACTCCGACGAGGCGCCGAGTTGCTCTTGGCAAGTCGCCCACTGCCGCGCACGTCCGGCGGGTGGACACTCCAGCCGCCGGCCAACACGCGGCTACGAACTGATCCTTTCGCTGATCCCGCATGGCGAGAGGACGCGAATCTCGGAACTGCCGCAGCCAGACTCAAGCGACGCACCTGAGGGACGGAGGCCAGGGCATGCTTGTGTGTGACACGAACGTCCTATTTCCTGCGATAGAGGTATCGCACCCCAACCATTCTGCCGCCCGCGTCTGGCTGGAGTCGATGGTTGAAGACGAGTCATTCGCACTGTGTGAACTCGTGCTCACGGAGGTGTATACACTGCTGCGAAATGCTTCGATCTGCGCCAGGCCGCTGTCGGCAGCCGCGGCCGTCGCCGTCATTGAGAACCTACGCAGCAATCCGGCGTGGCTTGTTCTCGACTACCCGGGGCCTGGGCTCATGGACAAAGTCTGGTCAGCGGCCCGCAGCACCGAATCGGCTCGTCGTATCTACGACATTCGGCTTGCGCTCACGTTGCGGCATCACGGCGTGAGCCATTTTGCGACCGTCAATCATCGCGACTTCAAGGGTTTCGGCTTCGATAGGGTCTGGAATCCGCTTTCCTGATCGCTGCCAACGGGCAGCCCCAGCGGGCGGACCCTGTGCTTCCCGGGCAGGCCGTGGACAAGCCTCGCCACGAACCGTAAAACCTCGCTCAGCGGCGGACCCTTTCGCGTACGTGCCCCACGGTTGTAGCCCGCTACGACCGTGGCGCCCCCGGAGCCTATTCCCATGTCGATCGCCGATATCGTCCTCCCGAAGATGCCCGTCAAGCCGAAGCGCGACACCGTCCCCAAGGACAAGGTGCTCTGCGAATACTGCACGGCGAAGTGCTGCCGCTATTTCGCGCTTCCGCTGGAGACGCCGACCACGCGGGAGGAGTTTGAATACATCCGCTGGTTCCTGCTCCACGACCACGCCACTGTGTTCACCGAGGATGGCGACTGGTATGTCTGCGTGCACACCGTCTGCAAGCACCTGCAGGACGACCACCGCTGCGGCATCTACGAGACGCGGCCGCAGATCTGCCGGGAATACACGACCAAGGACTGCGAGTACGAAGACGACTGGGTCTACGACCAGTATTTCGAGACGGCCGAGCAGGTCGAAGAATACATGGACGCGGTGCTCGGCCCGGGTGGCATGGAAGTCGGCGACGGCCGCAAGAAGAAGAATCGCAGCAAGTCGATCCGCAGCAAGAAGCCGGCGCTCCTGCCGGTGCTGGCGTAGCCGATGGCGCCTCGGCAGGCAAGGGTTTGATACTGTTGAGCAATTCGAGTTTCGGCGGGGGCAGCGTGCTCCTCTTCTGATCGACTCGGCCCCATGATCGCTCGTCATGGACGCGAGCAGGTAGCCAGGGCGTGTCCGGCGGAAGTGGCGGGGCGTGGCTGCCGACCGGATGATTCAAGGAGAGACAACGCAGACGGATACGCGTTGACGAGGGAGATTCATCTTGATGATCCATTTCAGCCGAGCCGTTCTCTGGAAAATTCGCAGGCAGGCGTCTTTGATCACGGGATTCTGTCTGCCGCCCAACGTCAACAATGCCACGGGGTACATCTTCATCCAGATCCCGAAGACCGCGGGCACGTCGATGTGCGAGGCTCTTGGGTTATCAGATACAGGGCACGAGACGGCGATTGATTACAGGAGGATGTTGGGAGGCAGGTATGATGAGCTGTATCGTTTTGCCTTTGTGAGAAATCCGTGGGATCGCTTCCTGTCGCTGTATATGTTTGCACGCATGGAGGAGAGCCATCACCATTCTGCGATCGCTCCCCGCAGCAAGAAGTGGGGGAAACACCCTGATTACGAAACACTCAAGCATGCGTCGATCCAAGACGCTGCGGCCCTTCTGATCGCCGGCCAACTCAGCGTTATTTGGTTGCCGCAGCATCGCTGGGT
The DNA here is from genome assembly GCA_964581055.1 of uncultured Candidatus Kuenenia sp. Lineage (GTDB taxonomy): Bacteria > Planctomycetota > Planctomycetia > Pirellulales > UBA1268 > CAMCQY01. Next base: position 29,901 of record CAZOMJ010000051.1, read on the forward strand.
GTGTGACGAGAATGGGAAGGTCATCGTAGACTTCGTCGGTCGTGTCGAAGCAGTGGAGCACGACTGGCCCGTGGTTGCCGCGAGAGTGGGGGCCCGCGCGAACATGCCGAGGATAAACGTAGCCAACGTTGAGAAAGTGCCCTATCAACAGGTCCTCGACTCGAAGACGAAGGCTTTGCTCGATGACTACTACAAGAAAGATGTCGAGCTGTTTGGCTATCAGTTCTGATCCGGCATGGGCTTCAGGAATCGTCCGTTCCGAGGTGACTGGCTCTCTCCCTCCTTCAACGGCACAACTTCCAGAGGGAGAATCTGTGGGGCAGATCAACCTCGCCCCGAGGCTCTCGGAGGCCGCATGATTGCGTTGCCGGTTCGCCTGCGGCCTGTGTACGTCGCTGCCCCAAAGAACTTTGTCGTCCGCTTCGATGCGGAGCCTGCGCGTTCTCCCGATCTGGCTCCCGAGGCGATCGTGCTGGTCTCCTGCGTTCGCGATGAGATGATCCGGATCGCCCAGTTCCTCGACCACTATCGCCGGATCGGTGTCGACCACTTCGTCATCGTCGACAACGCCTCCGAGGATGGCACGGCCGAGTGGCTCGAGCAGCAGGCCGATGTCTCGCTCTACCGAACGACACAGTCGTTCGCTGCTGCTCGCTGCGGCTGGGCATGGATCGAAACGCTATTGGATCGCCACACTGCAGGCCGCTGGTGCCTCGTGGCCGACGCCGACGAACTGCTTGTTTATCCCGGATATCCGGACCGCGGCCTGAGGGACGTGATCGCGTATCACGAAGCGAATGGCTTCACCGCGATGGCCTCCCTGATGCTCGACATGTATGCGGCGACGCTCTGTCCGCCAAAAGAGGCCGTCGGCAGCCTCCTCGACCTGTGTCCCTACTATGATTCGAACGGCATCCGCGTCATGTGCCGTGTGCTGCTCGACCGGGCCCAGGATCGGCTCGATGGCGGATTTCGACAGCGTGTGCTGGGGACACGGGTGATCCTCAATAAGGTCGCCCTCTTTCATAACCGACCGGGAGTCAGGCTCTCGCTGAGCAATCACGCCATCATCGGGGCGCGATGCTCCGACCTGCGGGCGGTGCACCTGCACTTCAAGTATCTGGCCGACTTTCGCGAGCGGGTCGCCGCCGAGATGGCCCGGGGCGAACACTGGAACGGCGCATCCGAGTATCGCAGCTACGCGAGTGCGCTTGGCGAACGCAAGACGCTCGATGTTCTCTACGCCGGAAGTCGCCGATGGGCCGGCGTGCAGCCGCTCATCGACGGTGGAATCATGCGGAGTTCGGCGCGGTTCGAGCGGTTTGTCAGCCGCGGTTAGCTGGCAGGGGTTCGAGGTCGGCAGGTCCGTGAACAGGGAGAAACCTGCCAGACCGCCGATCTATCGGCAGCTTCAAGCTGGTCGTCGCACCCTCGAGGAACCGGCGGAGTCGGAACCAGCGGGGCGGAAGGTGGTTGAGGTCGACCACCGGCCGACCGGTCAGCCAGCGACGGCCAAGCGTTGCCAACGGACCGAGGCCGCCGAGGCCTGCCAGTCGCACCATCTTTGTATTTGTGGCGCCGATCCCCCGCATGTATCCGGCGACGAGAGAACGGGTCGCCTGCCAGTCGCGAAAGCCAAAGTGGACAACCTCCGCGTCGGGAGTTTCCGCCACGGCGAAGCCCACGTGCAGCAGCCGCATGACGAAGTCCGTGTCGTCGGCGGCCTCAAGTTGCGCCCCCGCCCCGAGCCAGTCGTCGAATCCATCGAGCTGCTGCCAGGCATCGACGCGAACGGCCATGCAGGCGCCGATGCCCTCGGCCAGAGGCTTGTTCGCGAGCCCCCGCAGGACGGTGGCCTCGCGGACCTCGTAGGCGGGGATGATGCCTGTCGTGCGGTCATAGGGGGCCGCGCGGACGGTTCCGAAAACGGCGGCGATATCATCGGCACCGGCGAACGCCGTCTCGAAACCGCTCAGCCACGACGGATGCGCGACGCAGTCGTCGTCTGTGTAGGCGACG
>CAZOMJ010000052.1:0-6183 GCA_964581055.1 uncultured Candidatus Kuenenia sp.
TTGGTGGGCCGTTACCCCGCCAACTAGCTAATAGGATGCAGGCCCCTCCCCAGGTGGAATCACACCTTTGGTCCGGAGACATTATTCGGTATTACCTGCAGTTTCCCGCAGCTATCCCGAACCCAGGGGTAGGTACCTACACATTACTGTCCCTTTCGCCGCTGTCCCCGTATTGCTACGGTTCTCGCTCGACTTGCATGCCTAATCCACGCCGCCAACGTTCATTCTGAGCCAGAATCAAACCCTTCAATTGATTGGCTTGTCGACCCACACTTGCGTGTGAGTTGTTGATTTGCCGACCTCTGAATGAGATCTGATCTAACTTAATTTTCCTCCGACACAGGCACCCAACACCCGTGGCCTACGAATAGGCTTGAGTGTGGATGATCCATGTCGGTGCCGGTCACGATCGCGTGCCGGCCGAAACCGAAAGAGATCAACTGCCGAATTGTCAATGAACAACCTGAGGCCGACAACCTTACGACTGCCGTCCCAGGTGAAGGAAGTTTAGCAGGATCGCCACGCAGGTCAATCGCCCCGTCTGGATCCCGGAAAAAATTTTTTCACCGGCTGGTGTTTTCGGCGTTCTGCCTCGAGCTTCCGCACTGGCGAGCCTGCCGCCCGACAGGTCAGCGAAACCGGGAGAACCCTTCGGAGGCCCTATTTTTCCGCGTCGAGAATGACTGGCAATTCGAGCCGATGCCCTTCCCGTTCAACGGCAATCAGGACTTGATCGCCTGGATTCCGCGACTCGATTGCGGACAGGAAATCATCCGCAGTCCGCACAGCCTCGCCAGCCACTGCGACGATCAGATCCGCGCCTGAGCGATCGACCCGCTCAAGCTCCGCCACGAAGGGCCCTTGGCGGCGGCGTTCACGGATCACTTTGAAACCGCGCATGCCTGCACGCTCGGCGGGCCCCTCGGGCGCCAACGCGGCGACCAAAAGGCCCTTGTCTGTTTGATACACCCGGGCAATCCCGGCGTCGGGGCGGATCACTTTTCCCCTCTGAATCAGCTGCGGAACGATCCGCGCCAAGGTGCCCACGGGGATGGCGAAGCCCACGCCGGAGCTCTGCCCCGTGCGGCTGGCGATGGCCGTGTTCATGCCGATCAGCCGGCTGCCGCTGTCGAGAAGGGGGCCGCCGGAGTTGCCTGGGTTGATGGCGGCATCGGTCTGAATGATCGACTTGATCGTGCGGCCGGTGCGTGTTGGCAGCGAGCGATTCAGGCTGGAAATGATGCCTGTTGTAAGGGTCCGCTCGAGGCCGAATGGGTTTCCGATGGCGAACACCCGCTGGCCCACGTGCAGGTTGCTGGAGCTGCCGAAGACCGCGGGCACGAGCAGGCCCGCCGGAGCCTCCACCTTGAGCACCGCCACGTCTGTGGCCGGGTCGAATCCCACCAGCTTTCCGCTGTGAGAAGAGCCGTCGAACAACAGCACCTGAATCTCCTTTGCTCCCTCGACCACGTGGTAGTTGGTAAGCACGTGCCCCTGCTTGTCCAGAACGATTCCCGACCCCGCCCCCTCGGAGGGCACCTCGAGCAGAAACAGGCCACTGGCCACCGTAGCCTTCGTGTTGATGTTTGCGACGCTGCGGTTCACCGCCTCGTAAACGGCGATATTCGTCCGCTCCTCGGGCGTGAAACTGCGGCCGGAGCCGTCGTCCAGATGCTGGCGTTCGGGGAGGCCGGCCTGCTGTGCCGATGCCACGCCAGCCAGCAGGAGCGTCGCCGCCACCGCAAAGCAGTTCTCACGCCGACAGACCGCCGCCTCTGGCTGCAGGCCAGACCGATCGGACCACGAAACGTTCGCAAACGACCACCACATGACCTGGCCTCCCGTTGTGCTCTGCGCACAGTATCGGGGCCGCCTCCCCACTCCAACCCGAAATCGCCGCAGACGCTCCCGCCCCGGCTCCGTTGCCGTTAAAAACGCAGAAATCGCAGGAAATTCCGGGCAGAACGGCGTTGGCGGCTGGAAGCCTTCCAAATATGCTCACGGGATGGGGCCTGCCGTTGCCCCACATGCCGATTCACAGCCTCTCAGCAAACGTCCGGAGGATCCCATGGCAGCGAGTCCGTTTCACAGACGCCACGCGGGCGCAGGCATGGGCCTGACGTTTGGCCTCACGCTGCCCCACGGGGTGCTGGCCATTCTCGCGGGCATAGCGCTGCCTGCGAACGCCTTCGCCAACAGCCCAGAAACCGTTACCTCCGCGACGCCACCGGTGCACATTTCGTTCGTGGAAAGCTTCCGGCGGGACGAAGACTCGATGGTGGTGTCAGCCGTCGGCCTGCGCTGGTCGCCGCCCGCGGGACAGACACCTGCGGCCCGTGTGCTCGTCCTCGTCGATACGTCCGCAAGCCAGATGGGGGACTTCCGTCGGAGCGGCCGGGACGCTCTCGCTGGCATGCTGGAAACCGCCCGGCCCGCGGACCGCTACCTCGTCGCCGCGGCAGACGTGGGGTGTGTGCCGCTGGGCGATGGATTTGCCCCGGCCGGTGATGCCCGTATGCAAGAGTCTCTCGTCGCCCTCGATGCAAGGACGCCGCTGGGCTCCACCGATCTGATCGAGGTTCTCGATCGCGCAGCTGAGCTCTTTGACAATGCTTCAACCGCCGGCCACGCCGGCGGCCGCTCGATTGTCTACATCGGAGACGGCCCCGGCATCGGGGGCGTCGACCCTGGCGATTTTCAACGGATTTTGGAGACCCTTCGGCAGAAGCACCTGACGTTCTCCGCCATCGGCATCGGACCTCAGGTCAACTGGCCATGCCTCGCGGCCCTGGCCAGCGCCACGGGCGGCATGCTTCTGGTCCCAGACGAGACGGTGTCCGCCAAGGATGCCGGGGGCCGCATGGCCCAACTCGCCGTCGCGGCCGTTGCATGGCCCGAACAGGTCGCGCTCTCCAACGCCGCCTCGGACGCGAGGATGGGAATGCTGCCGGCGCGGATGCCACCGCTCCGGGGCGATCGTGATTCGGTGGTGCTGGTCGGGGGGCCTCTGGATTCGGCCTCCATCGAGATGCAGCTCGACACCGGCACTGCCGCCATCACGGCCCCGCCCGTGACGCTCGCCGTGCCCCCCACGACGTCGCAAGAGGAGCATGCCTACCTCGAGGAACTGGCCCGCAATGCCCGCGACACAGCCGGCGCATTCCTGCCGCTCCTCGGCCGGGAGGGCCTTGATCTGGCCCGCCGGGCCATCCGTGGCGAAGCCGCCACGCTCGCCGCTCTTTCCAGACAGGCCGAGGCCGCAGGTGCCCACGACGCGGCGTTGCGACTGGCACAGGCTTCCCTCCGCCGCGACCCCGATAACGCCGCCGCTGCCGTCATCCGCTCGGTTGCCCAACGGATTCCTGGCCCTCCAGCCGAGGCACTGCCGCCCGACGTGTTGCCTCCGGCCATGTCCGATTCCGGCTCCGACGAACTGGCAGACGTCAACGCGATGCGCAAGGTGCGGGCTCAGCAGTTGGAACAGGAAACCGCCGTGCGGCTCCGCAATGCCCGGCACCTGATGATGACCGATCCGGACCAGGCCCGATCCGACCTCAAGGATCTGCAGCAGGCAGTGAACGCTTCCGACGACCTGGATGCCGCCATGCGAGACAGGCTTTCCCGGCAGATCGAGATGAGCATTCGCGAATCGGTCGTGCGTTCGCGGGAAAAAGTGGAGTGCGACCTGGCGAACGAGCGCAGGGCCGCAATCGGTCGGGAGCGACAGCGGCTCGACGGCGAATTGCGAGCCAAGGAAGAACGGTTCAAGCAGCTCGTCGACCGCTACGACGCTCTGTTGACCAAGGGAATCGAGGAACGGTATCAGCGGCCGCCGCAGCAGTATGGACACGAACGGCAGCGGGACGAGTTCATCGAGGCAGAGAGGGTGGTCGCCCAGGAGATGGGCGTGCAGGCCTCGAATATCTACGGCAACTATCCGATGCCGATGACAGCCCGCGAGGTGGCCCGCACGGCCCCCGCCGTGGCCCGTATCCTCCACTACGACACGCAGAACGTGCGTTACCGCCGCGACATGCAGCGAAACTTCATGGACGCCATGCACCTGGTCGACCTGGCGGCGATCCCGTTCGTGGACGAACCGCCCATCTACTACCCGAGCGCCGACCGCTGGCGTGAGATCACGAAACTCCGCGAGAAATACAAGTCGGTCGACCTCGCCAATCCCGGCAGTGCCGAGAAGAAACTCTACGATGCCCTGGACCAGACGGTGGACGACTTGAACTTCCAGGAAACGCCGCTGCGCGACGTCATCAATCAACTCAAGGACAAGTACGACATCCCGATCCTGGCCGACAAGAAGGCCTTCGAGGATGCAGGGCTCGATCTCGACACAACCGTCGTCACACAGAACGTCTCGGGCATCTCGCTCCGGTCGGCGCTGCGGCTCATTCTGGGCGACATCGACCTCACCTACCTGATCAAGGACGAGGTGATGCTGATCACGACCAAGGACAAGGCGGCGGAAAACCTCGTGATCAAGGTCTATCCGGTCGGCGATCTCGTCATGCCTCTCAACGCAGGTGGCGGCGTCAACCCGTTCCAGACCGGCGGCGGCATGGGCGGGGCTGGCGGCGTCAACAGTGGCCAGGGAGGCGGCATCCAAGCTGGAGGCATGGGCGGCAACGGCATGGGCGGTGGCATGTTCCAGATTTCCGATGCACGGGCCCGGGTGGCCCGCCGCGAAAAGCCGAATCCGGCGACGCTGCCGCAGAATCCGCGGTCGAAACCCGTGCCAGCCGCCGCTGAAGCACGGCAAGAACTCGATGATGTCGGCCTGCCAGCGGCCGTTCTCGATGCCAGCGACATGCGGGCTGCTGTCACGGCCTACCTGACGGCGGAGCCGGCACGGTCCGGTACCCCGGCCGGCGGCGATTCCGTCGCCGACGCTCGTGATCTGGCGATCCGGATGGCACGGCTCCGCGTCTCTGCGACCGAACTCGGTCGGCATGGTCGCTTTGACCGGGCGTCCGACCTGCTCTCGGCAGCCATCGCCTGCGGCCGAGCAGAACCCTGGATGTACGAGGCCCTGGCCGTGGCGATGGAAGCTGCCGGCCAGCCGCGTGAAGAGGTCGAGCGGGCCCTGCTTTCAACGGCTGAATTTGCCTCGTCGCCCGGCGACCTGCTCGCCCTGGCCAATTATCTCGCGCGGTTCGGATCACCCGGCCGCGCGATCCGGCTCTGCCGGCAGGTGACGAACCTCGACCCGGCAAACCGGGAGGCCTACGCCCTCGCCATGACGCTCGCCGCCCGGTCCGAAGACGTCGCGACGCTCCGCTGGGCCTGCCCCGGCGTGCTGGCTCACGAATGGCCTGCCGACCAGCGGGAGATTTTCACGCGGGCCGCGCGCCTGTCGAAAACCACCATCGATGCGCTGGAAAAAACAGGCCATGCCGACGAGGCCGCTGACTTCCGGGCGCGTGTCGATCGGGCACTCGTCCGCGACATCGAACTGGAGTTGTCGTGGAACGGCGACGCCGACATCGACATGATCGTGGAGGAGCCGCCGGGGACGGTCTGCTCGCTCTCCTCGCCGCGGTCCAGTTCGGGTGGCACGCTGCTGGCCGATTCGGATGCGGTCGTCGACCCTGCCAACACCACGCACCGGGAACGGTACGTGGCCGCCGAGGCCTTTCCCGGCACCTACCGCATTCTGGTGCGACGGGCCTGGGGCAAGGTGGCCGCCGATACGGTCACCGCTACGGTAACCCTCTACCGCGGCACCGATCACGAACAACGTCTGAAGCGGCAACTGGCCGTCCGATCGGATGACGCCATGGTGAGCATCGAGGTGCCGGCGGGCCGCCGTCAGCAACCGTTGCTCGAAGCCCAGGTGGCGCAGGACGTGGTGGCGCAGCAGCAACTCGGCCACGCCATCCTCGCTCAGCAACTCGCCGGCATGGTCGACCCCTCCGCGGCGACATCGCTCTCACAGAGCCGTGGAACGCCACGGGCGACGGGCACTCCCGGCATGCCGTTCTTCCGGAGCGGTGCCGTGGGCTATCAGCCGATTATCACGACGTTGCCCGAAGGCACGAACATGTTTGCTCAGGCCGTCGTTTCGGCCGATCGCAGGTATGTTCGCATCACCACCGCGCCACTCTTCTCAGGTGTCGGCCAGGTAACGCAGTTCAACTTCTCCGGCGGCGGTGCCCAGGGCGGCGG
>CAZOMJ010000053.1:0-21038 GCA_964581055.1 uncultured Candidatus Kuenenia sp.
CCTGGGAAGCCCGCGACTGCTCCGCCCACCGCGGGTCGGCCAGCCGGCAGGCCACCGCGCAGGCAAGCGAGATCGCCCCGCCTGCATCGCCGCCAGCCAGCCACTCCACCAGGCTGCCGCGTCGCACGCCACCTGCCGGCAGCAGACGGTCGAGCGATGGGAAACCGGTTGCCACCGTCTCCAATCCCTGGAAATACAGGCCCAAACCACCCAAGACACGTGAGACCATATGGCCGCCTCCAACGATTTATGTACGCCCGTATACTATACGCCCGTTCCGTATCAGTCAACGGTCGCCACAAAAAGCCACGCTCGCAGCCGACGGAGAACTTTTTCCACCGCCAGTTCCTCCCCCGAGCACGTTGGAGTTGACTGTTTCGAATGCAGAATTCGTGAGGGGCTGGCCAGGCCCCGAGAGCCGGCGTTGCTGACCAGCGCGGGCAGGATGCCGGAGGGCAGTCAGCAGCGAGTGAGCGAAGGCCAGGATGGCCGGAGCGAACGTCCGGCGATGGGGTCCGGTCAGCCCCGAACCGCGGCCAACTCCTGAGGGGCAAGTATCTACTATTGGATGCTCTCCGTAGTAGAATCGACGGCATGACGCCGCCATTACACTGCCGTTTCCCAGACTGCCTGTCGCTCCTGCTCATCCTGTGCGGCGTGACAGCCGCTGAAGCCGCCGAATTCCCAAAGGACTTCGCCGCCTTCCAGGCCGAACTGTCCCCGGCGATCTCACAGAAACTCGATGCCACCCCCAAGCACTACCGGCAGATCGAGCCCTCGCTCTATTACCTGTGCATGGCGCACGCCGACCGGCTTGCGACGCTTCCCGACGACGAGCGTCTCGAAACGATCGTGAAACTGGCTGAGTTCATCGATCGCAAGCGAGACGAGACGGGCGAACTCGTCGTGATCGGCGCCGACCGCACGATGATCGGCCTGCTCGACCCAGCCCGCGGCCTCGAGCCAAAAGAGATCACGACGATCGCCGCAGGCTACGGAGCGAAGCCGACCGTGTTCAAGCAGGACACGGCCACACAGTCGATCCGCCAGGTCGCGGACGAATTTCTCACGACCGTCAGCCAGGCCGCCGCTTCAGGCACCCCCACGTCCGTCGTCGTCCTCGGCCACGGCTCGCCGGAGGAGATTCAAAGCTATTCCATTCCCTTCGCCAGGCTGGCCGACACGCTCATCGACGGGGCTGGCACCACGGCGGGGAAACCGGTGGATCTCGCCCACCTCGTGCTCATTTGCGACGACTGCTACAGCGCCGACTTCCTCACCAATCTCGGCACCACGATCGAACAGCGGTGCAGGGATCGCAGCCTCACGCTCCGCTCGCTGCCGATCATGATCGCCGGCACCAACCGCGACCGGGTGGGCCACGCCGACTTTGGCGAGAAGTTCGTGCCTCACTTTTGGAAGGATGTCATCGAACTCTTCTATGTCCGCCGACCACGGCCCGATGCCGTCACGCTCCGCGACTTCTTCGACAAGGTCGACAACATGATGTACGGCTACGGCCGGGCGCCGATCGTGCAGGGCGCGCAGGTGACCGGCTACCGGCTCGTCGATCCGACGCTCTGCCAGGACCCGGTCTTCTTCGTGCCGCTCTCAGACGACGACCTCGCGTCACTTCGCACGATCCTGGGCCTCCCAGCCGATGCCCCGCTCCCGCGGTTTCTCGACATCGGGTAATACGAGGCCTGCAGAATCCTCGAGTGTTCCTGCATACCAACCGTCGGATCATGCGCGGAAAGGCGGCTCGCGGGCACTCGGCATCGGGGCAGGGGTCGCGTGAGACGCTCTCCAACTGCACCGAACTGGGAAGCGGCCACCAGGCCGCGTCGCGGATAATCTCGGTGTCGAGCGTGGCGCAGTCTCACCACCCGGGCGCGACGCGACTCAAGGGTTCTCGCGGTATTCGGCACCCAAAATGGCAGCTGCCGAACGGCCTTCTGCCGCGCGGATGCCGAAGCTGATCGTCGCCTCTCCGGGGCCCCCGAGGCGGAGGCGTAGCCGGATAGCGTCAAGTGTGTGGACGCCATTGTTGCCCAGTCCGCCGTCGCCGATCGACCAGTACCAGTGCCAGTCGTAATGGAACTGCGGTCGCTTGAGTGCTTCGATCAGCGCGTTAGAAATGCCACGGCGCGTCGGCAGGGGACAGGTACACTCTCGAAACCGTGATCCCCCACGATTTCACCGCACGGCTGAGATGACCGATCGAACATCGCTTGTCGCCCTCTCGCGGCACCGGTTGCGAGACACGCGGCGGCCACCTTCCGAGGCATTCGTTATCCATGACTGAACAAGCGTTGGAAACGCGGCACGACGTGCGGCGTGTCGGCTGGATCGGCACCGGCATCATGGGGAGCGCGATCTGCGGCCGTCTTCTCGATGCCGGCTTTCCATTGACGATCACCAGCCGGTCGCGCGGCCGCACCGAGCCGCTGCTGGCGAAGGGGGCATCGTGGGCAGGGTCGCCTGCGGAAGTGGCGGCCGCCAGCGACGTGGCGTTCACCTGTGTCGGCTATCCCCGCGACGTCCGCGAGGTCGTGCTCGGCCCTGGAGGTGCTCTCGCCGGCTTGCGGCCGGGCACGATCTTCGCCGACATGACGACGAGCGAACCTGCGTTGGCCGAGGAGATCGCGACGATGGCCGCCGCACGGGGCATCGAGGCCTTGGATGTCCCCGTTTCGGGCGGCGACGTCGGCGCCAGGGAGGGGCGGCTGACGGTGATGGTCGGGGGGCCGGTCGCCGCCGTCGAGCGGCTCGAACCTGTCTGGCGGGTGATCGCCGCCCGCGTCGTCCATTGCGGGCCGCCCGGCTCCGGCCAGCACACGAAGATGGCCAACCAAGTCGCGATCGCATCGACGATGATCGGCATGTGCGAGGCCCTTCTCTACGCCTCACGCGCCGGGCTTGACCTTTCGACGACACTCGAGGCGATCGGCCCGGGAGCGGCCGGAAGCTGGTCGCTCCAAAACCTCGCCCCTCGGGTGCTCAAGGGCGACTTCGCGCCAGGGTTTCTGGTCGAGCATTTCCTGAAGGATCTGGGGATCGTGCTGGCGGAGTGCCGCAGGATGGATCTTGTCCTGCCCGGCGTCGCCCTGGCCGAGCAGCTCTACCGTTCGGCACAAGACATGGGGCACGGCCGCAGCGGCACGCAGTCGCTCATCATCGCGCTCGCCAGGCTTTCCGGCCGCGATTGGGGCGACGCGGTCTGAGCCGGCGACGCTCGACCTCACCTTCGCACTGCCGCTGGTGGTTGGGAGCCCGCATTCAGCACGTTGCAAGCGTGCTCCCCCGGGGCCCCTACGGGATGGCAGCCCTACCGGTCGCCCGGCAGGATTTTCACAGGCGGCACGGGGAGGATCAGCCGGTAGAGCGCCGGTAGCACGAAGAGCGTGAAGAGCGTGCTCGTGATCACGCCCCCGATCACGACCGTCGCCAGCGGACGCTGCACTTCCGCACCCGTGCCCTCGCTCACCGCCATCGGGATGAAGCCGAGGCTCGCCACCAGGGCAGTCATGATGATCGTGCGGAGACACGCCGACGACGTCTCCTCGATCGCCACGTCGCGGGCCGTGCCCCGGGCCAGCCGTTCACGCAGGGCGCTGGCCACCACCATGCCGCTCAAGACCGACACGCCGGAGAGCGTGATGAAGCCAACCGCGGCCGAGATCGAGAGCGGCATCCCGCGGGCCGCGAGCGCCCAGATACCCCCCACGCAGGCGAACGGCACGCTCACGAAGAGCAGGGCGGTGTCCGCCACGTTTCGATAGGTGAGGTACAACAGCGCGATGATCAGCAAGAGCGCGAGCGGCACGACGATCGCCAGCCGTTTCTGCGCCCGCTGCATGTTCTCGAACTGACCGCCCCATTCCAGCCGAAACTCCGCCTCCGGCAGTTCGACCGACCGGTCGATCGCCGCTTGCCCTTCCGCCACGAACCCACCCACGTCGCGGCCACGGACGTTGCACTGCACGACGACCCTCCGCTCGCTCCACTCACGGGTCACGAACTTGGGTCCCAGGATCGTCTCGATGTCGGCGATCCGCCTGAGCGGCACGCTCTCGCCCGCCGGTCCGCGGACAGCAATGTCACCGATCGATTCGGGCCCATCCCGCATCCGCTCGGGCAGGCGAACCACGATCGGAAACCGCAGCTGCCCCTCCACGATCTGCCCCACGGCCTTGCCACCGATGCTCTCGACGATGTCGAGCACCGCCTGCGCCGAGATGCCGTAGCGGGCGATCTCGTCCTGCTTGACGGCGATCTTCAGGATCGGCTGGCCGCTGACCTGCTCGACGGCCACGTCGACGCCACCCGGCACGTTTTTCAGCACCTGCGCCACCTCGCCCGCCTTCTTCACGAGCCCCTCGAGATCACTGCCGAACACCTTCACGGCGATATCGGCCCGCACGCCCGACACCATCTCGTTGATCCGCTGCTCGATCGGCTGCGTGAACCAGATGATCTGCCCCGGCACGCCTTCGACGACCGTGTTCATCACGTCGACCAGGGCCGCCTGCGTCCGGGCGCGAACCCACTCCTCCCGGGGCTTGAGCGCAATGAACATGTCGGTCGCCTCGATCGCGCCGGCGTCGGTGGCCACCTCGGGCGTACCGGTACGGCTCCAGACGTGCGCGATCTCCGCGGGAAACTCCGCGAGGAGCGCCTGTTCGAGCCGCGTATTCATCCGGCAGGATTCCTCGATGCTCGTTCCCGGCGCCCGGATGATGCCCAGCACGATGTCGCCCTCCGAGAGCTTGGGCACGAACTCGGTGCCCAGCGACAGCGCCCGCAGGAGCGTGATGCCGAGGATCGCCACGGCCGCGCACGCCAGCGGGCCGCGGGCCGCGGGCCGCCAGGCAAAACCGCAGCACCGGCCGGTAGACCGCACGCAGGAGCTTCACGAGCAGCACGTCATGCGAGTCGACCCGCCGCGGCAGAAACAGGCTCGAGAGCACCGGCACCACCGTCAGCGAGAGCACGAGCGACCCGATGAGGATGAACACCACGGTCATGGCCATCGGCCGGAACATCTTCCCCTCGACCCCCTCGAGCGTGAGGATCGGGATGTAGACGATCATGATGATGAGCTGACCGAAGCAGGCCGGCTTCTTGACGGCGTTGGTCGCCTCCTGCACGAGTTTCAACCGCGCGGCACCGGTGGCCCCGGGATGGTGCGCGATCTTCTCCAGGATGCTCTCGATCACGACGACCGACGAGTCGACCACGATGCCGAAGTCGATCGCACCGAGCGACAGGAGGCTCGCGGCGATGCCCGTCTGCCACATGCCGATGGAGCCGCACATCATCGAGAGCGGGATCGCGGTAGCCGCCACCAGCCCGGCCCGCAGGTTGCCGAGCATCATGTAGAGGATCACGACGACCAGGAACGCCCCTTCGAGCAGATTCTGCCGCACCGTGGCGATGACACGGTCGATGAGCTTCGTACGGTCGTAGACGATCTTCGCCTCGACTCCCTCCGGCAATGTCTTCACCAGCTTTTCGAAGCGGTCCCGGAGCCTGGTGGTGACGGCGTAGCTGTTTTCACCCATCAGCATGAAGCCGAGACCCAGCAACACCTCTCCTTCGCCGCCGTAGGTGACCGCCCCCTTGCGGATCTCGTGGCCGATCATCACCTCGCCCTCGTCGCGAATCCGGATCGGCACCCCCTCGCGGGACGCGATCACGATCTTGCCGATCTGCTGGACATCGACCGTTCGGCCCACGCCGTAGACCAACACCGCGTCGCCGGCGCGGTCGATCGAGCCGCCGCCGACGTTGAAGTTGTTGCGCGGCACGGCCGCCACCACCTCGTCGAAGGAGAGCCCGTATTTGCGGAGCAGGACGGGGTCGACACGGATCTGATACTGCTTGTTGAGGCCACCCCAGGCGTTCACCTCGGCCACCCCGGGCACGCTCCGCAGCGCTGGCTTGAGCGTCCATTCCTGGAGCGTTTTCACGTCGGTCAGGCTCATGCCGCCGGCCCCGTCGGCATCGCCCCCGCCCACGGCAGGCTCGGCCCCGACGACCCGCGCTTTGGGCACGAGCAAATAATGAAACACCTCGCCGAGCCCCGTCGACACCGGCCCCATCTCGGGGCGTTCGACGCCGCCGGGCACGCTCACGGTCGTGAGCCGCTCGTTGATCAGCTGCCGCGCGAAGTAGATATCGGTGCCGTCGCGGAAGGTCACGATCACGACCGACAGCCCGAACATGCTGGCGCTGCGCAGCCCCTCGAGGCCGGGCATGCCGCCCATCGCCAGTTCGACCGGGAATGTGATCTGACGCTCGATCTCCTCAGCCACCATCCCGGGCGCCACGGTGTTGATCTGCACCTGCACGGGCGTGGTGTCGGGAAAGGCATCGACCACGAGCCGATTGACGGCCACCCATCCCACCAGGCAGACGAAAGCCGACCCCACCAACACCGCGATCCGGTGCGAGAGCGACCATGCAATGACAGCTTCCAGCATGGAATCTGGCGACTAGAGTTCGCCCGCCTCCATCCGATCGAGGAGGATCTGGCTCTTGAGCACGTGGCTCCCGGCTCCGACGACGTGCGTCGGCGAGGCACCGCCGGAGAAATCGCCGACGATCTCGATCGAGTCGCCCTGCTGCACTCCGGGGCTGACCGGACGGGCGGCGAACGCCCGCTCGCCGGCGGGCACGAAGACCACCCAACGGCTGCCGTCCCACTGCACGCTGCTGCGCGGCACGACGAGCGCCGTGCCGCGGCGATCGACCTCGATACGGCCGTTGCCGAAGGTATTCGCCCGCAGGCCCGCCGGGGTCGAACGACCGTCTGACGAGGCCGTGATCGTCGCCGCGGCGCCCCGCGAGATCTCCGCCCGGACCTCCAGGGTCCGTGTCTCTTCGTTGACCTCGGTGCTGATCCAGGCGACGCGGCTCTCGTATTCGTCGTTCGAGCCGTCGGGACGGAATAGCACCCGTTGGCCGAGCGCCACCCGACCGGCATCCTCCTTGCTGATGTTGAGCACGACCCACATCGTGGAGACGTCGGCCACCTCGAAGATCGGTTCGGCAGGGTCGATCACCTCGCCCACCACCGCGTCGCGGCCGATCACGATTCCATCGAAAGGGGCGTACAGCGGGAGCAGGTTCGACGTGACGTGGTTCGGATCGATCGTGCCGAGCAGTGGTTCGGGCAACCCCGCGATGCGGATCCGGGCCGCGCGTGAGTCGTCGTCGAGCAGTTCGTAGTCGGCGATGGACACATCCAGTCCCAGGTTCACGAGTGCCTGTTCGGCATTGGTGAGGTGGTTGCGGGCCTCGCGGAGAGCCGACTTCGCCTCGCGAAGCTGACGGCCCATCACCGCGCCTTTCACCTCCTCGAGGATCGCGAGTTGCTCCCGCCGGGCCTCGTGGGCGACGAGCGCGTTGAGAAACTCGGCTTTGAGCATTCCCACGTCGCGGCTCTCGATCACGAGGAGCACATCCCCCTTCTTCACGGTGTCGCCCTGGTGCTTCTCCACCCGCCACACGCTCCCCGGCACGCGGGCCGACAGCTGCGCAATGTGCCGTTGGTCGTACTGCACGACTCCGCTGACGACCAGTTCGCTCACGACCGGCCGCTCCTCGACCGGTACCAATTCGATGCCGGTGCGTTCCATCGCCTCCTGGGACTTGAAGCGGACGGCTTCGGCATCAGGGGCCGGCGAGTCGCCGTGCCCGGATGCCGACTCCGCTCCATGGTCGGGGGCCGCGTGTGCGGCGGCATGATCGCCCGCGTGATGGGCGGCGTCATGGCCGCCGAGGCCGAATGTCCAGTGCGTGGCATGCCCGAACTAGCCGACCGCGGCGAGGGCCGCCGTGGTCACGATGGAGAGCGTCCAGTTGGCCAGTGCCGCGACGATTTCGACTCGGGTGATGCGGGCACGCTGCGAGCGCGGAGGCATAGGGGCGGCTCCTGAATTGTTCTTTGGTCTTGTGCAGAGCGAACCGTTCCACGCCTCGAGGGCAGCATGGCTTCACAGCGAGTTCACTGTGCAAACCCGTTGTCGCTCCGCCTGAGCTGCCGCGAGTGGATTGTTCTGCAGATATCTGGAGGGCAGGAGGGATGGGGTACGGAGGAATCGAATGTGGCAGACGTTCGACATCTCAACGGTTCAACGAACGGCGAATCCGCTGCGGATCTCCAAAAGAGATATCCGCAGCGCAATCATCCGGGCGTTGTCCCGGCCGCGTCCAGAATCGCTGCCGGGAAAACCTGTCGTTCTCGGAAGATTATGCCTCGGCGGCGAAACCTGTCCAGTGCTCGTTGTCGGTTTTCGGGGTCAGGGCTAGAATCCCGGCGTCAGGAGAGAGTCGCAAGACCGCCGAAGGCCGAACGCTCAGGCAAAAGTACTGACTATCACGCTGTTGGAGAGCGATCCTGGCCCCCAAGCCCGGGTCCACCGAAGGGGCAAACCGTGGGCGCGGCCCGCGGCGAATCTCTCAGGTCCAAGGACAACAGGGTTCCCGGTGGAGGGCATGCCCCTCCACCGGCCAAGATCATCCCAGCTTGGAGCCCTGTCATGTCCGCTTCCACCCCGGCCTCGGTCGCGCACCAGCCATCCGCTCAGGCTGCGTCTTCACAGCGATCCGCCATCCCGCTGGCATCCCTGGAAAACCCGGCCGAGTTTCGGGCACGGCACATCGGGCTCGATGCCGCCGACGAGCGGCACATGCTCGATGCGATCGGCGAGGCGTCGTGCCACTCGCTTGTCGAGGGGATTGTTCCCGCGAGCATCGCCCGCCGCGAGGCCATGAAACTTCCGCAGCCCGTCTCCGAGGCGGCGGCACTCGCGGAACTCAAGGCTGTCGCGTCGCGGAACAGGCTCCTCAAGAGCTTCATCGGCCAGGGCTATCACAACACCCACACGCCCGGCGTGATCCTGCGAAACATCCTCGAAAACCCCGCCTGGTACACCGCGTATACGCCCTATCAGGCCGAGATCAGCCAGGGCCGCATGGAGGCTGTCGTCAACTTCCAGACAATGGTCTGCGAACTGACCGGCATGCCGATCGCCAATGCGTCGCTGCTTGACGAGGCCACCGCTGCGGCCGAGGCAATGACGCTGGCGCGACGGACCTCGACGAACACGAGCAAGGTATTTCTCGCCGACGGCTGCTGCCACCCGCAGACGCTCGAGGTGCTCCAGACGCGGGCGCGGCCGCTGGGCATCGAGATCCAGATCGGCAGTGCCGGCGACCTGCTCGAACGCCACGACTGCTTCGGCGTGCTCGTGCAATATCCCGCGACCGATGGCCAATTGGCCGATTGGCGCGGCCTCGCCGAGCGGGTGCATGCCAAGCAGGCCGTGCTCTGCGTGGCGGCCGACATTCTCGCCCTGACGCTGCTCACGCCGCCGGGCGAGTGGGGGGCCGACATTGTGGTCGGCACCACGCAGCGGTTCGGCATGCCGATGGGCTGCGGCGGCCCGCATGCCGCGTTTTTCGCCTGCCGCGACGCCTTCAAGCGGTCGATGCCCGGCCGCCTCGTGGGCGTGAGCATCGATTCGGAGGGCCGGCCCGCCTACCGCCTCGCCCTGCAGACCCGGGAACAGCACATCCGCCGCGAGAAGGCCACTTCGAACATCTGCACGGCACAGGTGCTGCCCGCGGTGGTGGCGAGCATGTATGCCGTCTATCACGGGCCGGAGGGACTCACGCGAATCGCCCAACGCGTCGCGGCCTACACGGCGGTGCTGGCCGACGGTCTCACACGACTTGGCGTGACCATCAACCATGCCCATGCCTTCGACACGCTCTCCCTCGGCACCGGCGACCGCACCGCGGAATTCGCCGCGCGGGCCCGTGATCTCGGCATGAACCTGCGGACCCTCGACGCCCGCACGCTCTCGATCTCTCTCGACGAGACCACCACCCGCGACGATCTCGCGAGGCTGCTGCAGGTGTTCGTGTCGCCGGGACAGAGCCTGCCCGACCTGGCCGCCTACGAGCGGGGCATCGAGCCGCTCATCCCGGCCGCCATGCGGCGGACGAGCGACTTTCTCACGCATCCGGTGTTCAACACGCATCACAGCGAAACCTCGATGCTCCGCTACATCCGCAGTTTGAGCGATCGTGATCTCGCGCTCGACCGCAGCATGATCCCGCTGGGCAGTTGCACGATGAAGCTCAACGCCACGAGCGAGATGATCCCGATCACCTGGCCCGAGTTCGCGAACGTCCACCCCTTCGCGCCCGCCGATCAACTGGAGGGCTACACGCTGCTCGACCGGCAGCTGAGGGAATGGCTCTGCGAGGCCACCGGCTATTCAGGCATCAGCCTGCAGCCCAATGCCGGCAGTCAGGGGGAATACGCCGGCCTGCTCGTGATCCAGGCCTGGCAACGGGCCCGCGGCCAGGGTCACCGCACGATCTGCCTGATCCCGTCCTCCGCCCACGGCACGAACCCCGCCAGCGCCCAGATGGCCGGCATGGAAGTTGTCGTCACCGGCTGCGACGCGCACGGCAACGTCGATCTGACTGAACTTCAGGCCAAGTGCGAACAGTACAGCGACCGGCTGTCGGCGGTGATGATCACCTATCCCAGCACGCACGGCGTGTTCGAAACGCAGGTGCGCGAACTCTGCGAGATCGTCCATCGCCACGGCGGACGCGTGTATGTCGACGGTGCCAACATGAATGCCCTGGTGGGCGTCGCGTCTCCCGGCGAATTCGGCGGCGACGTCGGCCACCTGAATCTCCACAAGACGTTCTGCATCCCGCACGGCGGCGGCGGCCCCGGCGTCGGACCGGTCTGCGTGGTCCCAGACCTCGTGCCCTTCCTGCCGGGCCATGCCACGGCTGGCCTGCCGACGGGCGACGTCGGCGCGGTCTCGGCGGCGCCGCTGGGCAATGCTGCGGTGCTGCCGATCAGCTGGATGTATTGCCGGATGATGGGCGGCGACGGGCTGCGGCATGCCACCGAGGCAGCCATTCTCGCCGCCAACTACGTGAGCTTCCGGCTCCGCGGCCACTATCCGACCCTCTACACGAGCGAGAACGGCCGCGTGGCCCACGAGTGCATCCTCGACCTTCGTCCGCTCAAAGACACCAGCGGCATCACGGCCGAGGACGTGGCCAAGCGGCTGGTCGACTACGGCTTCCATGCCCCGACGCTCAGCTTCCCGGTGCCGGGAACCTTGATGGTGGAGCCGACCGAAAGCGAGCCGCTCGCCGAGCTCGACCGGTTCATCGCGGCGATGATCGCGATCCGCGAGGAGATCCGGCAGGTGGAGGAGGGGGTCTGGCCGCAGGACAACAACCCGCTCAAGCACGCGCCGCACACGGCGGCGGTGGTCGCCGACGACGGCTGGGATCGGCCCTATTCCCGCGAGATCGCGGTGTTTCCGGTCCCGTCGCTCAAGCGTGGCAAATACTGGCCATCGGTCGCCCGAGTGGACAACGTCCACGGCGACCGCAACCTGTTCTGCAGCTGCGTCCCGGTGTCGGCCTGGGCGGAGTGACACGGGTTTCCCATCGATGGATTCCCTCGCTTGCGCGTCGGGCTTGCATGGGAGCCGCCATCCAAGCCCGCAGCGCAAGCAAGGGACTCCGCCCGCCGGCACATTCCGTGCCGAACACTCCCGAGCACGTCCCCTTTTTCCTGTCACGGCCTCGCCAGAAACGCCAACAGATCGGCCATCCGCTCGGGCGAAATCGCCTTCTCGAACCCCTCCGGCATCAGCGACCGGCCGGTGGTCGCGAACGTCTCGATGTCGTCGCGCAGGAGCGTATGCACCTGCCCGTCGGCGGCCGCGAGCGTGATGCTGTTGCCCGATTCCACCTGCACGAGTCCCGTGAAGCTGCGACCATCCTGCGTGACGACGTTGTAGGCGACGAACTTGTCCTCGACGGCGCGGTTGGGATCGAGGATGGCCTCGAGCAACACCCGCGGCGACTTCTCCCGCAGGCCGGCAAGATCCGGGCCCACCGCCTTGCCCACGTCATCGAGCCGATGGCAGCCGGCGCACTGCGCCACGAAGACCTCACGGCCCCGCATAGGGTCTCCCTTGGCCTCCGCCGCCGCGGCATACTGCGACACGATCACGCCGCGGTCGCCTGACTGCATCGCGCCCAGTTGTTTCTCTGCCGCCGTACGAATCGTGGCCGAAGGATGCTTGAGTAATTGCTGCCGGCGGGCGGGGTCGAGCGCCGTTGCAAGCCGAGGGTCGGAACCGATGCGATCAAGGAGCGCCGCCGCCCACTCCTCCCGCGACACGAGTGTCTGGATCGCGCGGGACTTGAGCGCGGGCCCGAGCGACGTGCACCGCTCCGCGAGGATCGCGCCCGCCCGCGGATCGGCCGTGCGGGCCAGCGCATCGATCGC
Source organism: uncultured Candidatus Kuenenia sp. (assembly GCA_964581055.1). Classification (GTDB taxonomy): domain Bacteria; phylum Planctomycetota; class Planctomycetia; order Pirellulales; family UBA1268; genus CAMCQY01. The sequence continues at coordinate 12,350 of CAZOMJ010000053.1, forward strand.
CGCGGCCGCGATCGTCGGCGACACGACCGACGAGACGAGCCGCTCGAGCCGGTCGAGGTCCTCGCTCCGCCGCTCTTCCTGCCGGCCGAGAATTCCGAGGGCCGCCACACGGAGCGGCTCGGCCGCGGCCGGGTCGTCTACGACCTGTCGCGCGCGGGCGAAGACGGCGTCGAGTGCGGCCAGCGATCGAACGCGGCCGCCCTCGAAAAGCCCCGCATCGAGCAGGGACGCCACGACCGCGAACTGCCGGCCAGGATCGTTTGCAAGCCGCGGCGACCCAAGCTCGGCCGCGGCGAGCGCCGCGATCTCACCGCCGTCGCCTCCCGTGCATGCGGCGAGCACCTGCGTGAGCAGCCGCGGTTCGGCCGGCGGATCGGCGACGAGCACCCCCGCGGCGACCGCCGCGGGATGGCGAGTGGCCGAACTGAGGACCGTCGCCACGAGGTAGGGGTCGTCACGATCGGCGAGGAGCATCTCGGCCAGCACGCGGCCGCTCGCGGGATCGGCCGATTCGCCCAGGCTCGCCGCCACGTGCACCCGCACCTGCGGATCGGCATCGTTGGCCAGGCCGCGGACGGCGGCGTCGAGTGAGGGCGACGCCTGCAGCCGGGGCTCCGCGAACCGCACGGCCAGCCGCCGCAGGGCGGGGTGCGGTTCGCGGAGGCTCGAAAGCAGGATCGCATCTGTCGCGGCGTTCATGCCGGCGAGCGCGGCGAGTCCCGTCACCCGCACCTGCGGCCGGGAAGCTTCCGCGGCGAGCTTTTCGAGCGCCGGCAGCACCGAGCGATCACCGCGTCCGACGAGGAGCTGCTGCGCGGTGTCGCGTTGCCAGCCGCTCGGGCTGTCGAGCGCGGCCACGAGTTCCGCTGCGGAGAGCGTGTCGAGCCGGACAGGCTTTCGCGGCCGGCGGTCGGCCGGATAGATCCGGTAGATGCGGCCGCGGTCGGCGCCGGCCCGCAGGTCGGCATTGGCCGCGATCGAGCCGGCGATCCACTGCGGGTGCTCGATGTAGAGGCGATACATATCGACCACGTAGAGGGCCCCGTCGGGCCCGGCCTGCACCATCACCGGCCGCGTCCAGGTGTCGGCCGAGGCGAAGAACTCGGATGCCTGCTCGTCGGCCGCACGGCTGCTCGAAAAACTCGACCGCTCCGGGGCGAGCACGCGGCGATGGACGAGGTTCGTGACCGGATCGCAGACGAACGCGTTGCCTGAAAACTCCTCGCCGAGGAGTTCGTCGCGGTAGATCATCGCGGCGCAAGCGCCGCCGAGACCGGTTGCCCGCCGTCCCTTCGCCGGCTGTTCCCCGTGGACGGGAACCGACTCGGCAAGCGTGTAGAACGGACCCTCGATGCCGAAGAGATGAACCCTCGGATCGGGGGCCTTCAGCCGCGGATTTCGCGCGAGCGCCCGCTCGTCGAGGGCGAAGTGATAGAGCGGCTGGCCGTTGTTGCAGCCGAACCAGTTGCCCCAGTCGTCGCGGTTGCGGCCAAACTGCGACGGGCCCGACTGTGTCTGGAGCTCACCGGTGTCGGGCCGGAACCGGAAGTCGCGGCTGCCAAGCGACGTCTTCGCGCCGGTCGCGACCGACACGATCGTCGTGTCGCCCCCCACGCCCCCGTCGCCGTTGGAGCAGTAGATCCAGCCGTCGAGACCGTGCTTCAGGCCGTTGACGCGGTGCTGCTGGTTCCGCTCGGGGAAGCCGGTGAAGAGCGGTGTGCGGAGATCGGCCCGGCCGTCGCCGTCGATGTCTTCCGCATAAAAGATCTCGGGGGCGCAGGTGACGAGCACGCCCTTCTTCCAGGCCAGCACGCCTGTCGGGAAGCCAAGGTCGTCAAGGAACGTGGTCGCCTTGTCGTAGTGGCCGTCGCCGTCGACGTCTTCGAGGAACTTGATCCTGCCGCCGTGGCCCCCCTTGCCGTCGGTGCCGAGCGGATAGTCGCCCATCTCCACCACCCAGAGCTTCAGATCGGCCCCCCAGGCGATGGCGATGGGATCCCGGACGAGCGGCTCGGCGGCGACGAGTTCCACCTGCATGGCGGGATGCACGCGGATCTGGTTGAGCGAACTGGCGGGTGTCTTCGGCGGCACGGCCGGAGCCACCGGGGGCGCGGGCGAGCCGACGGGGTTGAGCGTGATGCACCGCACGTCGGCCAGTTCGCCCTTGAGCGGCCCTTCCACCCGCATCTCCAGCCGCGACCTGCCCGCGGGGATTTTCAGCGTGCCCACCGATTCCCGTTTGAGCGACGTCCAGCCGCCGGTCTTGCCGATCTTCCCGGTGAGCGAGGCTTCGCCCACGCGGATGCGGAAGCCGTTGCCGGCGAGATCGTCGGCGATCGCCCATTCGAGCCACACCTCGTATTCGACAGCCTTCGGCGACTCGATCTCCCAGGCGACGTAGTCGGCCGGCTTCTCCCACCATGCGATGCAGGCGTTGTCGGGGTTGATGCGGATCGCCTCGCCGAAAAACCCGGCCGCGTCGGGAAAGAGAACGATTCGGCCGACCTCATTCGGCGCGGTCGCCCGCGGGCGGTTGCCCTCCACCTTCCGCAACGCGGGCTCGGCGGCCGAAGCGGGCGACACCAGGACGAGCGATGCGATGAGAACCAGGATCGACGTAAGGGTGCGATGCATACGAGTTTCCTCCTTCGTCACACGGAAAGCCGGTCGAACATGTTGCGGATGATCCGATCGACGACGTGGTTGCCGGCAGCGAGGCCGTAGCTCCACCCGCAGCTGCCGGTGGCCACGACCGTGCCGCCGCGTTCGTACATCCCAAACACGGCGCTCCCGGGCCCGTCGATCACCTCCGCGGGCACGGAAGCGCCCGGGAGCGCCCCGCGGAGTGCTTTCGCCCACTTGATCGTGTCGTCATTCGTGCTCATCCGGGCCGGCGCCGCGGCGAGAATCTGCATGTTTTTTGGCGTGCCGTCGCGGCCGGTGGGCACGGGCAGGCCGTTCTCCCAGATCATCTCGCAGCCGTCGCACTCGTAGCCCGCGATGCCGGGCTGCGGGCACCAGGGCTCGTCGATCCGCCCGAACGTCTCGTTTCGGGAAAGCCCCGTGCCGGCGAAGAGCCAGTGGTCGGGCCGATAGACGGTGTATTCGCCCGCGCCCGGGCCGGTCTCGTATTCGCCGAAGAAGCCGTTGTAGCCGCCGTAGGGGAAGCCCACGCCCGTAAGGCTGTTCTCCGGACGGGCGACGGCGGGATCGCTCCAGAGCGTCGTGAGGGAACGGGAATCCTTCGTGCCGAAGACGGGATCCTTGTCATGCGCCTGCTTGTAGCAGGTGAGCCTGCGGCCCCCATCCTCGACCCGCACCTGCCAACAGATCGTGTTGCCGCTCAGAAAGGCGACGTTGCCGCCGTTGCCGATGAACGCCTCGACGTTGTCCCGCATGCCCGCCGACCAGTATTCATCGTGGCCGACGGCGACCAGGAGCCGGTAGCGGGCGAGGGCGTCGGGATCGAATTCGATGTCGAGGTTCGCGCAGTAGTCGAGTTCGTAGCCGGCCCGCTCCGCCCAGCGGATGAAGGGCTCGTCCCAGGTGCGGTAGCAGGCGAGGTTGGGATTGTAGAAGCCGGGCTTCGCCTTCAGCACCGGCTGCTCGAGGATGAATGGCCGGTCGAACGACACGGTCGGAAACTCGGGGCCCACATAGAGGGAGGAGCCGCCCCAGTTGTTGTAGGCCTGGTAGGTATTGGTCGCGAGCTGGAAGAGGATGCGGGCCCGCGTGCCGGGCGTCGCCGAGCGGACAATGAAAAAAGTCTGCGTCGTTGCCCCATCCCCGGCGAGCGTGGCGAGATAGACGCCCGACCGCCAATCCGACCCGATCGGCACCTGAAAGGCGACTGGCCACTGGCACCCGCGCGTCGAGGCATCCTTGGGAACGGGATGCTTGGCGCCCGCAATCGCATCCGACTTCCAGGCGACGGTGGGCTCCAAGCCGACACGCGTGATCGTGGCCGTGTAGCGGCTGACGCTCGTCGAGACGTGGAACGGGAGTGACTGCCCCTGCACAACGCTCATGGCGCCCGTGTAGGCGGCGATCGTCGGCTTCGGAGACTTGTCGTCGCGCTCGGCTGCACTGGCCGGCAGTGAGCCGCCTGCGATGGCGATCGCACCGCCTGCGAGGGAGGCCTCGAGAAAATCCCGGCGTGTTGCCGCCAGAGCATCGCTACGCATCAGTTTCGGTACTCCTCGGCGGGGCCTGCTTCGCGGTTCAACGCGATGGGCGCATCTGCGACCGGCAGCGGCTTTGGGTCGAGGCTGATCTCGCCGCCGCCGTGGCCGACAAACTGGACCGTCTCGTCCTGCGCCCCGCAGTAGTTTGTGCCCCAGGTGAATTTCTGCGGCGACGTGTTGTTGAACCGGATCGGCGTTGCGACGTGCGAAATCATGTTGTCGGCGATGTGGAAGCCATACGAGCCGTCGTCGAGGAAAAGCCCGTTGCACATCCAGTCACCCTGGCCGACGTCGTGGATGAGGTTGCCGAGGATGGTCGAGCCGGGGGCCACGCCGTCCTTCGTATAGATCGCGCCGCCGTCGAAGAGCTTTTGCATCACGTGATGGATGTGGTTGTGCTCGACCGTGACCAAAGGCTCACGGCCGGTCGGAAAGCAGAACCAGCTGAAACAGACAGCCATCCCGCAATACGGCTGCTGCTCGACGAGGTTGTGCGCGATGCGGGTGCGGTGGGCGTAGCTGTTGAAGATCCCGTAGGCTCCCCAGTCCATGACGCCCGTGTGATGGACGTGGCAGTGGAGCACCTCGTTGTCGAGCGGCTCGTCCTCCGGCCGCTGCCAGGCGAAATCCTCCGCGCAGACCGGACCGTGAGGCAGGCCCACGTGAATCCCGTGCCCCCCGGCGTCAAACACCCGGCAGCCGACGACGACGTTGTGGCGGCAGCCCTCGCCGAGCCCGATGCCCGTCGCCCCGACCTGGCTCACGCGACACGCCTCCAGCCGGCAGTGCTCCGCATAGGTGAGGTCGATCGCCGCGGGAATGCTGTATTCGGGAAAATCGTCCCGGGGCCGGATGCTGCCGGGCCGTTCCGGCGGATTCGAGATGAGCGGCGTGTGTTCGGTGCCGTACCAGCAGCCAAGGCCCGGCCGGTAGCCGAAGTCGGGCAGCGGCCACTCGGCATGCGCAAACGCGATGTCATGAATCTCGACATGGTGCACCGGCGTCGCAGGCGTGCCCCGCAGGCAGAGGAGCCTTTCCAGTCGCGGCGCCACCATTTCGACCGCAGCGGGATCCTCTCCTTCCGCCGGCAGGTAATAGACGCGGCCTGCCCTGCGGTCGAGATACCACTCGGAGGGCTCGTCAAGCAGCGAGAGGGCATTTTCGATGAAGCCCGCGCCGTCCACCTCGCTCATGAGCCGCATGCCGCCCCAGTAGTGGGAAAGCAGTCCGGCCGGTTCGTTCAGGCAAACGCGGTTGCCCGCGACTTCACCGATCGGAATCCGCATCGTCGCCCAGCGACCGCCGTTGATGCAGAAGAGTTCAGCTGCTCCCTCGGCCAGATCGGCGGCCAGATCTGCGGGCAGCCGTCCGTCGGCCGGAAGGTCGGCCTTGCTGAATTCGATCGTCCGCCAGCGGGTCATGAGTTCCTTGCGCCACGCGGCGATGGCCGCCGGATCGGCGAGCGTTTTTGTGTCTCGCAGCGAGGCATCGGTCACGCGAAACGAAGCCAACGCCTGCTTCGCATCCTCGTTTGGCCAGCGGGCACGGGACAGCCGCGTTCCATCCTTCCAGAGCTGGCGAAAGGTCCAGCGGTCGTCCCCCGCAGTCGGCAGATCGACATACCAGACCTTGCCCTGGGCCACGGCCGGCAGCCGGGGCAGGGGGTCTGTGACCCTGCGCCAGCCGCGGAGGCTGCGGCCGCCGCTCACCACCGGCGTTGCACCCGGCATGCCGCGATACACGACCGGTGCGTCCTCGCTGCCCGAATCCTCGGGTTCGAGCACGAACGACTCCTCGAGTTCATATTGGCCCTCGTGCAGCCAGATGACACATCCACCGGGCGGGAGCATGCCGTTGTGTGTGGCTTTCCAGTTCCGAATGGCCTGACGGGCCTGCACCAGCGTGGCAAACGGCTTTTCCGCGGTGCCCGGATTCTCCGGCCGGCCATGCCCGGCGACGTGGAACTCAACGGGCTTTCCGGCCTGAGCGGTGGCCTCACCACGGGCGACAGCGGCGGGCACGCAGGCGATGGCGACCGCGACGAGCATGGAGGTCATGAATCGTCGCATTGGGGCTATTCCGTGCGGACCGTTTCTCGTGCATCAGTTCTCCCTCACTATCGTTGCACCATGGGGCATTTGGTCAACGCCGCTCGCATGGGCAACTCTTGTACATTCTGGGCACGCTGCCGGCGGTCGGCGGGCATGGGCTCGCCTCACGAGATGCGGAGCTTGTGCTCGCGGTATGCCGTGGGCGTCAACTGGAGCCGCTGCTTGAACCGCTTGCTGAAGTGGTAGAGGTCGCAGAACCCGCACAGGACGGCGATCTCCTTGAGCCCGAGAGAGCGGTCATGGAGCATCCCGCAGGCCGCCTCCAACCGCCGCGCGAGCAGATAGTTGGCCGGCGTGGTGCCGGTGAACTGCTTGAACTTCTTGCGAAATCGGTCGTGTGAGATCCCCATCTTCTTGGCGAGAGCGTTCCACTCCACCGGCGCGGCGATGGGGTGCTTGTCGAGGAGCGCCGTCGCCTGGGCCAGCCAGAGGTTCTGCGGCGGGCCGCCCTTCTGTTCGCGGCTGTGGGCGATGGCCTCGGCCAGCACGTCGAGAAATCGACAGGTCTGCAGCAACAGGTCGACTGTCCGCTGTCTGGGCCGCAGGCGGGCCACCGACTCGAATCGCTCGAGCCAGGCATCGACAGGGGTGAGGCGGAGGATCGGTCTCGCGGGATCGATGACGCCCTGTTTCTGCAGGAGGTCGAACACCGCCCCCTGGAACTGGAGCCAGAACTCGCTCCACGGCTGCCCAGGATCGGGGTCGTAGTGGTAGCCGTGCCCGGGGAACATCAGGAGCAGATCCCCGGGCCCCATGGGCAGATCCACTCCGTTGACGTCGTGGAACCGTGCCCGGCCGGCGAGCACGTAGACGATCGCAAAGGTATCCCAGAATCGCAGCGGCATCGGCGCTCTGGAACGTAAGCCGAAATGAAAGCCCGCCAACGTCAGCCGGCCGAACGGATGCGTCGCCGTCTGCCGCAGAACCACGCCGGACTTCCGTCGCTTCGCCATCGGCCACCTGTCTCCTCGGCAATCGCTCACCGACCACGCCAGTCTATCGGCCGCCACCGCCGGCGTCGGCCAGGCTCGTGGCCGTATGCCCAGAATATACAAGGAATGTCTGTTTCATTCTGATTGCTTGAACCGCCATGGATTGGCATGCTTGCGAAAGTACTTGGGTCCCGGCGGCGGCAGGAGGTGTTTCGTGAAAGACATGGGCGAGATGAACCGCATGAACGCCGTGAACGATCACCACGGCCGGCGACTGGCCGCCATTCGCGGCCCGCGGCCCGCGGGCCTCCGCAAGCTTCGCGGCTTCACCTTGGTGGAGCTTTTGGCCGTGATCGCCATCATCGGCACGCTCGTCGGCCTGCTCTTGCCGGCTGTGCAGTCGGCCCGTGAAGCGAGCCGATTGGCCACCTGTTCGAACAACCTCAAACAGATCGGCGTGGCGATGCACACCTACCACGACGCCCAGAAGACGCTGCCGCCGGGCTTTGCGCAGGGCGGATATGGCACATGGTTTCCCCTGATCATGCCATTCATCGAAGAGGCTCGTGCTAGGACCCTTTGGCAAGGCTGGGGCAGCACATGGTACGAAATGGACTCCTCAAACGTTTCATTTGGTAAAATGCGATTCTCATCGTTCTCCTGCCCGAGCGACACGCCGGCCACGATCAAGCTCGGTTCTAACTTGTGGACAAAACACAACTACGTAACCAACAACGGCAATACCGCCACCAACAACGCAAACTCGGGTACCGGACAGACGATGACCCAGACGCTCAACGGCGTGACGTTCGGTAGGGCTCCGTTCGTCGTGGTCGATCACAACAAAGGAATCCGGCCCGGCGTGGCTTTCAAACAGGTGATCGACGGGTTGAGCGAAACACTGATGGTCTCGGAGACGATTCAAGGCAAGGAAACGAGCACGAAGGTCGACGTTCGCGGGAGTGTTTTCTGGGGAAACGGATCGGGGTTCACCGCGTATTCCACCCCCAACACGTCTGACCCCGATCTCTATTGGGACTCGTCGGCCTGCAACGTGCCCTTCCCCGACAATCCTCCATGCGGCGGACTGAGTGCCAGTAACCCCGGCCGGCAGTCGGCCCGCAGCCGACATCAGGGAGGGGTGAACGCCGTTATGTGCGACGGAGCGGTGCGGTTTTTCGAAAACGGAATCTTCGTCGATACCTGGCGGGCCCTGAGCACCACGCAGGGTGGAGAGACCGTCGATGTTCCGTAAGTCGCTTTGCGCGTTGCTGGCGACCGTGTTGGCGGTCGCTTCGATCGCCGGATGCGGCCGAACCGACGGCCGCCTTGGTCTGTCCGGCGTGGTTCGCCTCGACGGGGCTCCGGTCGATCGCGGCTCGATCAACTTTGATCCGGCCAGCGTTCCGGCTCGCACGTCCGCCGGGGCGATGATCATCGACGGCCGCTACGCCGTTGCCGC
>CAZOMJ010000054.1:0-20777 GCA_964581055.1 uncultured Candidatus Kuenenia sp.
TCCCGGGCAGCAAGTCGGAATCTCCGAGCGACGGAACCTTTGCCGTCACCGGCGGTGACAGGTCAGAAATCGTGAAACCTTTACTGGATCAGCATCGCGTCGCCGTAGCTGAGAAAGCGATACCGCTGCCGGATCGCTTCCTCGTAGGCGGCCGCGATCAGCCCGCGGGAGGCAAACGTGCTGACGAGCACCATCAGCGTCGTCCGCGGCATGTGGAAATTCGTCAGCAGGCAGTCGACGGCGTGGAACTGGAATCCAGGCTTGATGAAAAGGTCGGTCGGCCCGCTCCAGGCCGTAAGCGTGCCGCCGCGGGCCGCCGTCTCGAGCGTGCGGGCGGCTGTCGTCCCCACGGCCACCACCCGCCCTCCCCGCGCCTTCGCCTCATGCACGGCCGCGACCGTCGCCGGCGGACATTCGCACCACTCCGTATGCATCGGATGGTCGTCGATCCGCTCGGCCGAGATCGGCCGAAAGGTGTCGAGGCCCACGTGCAGGGTGACGCTCGCCCGGCCGATGCCGCGGGCGGCAAGCTCCGAGAGCAACGACTCGGTGAAGTGCAGCCCCGCCGTCGGCGCCGCCGCCGAGCCGCTCTGCCGCGCAAACACGGTCTGATACCGGTCGCGATCGCCCGGCTGTTCCGCTCCGCCGCGAATGTAGCCCGGCAGCGGAACGCGGCCAACGCGGTTGAGGATTTCTTCAACGGTCGCCACCGGCTCCACGATGTCAGGCCTGGCGAGCCATGCCCCACCGCCCGCGCGGCCGACGAGCGTGAGCGCAAGGGCGTCGACGCCATCGATCCCGGTGAGCATCACGCGTTCGCCAATCTCGGGACGGCCCCGTGTACTGGCCAACAGCTCCCATGCACCGCTCGCCGAATCGACCCGCAGAAAGAGCCCTTCCCAGCGGCCACCTGTCTTCACACGGCGGCCGATCAACCGCGCCGGCACGACGCGGGTGTCGTTGACGACGACCAGATCGCCCGGCCGCAGGATCTCTGGAAGATCGCGAACATGCCGATGCTCGAGCGTTCCGGTCGCACGGTCGACCACGAGCAGCCTCGCCGCGGCGCGGTCGGCCAGCGACTCCTGCGCGATGAGTTCCGGTGGCAGCTGGTAGTCGTAGAGTTCGGCGTCGGCCATTCGGGTATCGTAGCTGGCTTCACGAAAAACACAGCGTCGTGCTGATCTTGTTCGGCACGACATGTGCTCTCCCCCGTGGCGGCAAGTTTTCAACTTGTCCGTGTCTCCCGTCCCCCGTGGCGGCAAGTTTTCAACTTGTCCGTGTCCCGGCGTGGATTCCACAAGTTAAAAACTCGTGCCCACGGGCCGAACTCCTGCGGTCTCGTCCGTCGCGCCGAACAATACTGGGATCCTGCGAAGCAGTCTTGCACGTGTTCGGGCAGCCCACCCGGCGGCATGGCCGTAGCACTTGGTAGACTCAGGGGCATGTCGTCCAGCATTCATACCAGCGTCCTTCCCGCCGAGGTGATGTCGTTCCTTGCCGTGAAGCCCGGCATGCGGGTGGTCGACGGCACGCTCGGTGGTGGCGGCCACACGCGACTTCTGGCCGAGGCGGTGGGCCCCACCGGCCTCGTCATCGCCATCGACCGTGACCCGGAGGCCATCGACCGAGGCGCACGGGAACTGGCGGGCCTGCCCGTCCGGTTCGCCCAGGCCAACTACTGCGACCTCCCCGAGGTGCTCGACGCGCTCTCCTGCGACACAGTCGACGGCGTGCTCCTCGACGTCGGCCTCTCGAGCGACCAGCTCGCCGACGAAGCCCGCGGTTTCTCATTCGATGCGGAGGGCCCGCTCGACCTGCGGTTCGATCCAACGGAAGGCGAGCCCGCCTGGAAGCTGGTCAACCGCATGAAGCCCGACAACCTCGCCGACATCATCTATGAATACGGCGAGGAGCGGTACAGCCGACGGATCGCCCGGCGGATCGCCGCGGTGCGGGAGAAACAGCCGATCCGCTCCGCACGCGAGTTTGCGGCGGTCGTGCGGTCGGCCATACCTCGGCAGACGCCGCCATCCCGTATCCATCCGGCCACTCGCACCTTCCAGGCCCTGCGGATCGCCGTCAACCAGGAACTCAAGAGCCTGCGGATCGCGCTGGAGCGCATTCCCACGCGGCTGGCGGCCAACGGGCGGCTGGTCGTGATCTCGTTCCACTCGCTCGAGGACCGTCTCGTCAAGCAGGCGTTTCGCAGCCCACAGATCTGGGAATGCCTGACGCGGTCGCCGGTGGAGGCCTCCGAGGAGGAGGTGATGCGGAATCCCCGCAGCCGATCGGCCAAGCTCCGGGCTGCCCAGCTTGCCCCGCCCGCCAGCGACAGCTGAGCCAAGGCCGGCGGATCCGGCCGTGGCCCCGGCCGATCGATCTGGCGTCATCCCGCACGATTCAAGACACTCCCGTCCCCTCTGCCCGCAGGCCGACGAACGATCCATGGGACGCGAAACCAAGATTCTGCTGGCCCTGCTCGCCACGCTGGCAGGCGTGTTTGTGGGCGTGCTCTCGATGAAGCTGCTCGTACCTCGTCCCCCCGTCGGCGCCGGCCCCGACGTGCACATCGACGTCGCGAGCGCCGAAGCGAACGTCCTGGTCGATCCGCCCTCGCTTTCACCCCCAGCCCCAGGCCCTGCGGTTGCTGAATCCGCCTTCGAAGAGGCTGCACAGCCAGACTCGCCTCGCTTCGCCGAGAGCCTGGTGAATACCGATCCCGGTGATCTGCTGCCGCCCCCGCTCGACGCGTCGGGCACCGCTCCGCCGGCGAACGTGCCGCAAACCGCTGCATTCAACGACGACCGGCCCATGTCGCCCCCGGCCGTCTCGACCGCCGCGCCGCGGCAGGATCCATTCGTGGCGCCGGCCACGCTGCAGGTGCCGATCCCAGCGCCCGCCACGCCGGCCGAACCAATGCCGGTCGCTGCGGCGGCGGCCTATGTGGCCAACCCCGGTGATTCCTGGTGGGATCTCGCGGAACGGGCCTACGGCGACGGCCGCCTGTATCGGGCTTTGTTCGCCTGGAACCGCGTGATCGATCCGCGGGTCTCGCTGGCTCCGGGCACGCGGCTCGAAATCCCGCCGCGTGCGAGGCTCGAAGCGGCCTGGCCGAAGCTCATGCCGGCGGAGTGAGACCCGTGGCCACGAGTTTTTAACTTGTGGAATAAGCGTTGGGACACGGGCAAGTTAAAAACTTGCCGCCACGGGGACACCGACAAGTTAAAAACTTGTCCCCACGGGGACTGGGGTTGAGCCTGTCTCGGCACGAAGGACGAGACCGAAGGAGTTCGACCCGTGGTCACGAGTTTTTAACTTGTGGAATACGCGTCGGGACACGGACAAGTTAAAAACTTGCCACCACAAGGGACACGGACAAGTTAAAAACTTGCCGCCACAAGGGACACGGACAAGTTAAAAACTTGCCGCCACAAGGGAGAGGGACAAGTTAAAAACTTGCCGCCACGGGGACTGGGGTTGAGCCTGTCTCGGCACGAAGGACGAGACCGAAGGAGTTCGACCCGTGGCCACGAGGACGCTCGAGCCGAGCCGTGGGGCCCCTGCGCAAGCGGCCCGCCCTACTTCGCCCCGAACTTGTAGGCCGTGTTCTTCGGGTCGAAGTCGGCGTCCGTGAAGCCGTTGTTGGTCTTCACGTTCATATAGGTGTACTCCTCGAGGAGCACCGGCTGGCCGCCCGCTTCCTGGGGCCAGTCGTAGGCCTCGTAGCGGATCGGGATCGTCAGTTCGTCGTCGATGAACACGCGGGCCAGATGGAAGCGGAAGTTGCGGCGGGGCACCGGGTGCTGTACCTGCACGCAGGTGCAGATGCGGCCGTTGACCTTGGCGTTGGGATAGAAGTTGACATCGCACTCACCGAACTGCTTGTCATGCTCGGCCACTTCCACCAGACGCCGGGCGAGGTTCTCCACGCCGATTTCGGTGACGGGGTAGCGATTGCCCTGCATCGCCAGCATGCTCTGGGGCTTGAGCGACACGGTGCCCACCATGGCCCGCACGCCACTGCCGGCATGGGCCAGCATGTTGCCGTCGTTGTGGCCGGCGACGTAGATCACCTCCTGCCCCTTCACGTTGTCGGGGCCGAGGAAATAGAGATAGACGCTGAACGGCTGCGACCGGATCTTGGCGAACATGTACTCGTGCTCGCCGAGCTTGCCGTCGATCCGCTCGCGTTTGACGATCGTGCACGAATAGTCGCGGACGTTCGCATTGATCTTGGCGAGCCCCTGCTGGGCGAGGTCGAGCGCAGGCTGGAGCGGATGAGCCCCCGTGGCTGCCTGCGCCACGCCGGCATTGGCGTTGCTGGTCGAGAGGCCACCGTTGGGCACGAGCCCCGGTCCGTTCGCTGCCACGCCGGGATCGGCGGCGCCAGGCGGGGCCGCCGCAGGCTGCTGGCTGTGGGCGGTTGCACCGTGGATGATGGAAAGCATCAGGGCCACGGCGACAGCCGCGGCACGACCACACGCGGCCATCGGTCCCACGCAGCAACAGCGCGACCCTGTGCCCGAAAGCGTTTGCACGAATCCAATCATCTCAACCTCCCATGAACCTGCGTGGTGGCATCGTTTCCCGGTTTCCGCACGCCACAGCCGCAGCGGCGCGAAAGCCCGGAAAGGCGGGGGGAGTCTAGCGGCCCGCCGCGGCCGCCACCATGCCACTTCCGCCCGCTTTTTGGCTGGCATAGAGCACTCCCTTGCCCGGACGGCCGTGGCAAACCATCCTTGCAGGAGGTCATGCCCAGTCCGCGCCCGCGGTCCGGTGGCTTCCCGCACTCCTTGACTGCCTCCCCGTTCCCCCTCGAGCGGCCTGCCCCGTTTCCCATGGCCTTCGCCGAACTGCTGCCCTCCCAGCCCGAGATCGTGATCGCCCGCATCGAGTCGGCGCCCTTCGGCGAGAACACCTACGTGTTCAGCCGCCGTGGCGGGCCAGAGTGCCTCGTCGTCGACCCGGGCTTTGAACCAGGCGCCGTGATCGACTGGATCGAGGAACACGGGCTCACCCCCGTGGCGATTCTGCTCACACACGGCCACTCCGACCACATCGCCGGCAACGCGGCACTCCGCGAGCGGTGGCCCACTCTGCCGATCCTGATCGGCCGCGACGATGCCTCGAAGCTCACCGATCCGGCAGGCAACCTCTCAGGGGCATTCGGACTGGCGCTCGTGAGCCCTCCGGCAGACCGCACGCTCGACGACGGCGACACCCTCGATCTGGCGGGCTTTGCCCTGACCGTGATCGCGATCCCCGGCCACTCGTGCGGACATGTCGTCTTCCGCACCGACGACACGAACCCTCGACTGGTGTTTGGAGGGGATGTCCTGTTCCTGGAGGGCATCGGGAGAACCGACTTCCCAGACGGCGATTTCGCGGCGCTGGCGGCCGGCATTCGCCGCGGCCTCTACACGCTTCCCGACGAGACCGTCGTGTTTCCAGGCCACGGCGATACGACGACCGTCGGCCACGAGCGTCGCCACAACCCTTTCGTGGCTGACGGCTCCGGGGAGAGCGGCACGGCGGACGTGAACCGCTGATCATTGACCGGATGCCTGCCACCCGTGGAAGATGAGCGTATGCTCTCGCCAGCCGACCTTCCGGAACACGTAGCCCCCAAACTGCCGCTCGAGCCGGCGTCCGGTCCGAAGGCGGGCCGCTCCGCGTTCTGCCGGGTGGCGGGGCTGTCGCTGGCGGCGCTGGCCCGCCTGCTCGCCGGTGCCAGCGTCCGCTGGATCGCCAGCCAGCCCGACACCTGCCAGCGGATCTATTTCGCCAACCACACGAGCCACCTCGACGCGCTGGTCATCTGGGCCTCACTGCCGCAGCCTGTGCGGGAGGTGACGCGGCCGGTCGCCGCCAAAGACTATTGGTCGCGGGGCATCGTCCGCCGCTGGCTGGCGCAGGAGGTCTTCGATGCGATTCTGATCGACCGCACCGCCATCAAGGTGCACCAGAGCCCGGTCGACCTCATGCTGCGGGAGGCCGGCACCACCCATTCGCTGATCGTTTTTCCGGAGGGCAGCCGCAGCGTCAGCGGAGAGGTCGACGAGTTCAAGAGCGGCCTCTACTACCTCGCCAAGAAGCGGCCCGACATCGAACTGATCCCAGTCCACATCGACAACCTGAATCGCGTGCTGCCGCGAGGTGAGTTCCTCCCCGTGCCACTGCTCTCCTGCATCAGCTTCGGCCCGCCCTTGTGGCTGGAACGCGGCGAGGCCAAGCTCGACTTCCTGGCCCGCGCCCGTCGGGCCGTCTTGTCACTGAAGGAATAGCCGGAAACCAGCCGCGTCCATGAACGATATCCGCACCATCGCCCTGATCACCGGCGTGCTCGCGCTGCTCACCGCCGCCACCGCGGTGGGGCAGTTCCTCAAGCGGCATCCCGACCGCGGCCTCGATCCCGCGGCCGTCCGGACGTTCAACCTGCGGATCCGCGGCTGGTGGGTGCTCTGCACTGTGCTCGCCGCCGCCTTCTGGCTCGGCACGACGGCCACGGTGGTGCTGTTCGGGCTCGTGTCGTTCTGGGCACTCCGCGAATTCATCACGCTCACGCCGACCCGGAAAGGCGACCATCGCGCGCTGTTCTGGGTGTTCTTCGCCTTCACGCCCCTCCACTACCTGCTGGTCGGCCTCAACCGCTACGACATTTTCAGTGTGTTCCTGCCGGTCTACGCGACGCTGTTCGTGCTGGCCCGTGTGGCCTTCGCCGGCGACTACAAAAGGTTCCTTGAACGCACCGCCAAGATCCAAGCCGGCCTGGTCGTCTGCGTCTACTGCCTGTCGTTCGCCCCCGCGCTCCTGCAGATCCCGATCGAGGCCACGGCAGGGGGCGGCCGCAGTGCGAACTTCCGGCTGCTGTTCTTCCTCATCCTGCTCGTGCAGTTCGCCGACTGCATGCAGTATGTCTGGAGCCGGATGCTCGGCAGGCGGCTGGTGGCCGCGCACGTCAGTTCCAACCGCACCTGGGAGGGGCTGCTCGGGAGCGCCACCAGCACGGCCCTGCTGGCCGCGGCCCTCTGGTGGGCGGCGCCGCCCTTCCAGCCTTGGCAGGCGGCGCTCGCGGGCCTCGTGGTGGCGACGATGGGCTTCGCCGGCGGCATGACGATGTCGGCGATCAAGCGGGACCGCGGCGTGAAGGACTACGGCACGCTCGTGGTCGGCCATGGCGGCGTGCTCGACCGCATCGATTCCATCTGTTTCGCCGCCCCGGTCTTCTATCACATCACGCTGTTGGTGACGGGCACGCGGCCGTAGCCGCTCACCGCACCGGCTGGCTGCTGCCGGGTTCGGCGGCGCGACGAGCCTGCGAGGCGTATATCGATCTGCGGCCGGCGGTCGATGCCAGCGCCGCGGGAGTCGCAGCCACCGGCGATGCCGGGGCAGGATCGGGGCTCTGTCCACGCGGCGTCCGCGACCAGTCGCTGGGTTGGACCTGCGCCACGGCGACCGCCACCGAAGCCGGCGGCGCCGGACAGCCCAGCTTCACCCACTCCAGCCACTGATGCTGCAGTTGGGGCACGCTCCCCACACCGTAATGCTTCGTGAGGGCCCCCGACCAGTTGTCGCCGGCGAGACCGTCGCCGACGAACGCCACGTACTTGTGCCTGCCACCCCGCTCGATGAGATACCTCGCCAGGGAGTAGCCCTGCGAGTAAAGCGGAAGCACGTCGGCGGGATACTCCCGCATCGCGAACATCTTCGGAAAGGCGATACCGCGACCGGTCGTGAGAAATTCGATCAGCAGCCGATGCTGACGGGCCCGCTCCACGGGATGCTCCACCGTCGTGCAGGCGCCCTCGTCGGCCCATCGCGGCAGGGGCCGGCGGAAGTGGCTGGCGAAAATGGTGTGCGTGATCTCGTGCGGGAGCACGGAGTCGAGAATCCGCTGCTCGCTGCCCTGGATGGTCATCGTCCAGTTGAACACCTCACCGTTGTCGAAGACGAAGCTCGTCGCGCCGCCGGCGCCGAGGTTGGGCGCGACCTGCGCCTGGATCGGACAGGGGCGGCTCCATCGGGGAAGCGGGCTGCCGGTCCACTCGATCGCGAGATCCTGGCGATACTGTTCAGCGGCGTCGCCGATCTTCCTGGCGAGGATCTCGGTCGGGGCTTCCACCACGAAATTGGCGGTGCGATAGCCCGCGGCCACCGCGACCGTGGCATGCCACGCACCGCAGAGAACCACCAGCACCATGCCCACTGACAACCGGCGGCCCGGGGTCCGCCCACCGACACTGCGTCCAACCTGCATGCCCATCAGCCTCCTTGAAAACCGTCTCGCCTCCGGACGGGCTCGTTCCCGCCGGTTTCGGCTCGCGCCCGGCGGATTCCCCCCGGAACGCCGTGCTAAAGGGCTTTTCCTGCCCGCGAGCGAGGCGGACACTAGCGGCGGCGAGCCACCGGGAGCCAGACCGCTTTTCCGCTTCCCTGCATTACCTGTTTTGCCGCCGACACGCCTGACGGGCTCCCCGAACACCGAAGCGAGCTGGCTTCACGCAAAACATGGCATCCTGCCATTTTTGCTTGGCAAACGCAGTTTGCTGGTGCTGCGATTCGCATCCTGCGAAGCAGTCTTACGGCAGGGCGGGCTCCCCGAACACCGAAGCGACGTCAGGCGCCTCGGCGAATCACGCACACCATCATCCACGACGCGGTCGCCGAGCCGCCGTGCGAGCGCAGCGTGTTCGGGGAGCCCGTCAGGCGCGCATCAGAACAGTTCACGTCAACCATTCGCTCCCATAGGGGAAAGCACATCCCTTGCCGAACGGGGTTGCACGATGTGATGTTTTTCGTGCACTCATCCTACCGCTGCGGCCGGTAGATTGTCGTCGCTTCAGCGATGTCGATCGCGGCCGTCGGTTCGGCAGCCGTTCGCCTCGGCAGCAGCCCGGCATGAATCGCCGCCGCTGCGGCACCCGCCGCGAGCAGAAAGCCGGGCCACGTGGGCACGAGCAGCGCGATCCATGCGAGCCCAGCCATCAGTGCGAGCATCGGTCCCAGCCCCGTCACCGTCGGCAGCCGCAACGACCATTGTCTCCGTGCGGCCATCCACGCGAGCCCGCCGCATGCCAACAACGACAGCGTCGCGATGGCACGGCCGCGCGTCGTTGGATCACGTTGCCGCACAGCACGGATGGTGAGACGACCGGCGACGGTCGCATCCGCCTCATCGGCCGCCACGATGAACAGGGGTTCCGGAGGCGGGGGAAAAGGAGCCGCCAGGGCCGTCAATGCCCGAGCCCAAGCCTGATCTGCGGCGGGAATCGCGCCGTCGCGGCGCGACTCCAGAAATGCCCGCACGCGATCCTGCTGCCAGCCCGCACTCATCCCGATGGCCTGCTGGAAATCAGCCTCCAGCCGCTGCTGGGCTGCCCGCCGCTCCGCCTGCAGCGCGTCGGCCGCCACGATCCTGGCCGGTGCCGCCACACGCAGCGAGATGTCTGCGGGCGCCTGCACCGTCCAGATCACCTGCCGACAGGGCAGCCCGACGATAGCCGGTGGTGCGAGGGCGAGTGGTTCACCGTCCAGCAGCCGCCGGCCCGCGTCGCCCATGAACAAGTCTCCCGCGAACAGCGCCACGACGCTGCGCGGCCGATCCACATCGAGCAGCCGCATCTCCCAGACGTTGTCGGAGAGCGGCGTCGTCGGCACGCTGCAGTCGACCGAACGACCGTCGACGACCGCGTCGAACAGCCGCCACGACCGGGGCAACTGTATCCGCACCACACGCTCCGCCGACACCAGTTCAAAGCAGGCAAGCCCCCACGCCCGGCCCCGCTCATCCACCGCCAGGCGAATGTCGGCCAGTTCGACCCGGCCAACCCCGACCGTGGCCCGCTCATCTGGCGGCGCGACGGCCGCAGATTCGGCCGCAGATTCGGCCTCGGTCGGCGGCGCCACCGTGGGCGACGGCGTCAGGATGTAGTCGGGCGACGGGTCCCCGCGGACGAGTTCGAGTTGGCCCACGCGGGGAGCGGTCCCCGCGTCGCCGGCCGCCGCCCGATCGAGCGTTGCCAGCAGGCCGTCCTCGGCACTCCATTCGATGAGCGACCGCGAGCCGTCGCTCAGGTCGACCCGCAGGCTTGGCATGGGGCCGCGGGCGGCCGGACGCCCCGGAATGCGGGCATCGACCTCCAGCCGAAAGCGGCCGGCCCGAGGCCGTTGGACCACCACCGCCACGCGTGTGTCCGTGGGGCGAGTCCAACGCAGATCAATGGCGCCGCGTTCCGCCGTTTCGGGGTTGAGAACGTCATCCTCGAACAGTTCGATGCGATCGACGACAGATCCGGCGGGCACATCCAACGGAATCGTGACGAGCGCGGTTGAACTGGCATCGAGCCGGGCGTCGAGGCGGATCCGGACCTGTTCCCCGCCAAACACGACCGCCTCGCGTTGCGAGCCGCGAATCTCCTGACGGCGACGCTCGGACGTGAGCCTCGCGCGCGGTGCGAGCGGGGCCCACGCGGCCGGAACCGCAGGCGGCCCGTCGATGCCGGCCACGGCGTCGACGTCGAAGACCCGCGACACCTCCCCGCGCCAGAATCTCGTTTCGAAGGATGCCTCGCCCTCCGGAGTGGCCGTGTGAGTGAGACCGGGGGGGAGATCGATCCGCACGGCGAGGCTGGGGCTCGCCACGAACCGCACGCTCCTCGCATCCACGACGGTATCTTCCAGCCATGCCTCGGGAACTTCAAAGACTCCGATGGCATCGGCCAGCGGCATTCGAAAGGGCATCTCAAACCGAAATCGTCCGCGTTCGGGATGCCGCCGCTCCACGAGGAACCTGTGGCCGCCCAGCGGACGGATCGACACGCCATCGGCGGATTCACCGTCATCGGCTGAAGGCTCTTCCTGCGGTTCGGACGGCGCGATCCACTCGAGTCCTGCATCCGCCCTCACCACGCAGGAACGCACGATCGAATCGCCGGGCTCGATCTCGTAGACGCCTGTCAGACGGCACTCGTCGAGGTTCCAGAAAATGTCGTTGCGACTCACCGCTGTCGGCGGGAGCGAAGCGAGCTCGACCCCCGGCGCGGCAGACCGAGCCAGCCGCACCTGCGTCGCGCGCGACACATCGAAGAGGTCGGCGGTGGAATCGTTCGAGCGCCGTGGCGCCGTGGTGAACACACCCGGTGCCGCCGCCCGTTCGCACACCACCCCGGCCGCAGACGCCGTGCGGCCCGCCGATGGCAGCACACTCAGCGAGGCCACGGGAGCCAGCGGGACCGAGATCGTCGCCGTTTCCACCTCGCCGCTCCGCCGGCCAGCCACCGCGACATCCACGCTCACCACATGTCGACCCGCATCCGGAACGACAACCCGGAGCAGGCTGTCCTCGGCCTCGAGCCGCGCCGTGGCAGCCGCCCCATCGAGTCGCAGCGTGGCTGGACGGAACCGCGCGCCGCTGGCGGACTGATCGAGCAGCAGGATGCCCCCAGCGTCGGCGTCAATGTCGACATCCAAGCGCCACGACGTCCATGGTCCATCGCTCTCAGGTGACACCGTCGCGAGCGCTCGAACCGCCAGCACCCGCACCGCCGCCACGGCGCCGCTGTCCTCGCCACGGACGAGCGTGCGAAACAGTTCTTCGGGCACGAGCACCGTGGCTTCGCCGCGGCGGTCAGCTCCCTTTCCTCCGTCGATCGGCGTGATGAAGACCTGCAGCGGCGCCTCGTTGGCATCTCTGGTGGAGGATGCCTCGACGGCGGTCCCACCGCCGTCGTCGGCGTGCACGCCCGGTCCGGTCGCCATGCTGAAGCCGAGAAGAACCCCGACCACGAAGCCTTGCCTCCGCGCCCCACCCGCGGCCACGCTGCCGCTGCGGAGCCTCGGGAGCCAGCCCGCCGCGGCCAGCCCCAACGCGGCGAGGGATGCCCACCAAGCCGCCCTGGCGATGCCGTCGAACGGCGCGACGATCCAGAGCGAAGCCGCGCCGGCGAGCAGGCACAAGAGCACGGCCCGCCGCAGACTCGCGAGTGACACCAGCAAGCTGGCGACGCCGGCCGCCAGACCGGCGAGCACGGCCGCGGCCGTCACGACACGGGAGTGCACCACCACGACACCGGCATCGCGTCCGGCATCGCCGGCGGGCACGAGGAGATATCGGCGAAATCCGTCGGCGCTTTCGCCGACGTGTGCGTCGACGGCAGCGGCCGGCCGGTATTTCCCACGGACGGCAAACAACCGCGCAAGCCAATCACGGTATCCCGCGTCGCCGACGATGCGGTTCGCGCCTCCCACCAGGGCGATGTCCAACTCCGGAGGCAACAGCAGCCGCCACTCGCGTTGCAGGACCGGCACGTCGAGTTTCGCAGCCGCGCCATCGACACGCCACGCAGACCACAGCCCGCCGCCGAGCCGGCTGCCGCTGCTCTTGCCCTCGGCAACCGTTCGCACCACCAGAGTCACAAGCGTTCTGCCGGCAGGCAGTTCGATCGGCAACTGCCCGCCCGCGATCGCCCGTTCCCCCAATGGCAACCGCACGCCATCGAGCAGGACCCCCTGCACGCGGTGGCCGGCCGGAAGACTGAGCAACAGGCTGGTGCGGCCGTGATTGTCGATGTCGAAGAGCGTTTCATATTCCGTCGCGCCGGAGGCATGGCACCACGACGACGTGATCTCGCGCCACACCCACGCCCGGCCTTCAGCGTCGCCCGGCTTCAACTCCGCCGCCGCCGCATCCGCTGGATCGAACGCAGCCTCCGGATCGTAGGAAAACTCCGCCACAGTGACCGGTCCGGCTTCGGCCGTGGCGGATTCGGGGGGCACTTCGCTGAGTCGCCGGTTGACCACCAGAGGCGCGACGCGGCCGACGTTCCGCACGAGGCAGTGGCCCACGGCCGAGGTGGCGCCATCGACCCAGGCCAGCAGGACCGGGGTGGCCCGCGTAAACGGTATCGTGCGGGCGGCCCGGATCGTCACGGCCTCGCGGGCCGGCGGATTCAATTCGACGAGCCACCGTTCGCCACCGCCCGCCCCGCTGCCTCCGGGCCCGATGCGCCGGTCGGCTGAATCGAGCCGCCGCGCCGAGACGGTGCCGACGGCCGGCGGCAGAAGCGACCACTCGAGCGGGTCGTCCACGGGCTCGGAGAACTGCACCACGATCGAATCGAGGTCGGAGGCGGCAGGATGGCACTCGAACGTCACGGACTCGGTGAGCCGGTCATCGCGGACCGTAAGCCGCACCTGGGTTCGCGCATCGAGGGGCGGCCGCCGGCGCACGAGTCGCGCGGTCCGCGACCCCACGCCAAATCCGGCCCACATCCGTGCCCGCGCAGCCCCCTCCTCCATCAACACGGCCAACCGGCCGTCCGGCCCGACGGCGTGGAAGTCAGCGATCGCCGGATCTGCCGGCCCGACGCGGTCGGACGCCGACGCGTGCTCGTGCGCGAATTCCACGGTCGTCTCCGGACTGGTGCGGAGATCAACCAGCGCCGACCCTTCCGACTCGCCGTCGAGGCGAACCATGTCGATCTCCGCCGTGGAAAAATCCTCCCCCAACGCGATGCCGGCCCGATGCCCCGTGATCCGCAGGCCAAGGCCGCGGGCGGGCGCCACGGCAGCGATCAATCCGATCCGCAGCACGTCGCCGCGGGCGTCGCGGAGAACCTTCCAATCCAACGCCGCAGCGGGTTCGTCAACGCCGCGGCGGCGCGGCGCATCGGCCAGTTCAGCCGGTGTGGGCAGCGTGATGGCCTCGACGGAATCGATGAACCATCCGGGCGTGATGCGGGCCGTCAGGTCGAAGGCCTCTCCACGCCGCACCCGAACATCGCATGCCGCGCGGCCCACCACCACTCCTGGCGAAAGGTCGACCGTGGTGACCCGTACGACGTCCAGATCAGCGATGCGCGGCAGCAGGGACAGTTTCACCGTCGCCCCCGCGGCCTGCTCCTCGACGAACAGCCGGGACGGCCAGACGCCCGGGGCCGTTTCGTCTTTTTCATCCGCTTCCTGTTCTTCCCGGCGGTGGTCTCGAGCGGCGTGTTCGTGCGACGCCTGCGGCACCGCGCCTTCCGTCGCGCCCACCACCGCGGTGGCGGGCAGCGGCCAACGCGTGGCCACCTCCGGAGGCACGACCAGGCACTGTTCGAGTTCGATGGACGAGAGCGTCAACGACGGCGCGATCTGGATGGCGATGCCGCCGCCAGCCCAGGCCTCGGCCGGCGCCCGCAGCAGCGGCAGCGGAGCCGCGCGGCTGGCGACCGGCGCCACCGCCCTGATCACGAGAGGCGCAACGCCTCCGATACGTTGCCGAGGCAGATCGATCAGAATCGCACTGCCACCGTCGACGACGGTCCATGCTGCCTCGTCCACCGCCTCCTGCGGACCACCCGCCGACACTTGCGTCACCAGCACGTCAGCGTCCTTCTCGATACGAACCTTTCCGGGCAGCCAGGGCGTCGTCGGCTGCACGTGCACGTGCAGCAACGACTGCCGTCCGTGGATGCCCACTGCGGTCCACAGCGAGAGCATGGGCGGCGGAGCATCCTCCGCGACGAGCGACAGATCCAACGTCTCACGTGGTCCGGTATCGATCCGCCAGACGACCGTCACCGGGTCCTGCCGGACGGATGGTTCCGTCGACGCCGCCTGCGAGGCCGCGTTCAACCGCCGGGCCCGCAGATCGCCGCCAACCACGGGCTGAACGCCGGGGGGCAGTTGCAGCATGATTGATGACGAAAGGGCCGGCACGAGCGGGAGCGAAAACCGTGGTGCACTGTCCGCCCCGGGCAGCGAACTGCAGCGGAAGTCGCAGGTGTAGGTGCCGGCGTCGGGCGTGGCCACGGCCACCGTGCCGTCGCGGCGTCCAAAGACAACCGCCTCCCCCATGCCCGCACCTGTCCGCATCGATCCCGACCGCACCTCGAGGGCGCCGAGCGGCATCTCCCTGGCCACGCCGAGCCGCGGGAACCCCTTCCCGCCCAATGCTCCGGCAAACCCGCCGACATCGAAGGACACGCTGCCCGCGAGGCTGCCGTCATCAGCTCGCGAAATACGATAGCGGGCGGCATCGGCCAGAGGTCGAAAGACCGGCTCCAAGGCATCGCGTCGGGCATTCTGCCCGACGGCTGAGAGCCTGGCGATCCCTTCTTCGAACTCCCGGGCAGACATCGGCACATACCGCGCCGTCCCCAGCTGGATGTCCGACAGCCTGCCGACTGGCACATGCACCCGCGTGAACTCGAGCGACGAATGCTCCGCATCGCGATCTGCCGCCCGCGGGGCGATCGGCTCCTCCGCCAGGCTCGTCGCGAGCGGAAGGCAGATGCACGTGATCACCGCCGCGACCACGCTTCGCCAGCGGATGCGCTGCGGCCACGCTCCCGGCTGGATGACGAACCTGCTCGAGGCGTTCATGGCTGGTCTCGGCCGACGGCGGTCGCCCCTTCGCCCTGCGCAGCTGAAGCTGGATTGATGATGAGCGAGGGCTGCGGCGCGACCTGCGTCAGCGAGCTCGCCGAGACGACCGCTGCGGGAACCCGCGGCGACGGCGACGGCGACGGCAGCGCGGGAGCGCGATTGTCGAGCACGAACCGCAGCGCGGCGGCCAGGGCCGCCAAGGCCGCCCCGGGCACGGCGGCCTGCGCCACGAGCGGGGCCAATTCGGGAAACGCCACCGCTGCGAGGCTCGCGACCACAGCTAGACACAGCACCACCGGCACCGTCCGCAACCGCGGCAGGTAGACGGCCAACAAGCCCAGGGCGAGTACGGGGCCCGAGGCAGCCAGCACGAGCAGCCACGTCGGCACCACCCAGATGCGGCCCATGCCGGGTGGACCCACACCGGAGAACACCAGACGCGTTCCTGTTCCGGGAACATCACCGGCCAGCCGCGCCGGCGGCTGCGAAAACGTATCGGCGGGAATCGCGGCCGGGACGGCGGCCTGCTGGGCGGGGACGCAGCTGGATGTCAGCCACGTCGCCAGCACGTCGCGTGACACGACCGGCCCGCGTTGGAGGCCGAGCGGTCCCCATGTCCACCGCTGCTGCGACGTCCACCCGCCGGGATGACCGATCGCGTGTTCGTCGGGATCGAGCAGGAGTTCCCAATAGAACCGCCGCTGGAGCGTGCCCGCGGGAAAAAGAGGCGATTGCAGGGAAACGACCGTCGGCATCCCGGTCGTTCCGGCGAGCGAACCCGACAGGGTATCCCGCTTGCCATCGGCGACCAGTTCAACCAGCCACGCGGTATTTCCCACGCGGCGCGGCAGTTCGATGACGATCTGCCCGTCGGAGCGTGCGGCCCCCGGTACGGGCTGCCCATTCAGCCGCACTTCCACGGCCGAGTCGCGGGCAGTGGTGGCATCATCCGCGGCCGAGGGCTCGTCCGCAGCAGCCGTGAAGCCGGACGGCAACGAGAGCGTGAGCTGTTCGGCCGAACTGATGATGGCATACCTGTAGATGTCCTCCCGCCGATCGCCGTGCAGCCTTGTCTGCAGCCACGTGGCGTCGACCACCGTGTCACCCTGTGCCGAACGTTTGCGTGCCGAAATCGCCAACGGCACGATCTCCTGCGACCGGGCGGTCGTCCAGGTGCGGCTGGCGATCGATCCCAGCGAGGCGACGTCTCGTTTCCAGGCATCGCCGCGAACGTCGATCGACAACGTCTCCGGCACGGTCAGCGCGATCGACTGGCGGCCGATCCTCGTGGCCGCAGGCAAAACCAGCGGCAGATCCTCGGCCACGGTCGACTCCGGTGCGACGGCGGTCGTCGGCAGTTCATACTCCACGGTCACGTCCCCCGCGCCCAACAGCGGCATGGCCAGCATCGCCCGCAGCTGCACCTTCGGCAGGCCTGTCCCAGACTCGGATGCCGTCCCCGCGGCGGCGACAACATCTTCCCCCCGTCCGGCTTGCGCACGGCCGTCGCCATCCTCGTCGGGATTGAGCAGCAGTCCGTTCTGCCGCACCTCGAGCGTGCCGGTTCGCATCACGGCCTCGGGCACGGCCAGCGTGACGAACTCCAGCGGCACGTGCGCGACGTCGAAGCGAATCGTCTCCCGCACGATCGTGTCCGACTCGTCGATGTCGACCTGGGCCGCGACGGATGCATCGACGCGGCGGGGCAGGAAGCGTCGGGTTGCCTCGAAGCTGCCGTCCGTGCCGTCGAGCCGGTAGGCCAGCGCCACCCTCTCGGCATCGGACCGCATGGTGGTGGGCGTCAGTTGTCGCACGAGCCCGCGGACGCCACCGGCGTCGGGCAGGAGTTCGATGTCGCTCTGCGACGTGATGATGATCGAGGCAGGGCCCACGAGGTCGGCCTGCGGCGCCGGGATCCGCCAGTCGACGCGGCTGCTGTCGCGGTCGAGCGATCGACCGCAGCGGATTTCCACGACCGCGTCGCCGGAGAGCGGTTGCACGAAGGGGACCACCAGCCGCCCGCCCTCCGACGAGACCGCCGCGGAGTCGACGACGCTGGCGGGGCCGACCTCATCGACATCCCAGCCGTCGAGCACCACCACGATCCGCGACACCGGCGCTCCGCGCACCGAGACCCGCAGCCGCGCGTCGAGGGCCACGCGGGTGGTGGAGACGTCGTAGCGGTATTCGGGCTCGATCACCACACGACTGCCGCGGGGCAGCACGCGGAGCGGCAGCCGTGCGGGCTGGGCGTCGTAGGCGAAGGCAGCGACGAAGCCCGGCCGCCGCGCGGAAAGCGGCGGGTCGATCCGCCGATTGCCTCCCGCGTCGTCCCACTCCACCTGCCAGTCGCCCTCGACGACGATGCTCGCCCGCCCCCACTGCCGCCAGGACGGGATGCCCTCCACGGCAAACCCCAGCGGCTCGAAGGACTCCCGGCCGGAAGGGTCGATGGGCCGCTCGCATTCCAGTTCCACCAGGGCGCGGCCATCGGCCCCACGATCGATGCGAAGGACCGCCTCCGGCATGCCATCGGAGCCTTCCAGGGCAACCAGGGCGGAAGGGCTCCGGATACTCCGAAGCGTGGCCCGCGGCGGGAGCGCCACGCGGATCGTCGCGCTCTCCGGCGGAAGGTTGTCGAGACGGATGCCGGCCTCGATGATCGCCACGCGACCGTCGATCTTCACGAGGCTTTCGACCATCGCCTGCGGCACGGCGGCCCTGCTCACCTCGGTGCCGACCGACTCGGTGACGGTATCGCTCCGTCCGGCAGCGAGGCGGATCTTCACGCTGCCGGCAAGCCCGACGAGCGTCACGTTGCTGCCGCCATCGCCAGCCTGAGGCTCGACCCGCGGCGGCAACGACGGCGGGCTGACAGACACCTCCGGCGCGATCCTGGGCGTCTTCAGCTCCACGAGTGATGCCGTCGCCCGCGGCAGTTGCAGCGTGATCGATTCGTGGGTGGGCGAGGCGTCCACCGCGATGTTGCCCGTGAGGATGACCGAGTGCCGCACGTCTTCGTCCGTGCCGTCCTTGGGGCCCGTCATCCAGAGGCGATAGCCAGCCTGCTGCTGGGCCGCCGTTCTGGCCCCGGTGTCGACGGGAGCGGCCGCTGCGAGCAGGATCTGCCCAGGCCCCTCGTGGCGAGGAGCCGCCGTGAGCAAGAGTCCGTCGAGCGCGAGCGGCAGGCTCACCCATCCGCTGCGGGACTGCCGCACCGTGAGTTCAACCGTCACCGCGCAGGTCGTCGGCCGCGCCGCATCGACTGCGGTTCCATCGGCGGCACCGGCAGACGGCACCGTGGCACGCAGCACCACGTTTTCGAGCACGGCCGGCGGAGGCTCCGGCAACCCGGGAAGCCCCTCCTTGATCCGCAAGAGGTCGACGAAATCGCGATAGCGGAATCCGGGCACAGGCACCAGTCGGCCCGCGTCGTCCTGCATGTAATAGATCTCGGGCACAGACTCCCGCACCGCCGGCGGTGTGGTGGTGTCGGCCCCGGCAGCCCCGACGGCCGACAACGCGACCGCTGCCACGAGCAGAACTGCCCGCAACACCGGCATATCACGCTGAAAAAAACGTCGTCGCGGCATCAAGGCCGGAAGGCTCCCGGGATCGGCTCGTGAATAGGGTGCGGCAGCAGGCACGGGCTGAGACCGGGCCTGATCGTGGCAAGAAGTGCCGATTGCGCAAGCGCGCACGGCTTCCTTCAACCTACCTTGCAGCCTACCCGCCGGCGGCCGATTTTGTCGCGGAATTGCAGTGAGCCGGCCGCATAATCGCCCCGCCCGGCATAATCGCCCCCCGCTCCCCGTGGCGGCAAGTTTTCAACTTGTCCGTGTCCCCGGTCCCCCGTGGCGGCAAGTTTTCAACTTGTCCGTGTCCCCGGCACGGATTCCACAAGTTAAAAACTTGTGGCCACGGGTTGAACTGCTTCGGTCTCGTCCTTCATGCTACCCCAGCCGCGTCCGCAACTCCGCCAGAACCTCCGGTGTGCAGGCGGCGATGAATGCCGGCTGATCGAGCGGCACCCACTCAAGCGACGCCGGCCCATCCGCAAAACCACCGAGGCTGCCCCCGGCTTCGCGAAAGATGAGCAACCCGGCGGCGACGTCCCAGCAGGCAATCTTTCGCACCCAGAATGCGTCGAGCCGCCCACAGGCAAGCCATGCCAGGTTGATCGCCGTGGAGCCGGTTCGGCGGGCAGAATGCACATGAGGCACAACGGCGAGGAAGTCGGCGACCGCCGGAGAGTCCGCCGTCAGATGCGGAGGAAAACTGATCGCGACGAGGGCGTCTGACAGAAGGACGCAGCCACTGACGGCGATGGGGTTTCCATTGAGACGGGCGCCGCCGCCGAGTTGCGCGGTGAAGCATTCGTCCCGCATCGGATCGTAGACAGTACCTACCAGGATCTCGTCGCCCCGCGTCAGGGCGATGGAAACGCACCAGGCAGGAAAGCCATGGACGTAGTTGCTCGTGCCATCCAGCGGGTCGACCATCCATCGCAGCGACGGCCCGCCTGCAGCACGATCGTTTCCGGGCTGGCCGTCCGCCGGATGCTCGGGGAGCGACTCTTCGCCGATGAATCCATGATCGGGAAAGGCGCCCAGCACGATCCGGCGGATCTCCCGCTGCGCGGCAAGATCCGCCTCGGTGACGAGGTCGCGGGGCCCCTTGTTCGACACGCCGAACCTGCCGACCCAGTCGAGCAGCACGCGGCCGCCCGCGCGGGCAGCGGCCTCACAGATCTGGAGGGCTTGAGCAGGAATCGACGGCTGCATGGAACGCTCGCGGATGGGACCTTCTGAGGAGCAAAACCGGATCAGTGTAGTGGCCGCAGCAGGAAAAGTGGTCAGGCGGGGGTGATGTGCCGTTAGAATTCCGGTCATCTCGACCGCATCCGCGTCACAGGATCCAGACCTCCATGCCATCGCATGACCCATTAGAGTCGTCGCCCCAGCAGCCCTCATCGACCAGAGCCCCGACCGCCGACTGGCAGGCCACCGGTCGCCGCATGAACGACGCCCATTCTGTTGTCCCCGCCGCCATCGATCTCGAACAGCCGCGGCAGGGCATCACGCTCGCTCGCTCGGATGCAACTGGATCTGCCAATCTGCTCGGACTCGACCTGCGGTCTGACTGTCGGCTCGCCGACCACTGGGTGCGGGGCGACGACGTCACGGCGGTCTACGAAACCGACGACGCCCGCCACCTGCGGACCACCGCGATGTGGCGACTGCACCCGTCGGACGGTGCCTCGCGGGCGTGGGAACTCGTCGTATCGGCGCAGACTTCTCTCCTGCAGAGCGATTCCGTGCTCGCGGTCGTGTCGGAGATCGACGCCACCGACGTCATGTGGGGAACGTGCCACGACGGGGCCGTGCACTGGCACGCAGATC
>CAZOMJ010000055.1:0-98456 GCA_964581055.1 uncultured Candidatus Kuenenia sp.
GTCACCGCCGCCGTGCTCCTCGCCGTCGTGCCGCAACTGCACGCTGCCGATCCCGTCGAGTGGCGTGTCGTCAACGTCGCGGACGGGGACACGATCACGGCCCTTGACGAGGGCAACACGCAGCACCGCATTCGCATCGACGGCATTGACGCGCCCGAGCGTGGGCAGCCGTTCGGCACTGTGGCCCGCGACCGGATGACCGCGCTCGCGAAGGGCAAGACGGCCACCATCCACGGCCACGGCAACGACCGCTACGGGCGGCTGCTGGCGACCGTCGAGGTCGACGGCGACGACCTGGGCCTGAGGCTCGTCGCCGAGGGGCTGGCGTGGCACTACAGCCGCTACAGCGACGACGCCACGCTCGATGCAGCCCAGAGGGCCGCCGGGAGCGGCCTACGGGCCGCCAATAAGACTGGGTCCGAGCCTTCACGCCGACGAACTGTCGCTGTCGCACGTTCCCGCACAGCCCGCCCTGTTGGCCGGGGCATCAAGGCTGGACGAATACTATCTGGGAATCTGCTTGCGATCGAAAGACAGGTGTGCGATGTGGCGATGGCACATGCGGGTGCAGACGTGGGCTTTGGCCTACCTCGGCACCATCCTCTTGTTCGCCACGGCCTACTTCCTGCTGCCGTCTGGCCAGTTCAGCCAGCGGCTTTCGCTCCTGGACGCGTTCTATTTCAGTGTCATCACGATCACGACCACGGGCTTTGGCGACATCACCGCCCACGGGAACCTGGCGAAGATCTGTGTGAGCATCGAGGCCACGGCGGGCATCACGATCGTTGGGCTCTTCCTCGCCTCGTTGTGGCGCGAGTTCACGCAGCGGGTCGAGATATCGCAGGAGACAAGACTGCGCAAAAGCCATCAGATGATCGGGCGTGCGACGCTTTTTCTCTACTGGCGGTACGTCAGTGGCACGGTCGCGGACTATCGGAAGCGGTTGGCCGCGCACAACCCACTCACGGTCAGCAGCCACGCCTTGCAAGACTGGGCGGAACAATGCTTTGAAGATGAGGGTCGGCTGGAAGGCGACCTGCGTTATTTGCTCGCGACCGAAGTGATCGACGAATGCACCGACGCTCGTCTCGCGGTCTTCAAGGTTCTTTCGATCCTGCGAACGCCCGGCGTTCGCGAGGCGGTGCTCGGCATGCATAACGTCCGCCTAAATGGTTCA
Source organism: uncultured Candidatus Kuenenia sp. (assembly GCA_964581055.1). Classification (GTDB taxonomy): domain Bacteria; phylum Planctomycetota; class Planctomycetia; order Pirellulales; family UBA1268; genus CAMCQY01. Next base: position 1,178 of record CAZOMJ010000055.1, read on the forward strand.
GTGGAAGTGTTCGCAAAACACGTCCATGACACGCTGGATGCGCTGGAGGAGCTGGTCATCATAATAGATCGGCTGTTGTCAGAGCCGGTCCCGCCCCCACCTGCCGGCGACGACGAGATCGCCCGCCAGCCGCTACTGATCGGGACGGCAGACGTGCTTCGCGGCGACGGGGCTTGAGGGCTGCTTTCGCCGTTTTTCGCCGTTAGTGCGTTTTCGTTTCGCGCCTCTTGCAACAAACGCGCACTAGAGTGCATTCTGAAAGGGCCAATTCTTCGCAGGAACTTGTTTTTTACGACTTCACTGGGCCGGCTTCACACCGTAGAGGTCACAGGTTCGAATCCTGTGCTGCCCACTTGCGGTCGGTCGGGGCCAGTCTTGATAACTGGCGTGATTCCCGAGGAACCCGCGGTAACTCCAAGCGAGACCGCGGGTTCTGGCGTTTTGTGCGGCTCCGTGCTGCCGGATGCGGACGCCTGCGGAGTCGCATTTCGCGTCGCAATGGATGCGCATTTTGCGTCGCACTCCGACGGGCTCCCCTGCCCTTCCTCCGAGCGGTTTTCCTCCGGCACGCAGCCGTTGACGACGTCCTCAAAGTGATGCTCGCGGGACATCAGGGAGGGCAAAAACCTGACTTAGAACACGCCGCCATTCAGGAGACGCAAGTCAGGTCGGTGTCATCGTGATCTGAAACACCTGGTTCGATGCACCGGTCGCGCGGAAGGTGTTACTGGACGTGTTGGACACGGTGGAATAGATCCCGCCAAACATGTAGCCCACCACGGTCGGGCCACGCAGCCTGCTCATCAGAATGATGCCTCTGGGGGTCGCGGGCACCGCCTGATTCATGAAGAAGGCGGCGTTTGCGCCATAGTTGCCGGTGCTGCCCGGGGTGACGGCGGGGATAGGTGCCATGATGTATTCCTGGAACGACCCGTTGCGTGCCCGAACGAGTGACGTCACGTCATCGATCCACGGCAGTTCGGTGTCCTCGGTGAGTTGTCCGTTGGCGTAGTCGTAGAGGCTGATGCCACCCATCCGGACGTCGTACATGGACCGGGTGCGCGAATCATACAGAGGAATGTTCGCCGTGGTGTATTGGCTGAAGAACTGCTGATATGCGGCATCGATGCGGACGCGACCATCCCGCCCGATCAGGATCGGCGCCTGATAGCCGATACCGCTGCTGCCGGGGGTGAAGACACCGCCCAGGTAGGCGAGTTGCGCTTGGCAGTCACGTCCGATGAAGCTGACGAGATTGCCGTCACGACGACGAAAGTTCACCGGATCCCTCACCGCCCGGTAGTTGGCGATGGCCAGGCTACGGCCGTTGTCGATGATGCGGAAACTGCGGACCTCGCTGGTGTAGACCTGGCTGATGCTGGCCGACGCGCCGTTGTAGCCGCCCTGAAAGTTATGGCCGAAGGCCAGGTAGGTCCGGCCATTCAGTGCCGCCAGGCCGCCGCCCGTCACCGCAACCCGCGAATCGGACATCTGCCGAATCCTGGCCAGCCTGGCCACATCGCCACCATGGATGACCGCCTGGGCCAGCCCCTTGATGCTCAACCCCGTCAGCGTGCCGTAGGTCGTGAAGTTCCTGTTGAACGCGGCCATGGAAGCGCCCGTCGCATTCACCACCGCGGCGCTGCTCACCGTGACCGTGCTGCCGTTGATGGCCGTGATTTTCGTGCCCGGAAGGAAAATCGACTCGCCAGATGGAAACGGCAGGACTCCCGACACGGTCCGCCCGACTGCAAGATTCTCCAGGCCGCTCGTGACGGTGATGTCCCTGCTCAGCGAGCTGACGTCTCCGGTGAAGTTCACCGTGTCGGGCACGGAGTAACCGCCCGCCATGTAGAGCGTGTCACCATTCGCGTAATACGCCTGGTTTGTCGAACTCAGGGAACTGGAGATGGAGGCCGACACATTGGTCTGGCTCCAGGGTCGCGACCAGACCTGCCAGTTAACGGGATTGATGACGTAGATCACGCCGTTCTGAAAACTGGGAGGGAAGCTCTGCTCGCCGCTGGGCGAGAAGTTGTGCAGGCCATTGGTTCGGCCGCCGAACACAAGCCACAGGCCGCTTGGATAGGCGGCTGTGGGAGCCGTCTGGGCATAGACGCCAGACTGGATACCGGGCAGGAGTGCGATGCCGGGACTGCTGACCGGCGTGATGTTCAGCGTGTAGGGCAGGTTCGCGCTGGTGGCGACCACCGGGGTCGGCGACGTGGCCGTCGGCTGCGGCGCTGGGGCAGTCAGCCCGCCCGACGGCACCATGACGAATGACGCGGGCAGCTGATTCGCGGCGCCATTGAGCACCAGCGGCGATGGAACAGGGATGGTCACCGAACCGATGGGAACCGTGCCGCTGCTGCCCCTGCCCACAACCACCGAGCCGGAAAGGGCAGTCGCGCCGGGCAGCACGGTGATCTGATCGATGTCTCCGTTGAGTTCACGCCAGACGTTGAGGCCGCTGCCTCCGGTGGCTGCCAAAACCACCCGATCACCACTGAAATCGGTGAACGCCAGTCGTCTCCCCACGGCGAACAATCCGTAGAAGTTTCCGCAGGCCGTGTCGTCGTTGTCGCCGTCAAACGTGACGCCGTTGCTGGGATTGCCGGCGCCCCCACCGCCGGTGAGGGGATTCGAGGCCGGGTTGCCGTTGGTGATGGGCAACTCGCCATTGACGAAGATGCGATAGAAGATGCCCTGCTGCAGCGGACGCGCGAGCGTCAGAGTGACCTGGGAGGATGTTGTCGAGATGTCACCGTACTGCGCGGCGACGACCCTCACCGGCGGCCCGCTGGACGTCACCACCTGTGGATTTCCGCCATTGGGTGCGGTGATAGAATAGTTCGAAAGGTCGGTGGCCGTGCTGGAGAGCACCGGCCCATCGAAGGTCAGAACAAGCGACCTACTTCCTGGCGTGCTCGTGATGGCGGTCAGCACGGGGCCGTTGCCGTCCGCCGACGAAAACACCTGCCGCTGTTCCAGAGGCTCCAACAACAGGCGGCAAGCCGACTTGCGCTGGCGGGAAGAATGATGCCGTCCGCCAACGCAGAGGTGGCCGAGAGTACGCCAGAATGTCATCGCGGCTCTTCCACGTTGTGATCAGTGCGACGTGGTGCTGCGGCACACCACGACCGCGGCTGGGCTCAGTTTCGATCGACGAACGACACTCGCCATTCGACCCGTTGAGCGTAATTGTGGCCAATCGGCTCCACAAGGATTGGGCGGGCAGGATTGGGCGAGGTTGTGGAGTGTCAGTCGCTCGGAAATGGGGACGGGAGCGAATTTTGCTGCGGGTCATTCCACGGCAGGGATTGGAATTCGCTCCCGTCCCCGATTATCCCTTACCTGTATCGAGGTCGTGCCAGTCTTTGGCATGCCGATGTGCAGGATGATGCGTCGCATGAAGAAAGAGCTTTTGTGTGAAGTCGCGATGACGCCGTTCCCAACGTGGGGCCAGGGTGCGGGCGTTCGTGAACACGGTTGTACAGGTGTGCGTGCCGGCGTGGACGGTGCACGAACGTGATCGGCCTCTGACTGACCAAAGTACCGTGCGGCCTCATAGGATTATTGATCCGCAGTGCACGGCCGTGGCGTGACCGATTACGGATGAACGCGACGCCGAGGAGCCCCCCCCATCCGTCGTAGGAAACTCGTCTTTGATGGCGACTGGGGGATTGCCACCGATGCACTTTCCCGGAATCACCGGGCATTCACCGGCGCCGTGGAGTCATGAAAAACCATTCCATGACCGCGGCACGCGTTTCTGCCAGGAGGATCTTCCTGGAAGCCAGATCGAAGCCCTCGAGCTCCCCATACACGTAGGTGTGGGCCTTCTCGAGATCGTCCACGCTCTTCACCGCATGGATGTCGTGGGTTTCCGAAAAGACCTCGCGGATCGACGACGACAACTCAATGTCGAGAAAATCGTGCAACTCCACGAGCACGTCGTGATCGGCCAACGCCCCCACGGTCTGCCTTGTGAACAACGTCCCCTCGAAGCCTTCGCAGTCGCAAACGATCAAGGCCCGCGAGCCGAGATCCAAGGACACCAGCGTCTCGGGGGAACAGAATTCGCCGGTAACGACACGACTGGAAACGCCGTTGAGTTCGGCCATGGCCCTGCAAAGGGCAATAGCCTCGGTGCTAGTATCGAAGGCATACACCGTCGCGCCGCTGATCCGCATCGCCAATCCGATGGCGTAATACCCCTCGGCGCACCCGATATCCACGATCGCGGTGTAGGGAACAGCACAGATCCGGTCGATGAAGGGGTGAATTTCCTTCTCGTATGACCCGATGAGCTTGGGAACCACAGTGCTGCCGACGGATCTCGCCTGCGGGTAACGCATGCCCCGGAACGGACCATGCCTGACCACCAGATCGGAGATCCGGTCGTTGAGAAACGCCTTCTCGAGAGGGGAGTGGCCGGAGTTGCGATTCCTTTCAATCAAACGGCGCACATGCTGCACATAACCGACACCGCGTCCGATCGAGTGATCGAACGCCGCGTAAATTAGATCATTGGCGGCCACCCGGTCGAGGATCTGCTTGGCGATCCATTCCAACGGCCTGATCATGGTTATCCCCATGTGCTGCGAAAACTCCAACGGGGTGTAGCGGTGAGATTCAACGGCTGAGGGTGAGGCTACGGTAGAGTGCCCCAGCAGCCTCTCGCAGGCGGCGATGGGCTGGCGTTCGCGGTCGCCATCCCCGCCACGCGGTCTCGTCGAGCACTGCGAAGAACAGCGAACGATAAGGGTGTGAGTTGCCATAGAGCCACGGCTTCGCCTCGGACGTGAAGTGCACAATCCGCGGCTCAAAGCGGCAGGCGGACAGCGACGTCAGATCGAACGGACTGTCCTGCCAGGTAGGATATCTGTAGACGTGCGCTCCCTGGTTCCATGACAGCGCCAGCGGACGCCAGCGCTGATGGAGAATCACGTTGAGGGCATATTGATCGTGGAAGAGAACATGCTGGCGGTTTCGACTGAGAATATCCAAGGCGCCCTGCGTGATGTCGGCGGCCCGCCACCGGTCCAGATCCATGACCATAACCCCGCTGTTGAAATACGGCGCATCCGGCGACATGCCTACGTCGCGGTAATTGGGAATCGCGGGGTGAACGGCCAGGTACTGGCGGCAACGGGCATAGTTCGGAAGCGTGGCAGCACAATCGACCCAGGGGCAACCCAAATCGGGCACGGCGAGGCAAGCCGCGTCAGCCATCGGCTCGGCCCAGAGTGCCGCCAGGTCTTCGAGTACCAGCAGGTCGGAGTCGAGGTAGATTACCCTGCACAGTTCCGTCGGGAGCAGGCGCGGCGCGAAGAGCCTCGCATAGGCTGCAGGCGTAATGTGGTCGGAGACCGGTAGGTGTTTGAGAGCGAGACGATCTACGGAATGCCAGTGGACCGTGAGTCGCTCGTCACGCCACGACTCAAGCAGACGTGCCCGCCCCGCCGCACCGATCCCAACATCGATGACATGGAGATCGAGCCCCACCCCCGGACCGAGCGTCCGCAGCACGGAACAAATCGTGACTGCCAACGGCATGGCGTAGCCGCGATCGCTGGCAACGACAACACTCACTGTTCCCGCGGTCGCTGGAGTGTTTCGGGAGGGCGTCATGTGACGGGGTTTCTGGAGAACGTATGGGACGTCGAGACAATCGCATCGGGAATCATTGTCGGGACGGATGGCATTCATGTGCGGCGTCGCATGCCGGCGAAGAAACCGAGCGCGTTGACGATCTGCCACCAGACGAGCAGGAAGGCGATGCGGGTTCGTTTCCCCAATGGGTAGCGAGCCAGGAGGCGGGCGGTGGTTGGGATCAGAGTCATGTGAAACGCCATATCCTCCGTCATGGAGCCTGATTGCCTCCGCGATCGGGTGTGTTGGTATTGCCAGGCGCCTTTCCCGTAGCGGAAGTGCAGGCTGGTGAATTCGCGGAACGTCTGGGCATGACGATGCTCGATCCACGCGTCTTCCCGCCAGATGAGAGGGGCGCCGTTCATCCGCCAGCGATCGCAGAAGTCACGGTCCTCAGAGGCGAGACGGAAGCCCTGGTCGAACCCTCCCGAAGCCTCGTAGGAGTGACGCGCGCAGGCAAAATTGTTGCTCGCAAAGAAATAAGCCCGCTGGCGGTCGCTGTTGAAATGCCGGTACACCAACTCCACGATGAGTTGGCTCGTTTCGGCACAGATGTCGTCGGAGAGACCGTTGCGCGTGGATCCGCCGACCAGGGCAGCGGGGGAATCCCGCAATGTGGCGAGCAGGCGATCGAGCCATGTCGGCTCCGGCAGGCAGTCATCGTCCGTGAAGGCGAGGAACTCTGCTCGCGCCTCAGCGACTCCCCGGTTGCGGGCGCCGCCGGGGCCGGTATTCCGTTGGTGGATCACCGTGAGCGGAAACCGCGCCGTCCAACGCGAGGCGTCGATCGTGAGGGGCGGCTGACTGCCGTCATCGACCACGATCACCTCGAAACTCCCCGCGGCGACCGTTTGTGCCGCGAGAGCGTCTAGGCAGCGAACGACGGCGTCCGGGCGGTTGTGCGAGGGAATGACGACGGTGATGGTCGGGGATGGCATGGTGTCGTGGCGTGAGCTCCGATTTGGTCGGACAGCGCGATCCAGAGGAAAGACCGCAGCCTCGCGGTGCCGTTCCGCGAGCCCGGTGCCCCTGACCGAATCCGCTCCGAAACGCTGCCTCCGTTAGGGAAGGTTGGTTCGTGGCATTTTTCCCGGAGCTGGCCAAACAAACGACGGGTGAACTATTCCTGAAGCCGCCAGTTGGTCGCTTCCCCTAGGCGTTATAACAGTCCACGGCACTTGGGCAATCGTTTGCCGGGTGACAAGCAGCCGATCGGGCGGATCGTCGATCCGTTGGCGGCCCCGCAGGCCGTTCCGCGATGCTGCAACTCTTGTCAAACCGCCACGCGGTGGCTGGTTTTTCACGCTCTGAGCAGGCCTTCTCCGTATCCGGGCAGCCCGTCGGATAAAGCAACATCTCTTCTGTAAATCGCGGTTTTCGGAGGCGGGGCATCAAGCTTCCATATTCGGGTAGGCTCGATCGGTTTCCCAATCGTGGCTGATCTCGAAGCCGGCTGCCGTGTGATCGACGTGGGCGGCTCATTGGCCTCCGCGTTGGCCCAGATCGCGGAAGCCGGTGTTCGACGCGGCCGAGAAGCCAGGAGCTATCCCATGACCGAGGAGATCGACGGGCAGGAATTCGAGTCGCTTGAGCGACAGTACGGGATCCCGCCCGGCAAATACTGCGGGCTGACGCCGGAAGACATGAGCCGAGCGATCGTGGCGTATCACTCGGGGCCTCGGAGACCAGATCAGCCGGTCGGATACAACCCTGTCGGTTCGTTGGAAACCCGTCTGAGCTGGCTCCGCAATGCATTCGGTCCCGAGGCCGACGTCGAGAGAATCCGGCTTCAGGAGCAGTTTTTCTCCGGCCGCGTCAGCAGGGCTTTGAATGCCAACTGGATGCTGTCCGATCAGGACTTCGACCGGGCAGTGGGAGACGGCCTTCGGGAGCATTTTCCTGAACTCACCGAGGAAGCCCGGCAAGTCATCGCGGGAAACTACTCCTACAGCCATGCAAAGTGACTGGAACAATCACGCGATCGCCGTGACTCCATCTGAATCATCGACGGAGTTCACCCAGTCCAGCAATTGCTTCTTGGGCGGCACTACGCCGGCACTGCGATCGAGCATGGCGGTCTTCTCGTGTCAGGTGATCTCGGGCTCGTCGTCTTCCCACGGCCAGAAGAACATCTGGACCTGCCGAAGGATCACGGCGTCTTCCTCTTCATCGATATCGATCTGGAACAGTACGCCTTCGAACTCGCTCAAGTCTTTCGGGGCGACCGGCGTGATGATGACCGTCTTGTCGTCACTGGCACTCTTCTCGGCCGTCACGAACGAGTAGCGGGCAACCTCGCCCTGCACGTCGATTTCCTCGGCGTCTTCAAAAACCTCGGCTTCGCCCTCGATCTGAAACTGCGGCATCGTTCCGGCTTCCTCGGTGAATGTTCTGCGTCTGAATCCAGCATGAGAGAAGACGGAGCATACCCCACCTCCCGCCCGAGCGTTCCCATGCCGACGGGGAACTGCTCACGGCCCGAGCGGCGCGACCTGCTGAATGGCTCGAAGAATCCCGCGACGCCAACAGGTGACGGGCGTTGGGTGGCTGAGCACGGGGAGGGAAGGAGAACGGCGGTCGGGGTTGAAATACCCCCCCGGCCGCTTTTTCTGGGTGGTGCGTGCTGGCTCGCGGGCAGCGGAAAGCGGCGGCAGGCGACTCCGAGCCCTGCTGGCGAGCGTGGTTGGCTGCGTGTGGTACGCTTTCGCCCGAACAGCCCGCGAGGCAGCGGTGCTGGAGCTCGACCACAGAGAACCAACGGCCAACACTCCATGAAAGACCCAACCGTCCGCGGCGTCGTCCACTTGATCGAGGAGACCAAGACCTTCGGGCAGAAGGGCTTTCGCAAGCGCCTGGTGGTGCTCGAGCAATCCAAGGGCACGTTCACCAACTTCATTCCCGTCGAGTTCGTGAAGGATGGCTGCGATGCGGTGGACGATCTGGCCGTGGGAGAAGAGATCGAGGTGACCTACCGCCTGAGTGGCCGCCGTTGGCAGAAGGATGAGGCCAGCGAGGCCAAATATTTCCTGAGTGCCGAGGGCCTCTCGTTCAAACGGTTGTCCGGGAGCGGGCGGGCTCATGACGGTCAGGACGATGCCATCGATCCCAACAACGCTTTTGCCGAGGCCGGTGACGATGACGTGCCGTTTTGAGGCGGCCTTCCCGTCCCCATGGTCTCCTTTTCAAAATCGCGGCGAGCTCGTGCCAACGCCCTGCCGCAGAGTCTGATGAAGGATCGCGTCAGTTCCCACACCAGTGAAGCTCAGTTCACGCGTGCTGGATTGGCCAACATTCCCCAATCAGCACCATGTGGGCTCAGTTGCCGACCGGTCTGCCGCCAAACCGTCGGGCGGCCGCCTCGCGGAAAAACCCTGCGGCGGTTGCCGCCTGCCAGAGCAGGACAGTGGAGACTATCTGTGCCTTCCGGCCGAGCCCGCGATGACGCCGCAGATGCTGCGGCAGGTGTCGAATGAGGCTGAGGTCGTCTCGCATGGTGCCTGATCCGCATGGCCGCTGGCACCAGCCGCAGTGGCCGACCGCTCGTCATCTGGCTGGTCGTGGCAAAGAGTTCGTCCCTCAGGCCATTGAAGGTGATGCTGCCCACGAGCACGTTGTGGCACTGCCGTCGTCGACCACGACCACCTCGAACGCGTCTGCAGCCATCGTCTGTCGGGCGAGCGCACGAAGGCAGTCATGCAACTGCTCGGGGCGGGCGTAGGTGGGGATCACGATGCTGACGAGCGGGGTGGTGATGTTGGTGACAGGCCCGGCATCATATACACCGGAGTTGCCGGCGGATTGCATCGGTGACAATCGACTGATGACGTCTCGCAGGTCACCGTGCAAAGGGATGGCTGAAGCGATACCAGCCCGAGCAGGTCCGAGAGCGGGATCACACCGTCGCAGCGACGTGCCTCATCGACCACCGGCAAGGCGGCGACGTTGTTGGCAACCAGCAGATCCAAGGCGTCTTTCACCGAGTCGTCCGGCATGACGGTCACGGCATGAAAGGTCATCACATCACGAACGTGTTGACCGGTGACAGCAGTACGAGCCATTGGGCAAGCCTCCGAAGTGGAAAGTGATACGACGGCCCCCTGCCCCGCTCCCGCCATATCTTCACAGGTCACATGCCGGTCGACGGCTCGGTTGGCTACAATCCGGCGGCTGCAGGAGGAACCATGCCACGAACCCCACCACGAACCATGCCGCGGATCTCATTGTCGGTTGCGATCGCGCTGCTCGCGATCGCCGCGCGGGCCGACGACGGCGCGATCGTGCTGCACGGCCGCGCGGCCACGGTCCGCGGCACGAAGCTGCGGTACGAACCGGAGCCCCATAAGCAGACGCTCGGCTACTGGACGCAGGCCAGTGATGCCGCAGAGTGGACGTTCGCCGTGTCGCGGCCGGGCGACTACGAGATCGAGGTGCTGCAGGGCTGCGGTGCCGGACAGGGGGGCAGCGTGATGGCGGTCATGGTCGATGCCGACCGTGGCGGCGTCCCCGCACCGATCGAGTTCACCGTCGAGGAGACGGGGCACTTCCAGGCGTTCACGCCACGGGCCGTGGGCCGGGTCCATCTCGCCGCGGGCGAGCACGGCATCCGCATCCAGCCAAAGACGATTCTCAAGGCCGCCTGCTGCGACATACGGGAGGTGCGGCTCGTGCCGCTCGCGATCCGCCCGAGGCCAGCCGTGCGGCCCAACATCGTCTTCATCTTCTCCGACGACCATGCCCAGCATGCGATCTCCTGCTACGGCTCGAAGGTCAACGCCACGCCCCACCTCGATCGGCTCGCCGCGGCCGGGGCCCGGTTCACCAACTCGTTCGTCACCAACTCGATCTGCTCGCCGAGTCGGGCGACGCTCCTCACGGGCCAGTATTCGCACAGGAACGGCGTGCCGGTGTTCAACACCTTCGACGGCTCCCGCGACACGGTCGCGAAGCATTTGCAGAAAGGGGGCTATCACACCGGCATGATCGGCAAGTGGCACCTCGGCACCGATCCCACGGGCTTCGACCGCTGGGTCGTGCTGCCCGGGCAGGGGGACTACTGGAATCCCACGTTCATCGTGCCCGGGGGCTCGCTCACGATCGAAGGGCATTGCACCGACATCACCGGCGATCTCGGCATCGAGTTCATCAAGACGCGGCCGGCCGACAGACCGTTCTTCCTCATGCTCCACCAGAAGGCGCCGCACCGCGAATGGTCGCCCGACGAGCGGAACAGGGCGAAGTTCGAGAACGCCGTGTTTCCCGAGCCACAGACGCTGTTCGACCGCTATGCGACGCGTCCGACCGCGCTCCCCGACAACAGGCAGACGATCGCCCGCGACCTCACCGCTCGCGACCTGAAGCGGGAGCCGCCCGCGGGACTCGCGGGCGACGGCCTCGTCCGCTGGAAATACCAGCGGTTCATGCAGGACTACCTCGCATGCGTGCAGGGCGTGGACGACAACGTCGGCAAGCTGCTCGACTATCTCGACGCCGCCGGGCTGGCCGACGACACGATCGTGATCTACTCCACCGACAACGGCTGGTATCTCGGCGACCTCGGCCTCTACGACAAGCGGTTCATGTACGAGCCGGGCCTGCGGGTGCCGCTCATCGCCCGCGGGCCGGGCATCGAGAAGGGCATCACGCCCGACGGCTTCGTGGCGAATATCGACCTCGCGCCGACATTCCTCGACCTGACCGGCCTGCCGATTCCCGATTCGATGCAGGGAAAGAGCCTGAAGCCGCTCCTGCAGGGTGAAAAGCCCGCCGGCTGGAGGCGAAGCGTGTACTACCGCTATTACCACGATCCCGGGCACCACAACACGCGGGCCCATTACGGCGTGAGGACAAACACGCACAAGCTGATCCACTACTGGAAGCAGGACGCTTGGGAACTGTTCGATCTGGTCGCCGATCCGCGCGAGCAGCACAATCTTCTGTTCGACGTCACGGAGGCGAAGTCGCCCGGCGTGGCCAACACGTTCGCAGCGCTCAAGGCGGAGATCGCGAGACTGAAGCGCGACTTCCACGACGACGGTCTCTACGCCGACCCGGCCGAGTGGCCTTCCGGGGGCGTGGAGGGCCCCATGGCGGGCAAGGAAAGGCGAGGCAGGAAGACCGTCGCCGAGGCGATCGGCCTGGCGTCCCGCGAACGCGAATAGGTTCCGCACCCGTCGCTGGTTTGTCGCAACTGGCCGATCTCGGTCGCGGAAGCCGGCGGATCTACGTCGCGGAAGAAGGCCTCGCCGATGGCCTCGCGTGAGCGGAGTCCGGCAGGCCCAGCCGGATCGCATCTGCAATCGCCACGAGCGGCAAGACCGCATCGGGCAGCCGATGCTCGACGACGGCTTTGGGCATGCCGTAGACCGTGCAGGTCTCGTGAGACTGGGCGATCACCGTGCCGCCCGCCGCCTTCACCCGGCGACAGCCGTCCAGACCATCGCATCCCATGCCGGTGAGCACAACCGCCAGCAGCCGTTTTCCATAGATATCGACCGCCGACTCGAGCAGGTTGTCGAAAGACGGACGACAGCCGAGCCGAGGGGGCGCTTCGTCGATAACGCAGACCACGCCGTGGTCGCGCCTCGCCAGCCGGAGATGCCTTCCGCCCGGTGCGATGTACACGCCGCCCGGCTCGGCCAGCATGCCGCTGTCAGCCTCGACCACCGTCGCCGCCGAAAGCTCGTTGAGCCGCGCCGCAAGTGTAGGCGTGAACATCGCCGGCATATGTTGCACGACGAAGATCGGAAACGGCATGCCCCCTGGAAGGCGCGGGATGACCGACCGGAGCGCCTCCGGACCGCCGGTCGAGGTGCCAATCGCGATGGCGTCGTAGGGCAGATCGGCTCGCGGCAGATCACGGTCCGCGTGTTTCGTCGACGACCCGGTAGCCGCGAAGGCCGCAGGGTGGGCCGCAGCCCGTACGTTTTGGAGTTTCTCCGCCAATGACTGCCGGATGTTCTCGCGGGCCAGGTGAGGCTCCAATCCGATCGGCTTGAGCACGTGGTCGAAGGCACCCTCCATGAGAGCCTCCACCGTGGCGGGATCACCCGCACCCGTCAGGCTGCTCACCATGATCACCCGGGCCTGACTGCCATCCTTCCGCAGCTCCCGCAGCACGGCGATGCCATCCATGACCGGCATGTGGACGTCGAGCGTGACGACGTCGGGCCTGAGGCTGCGGACCTTCGCCACGGCCTCGCCTCCGTCGACCGCCACCCCGACGACCTCGACGCCGTCGATCCGCCGCAGCACGTTGATCAGCATCTGTCGATAGAGTGCCGAATCATCGGCGACCACGATGGTGAGCGGCAGGGACATTGTTTTTTTGGGGGGACGAAGTGACGGATGCGCGGGCCGACAGTATGCCGAAAGAGTGCAGGAAGCGGAAGCAAGTCACGACGCTTTAGGCCGGTCGTGCGGGATGCGCCGGCTGGTGAATATTCCCCGATGGCGGCATTTGATCGGCGTGTAAACGCAGGCTATACCAACTGTGCGTGCAGGACGGGCCGGCTCCGATGGGAATTCCGCCGGCGTCGTGGCAGCCCGCCGCAAGGGCGGGGCAAGCACTGCGGTTCGAGACGCACTGGATTGATTGCATGGATACCGCACCTGCAGGCCATCGGCGGACACCCGGGTCGACCACCGGTGCCGCGCAGTTCGTCGGCTTCGAGCTCGCCGGTCAAAAATACGCATTCCGCATCGAGCGGATCCAGGAGATCGTCATTCCCGCCGGCATCACGCGTATTCCCGAGGTGCCCTCCTATATGGATGGCGTGAGCAATCTCCGTGGAACGATCATCCCGATCATCAACCTGCGTGTCCTGTTCGGGCTCGAATCCAAGGAGATCGATGCGGAAACCCGCACCGTCGTCGTGAATGTCGGCCCGCGGACGATGGGCTGCAACGTCGACTCCGTATCCCGCGTGATGCGGGTTTCACCGGATCAGATTCAGGCGGCGCCGGACACGATCATGGCCGCCGGCCGAAGATTCATCGATGGGTTTGCCCGCGTGGGCGACGACCTCTTCATTCTCCTCGACGTCGATCAGCTGCTCGACCCCGCCAATCTTGACGAGGTTCATCGTGTCAGCCTGCAGGGCGTCAGGGATCCCCGGTCCTCTCTTGGAGCTGGTTGAACATGGCGATTTCGAAGGGCATGGCTGCGCGACCGATCCTCAACGCGTTGGATCGTTCGATGGCACGGATCGAGTTCGGTCTCGACGGCACGATCGTCGACGCCAATGAAAACTTTCTCCAACTGGTGGGCTACAGCCGTGCCGAGGTGCTCGGCCGCAACCACGGCATGTTCGTCGGGGAAGATGTCCGCGGCAGCGACGAGTATCGCCGGTTCTGGGAATCGCTCCGTAGCGGTGAGTTTCAGGCGGGACAATTTCGCCGGGTGGCGCGCGATGGCCGCCCGATCTGGTTGCAGGCGACGTACAGCCCGGTGCGCGACCAGCGGGGCAAGCCCGTGGGCGTGGTCAAGCTGGCGATCGACGTGACCGAAAAGGTGCTTGCCGGGGATGCCGACCGCGCGATGATGCAGCGATACACGCAGATGGTCGAGAATACCTCGGTTCGGCTCATCCTCGCCGACCGCTCCTTCAAGATCGTCTACATGAATCCAGCGTCCTACACCGCCCTGCGAGGCCTTCAGCATCTGCTGCCGTGTCCGGTGGATGAGATCGTCGGAAAGTCGATCGACATCTTCCACCGCCAGCCGGAGCGGCAGCGGGCAATCGTCTCCGACCCGGGCAACCTTCCGCACCGCGTGCCGATCAAGCTGGGCGACGAGGTGCTCGACCTCAGCGTCACGGCCCTGAGGGATGCCGATGGCCACTACATGGGCCCGATGGTGACTTGGGAGGTGATCACCGAGCAGGTTCGTGCCAAGGAGCGCGAGGAGCTTGCTCAGACGGAGTTGGTGGCCGCAAAGACCGATCTCGAGCACAAAGTGAAGGAACTCGTCGACGTCTTTACGTTGGCCTCGCACGGCGACTTGACCGCCACGATCAGTTTTTCGGGGGACGACGACATGGGCAGGCTGGCCGGAAACGCGGCGAGCATGTTTCGCGACCTGCGGGGCGTGGTGAAGCAGATCGCCGAGGCCGCCGACCAGCAGAACGACGGTGCCCGAATGATCGCCGAAAGTGCCAGCAGCCTGAGCGAGGGTTCGCAATCGCAGGCGGCCAGCGTCGAGGAAATGACCGCTGCGGTCGAGCAGCTCGTAGCCTCGATCGAGTCGATTTCGAAGAGTGCAGCAGACAGCAGGCAGCAGGCGGAGGAGACGTCCGAACTGGCCCAGGCGGGTGGAACCGCTGTGTTCGAGGCCGTCACGTCGATGGGATTGATCCAGAAGTCGTCCGAACAGATCAACGACATCATTCAGGTGATCAGCGAGATCGCCAGCCAGACAAACCTGCTGGCGCTCAATGCCGCGATCGAGGCAGCCCGTGCCGGCGAGCACGGCCTTGGCTTCGCGGTGGTGGCCGACGAGGTCCGCAAGCTCGCCGAGCGGGCCAGCGAGGCCGCCAAGGAGATCACCGGACTCATCAAGGAATCGACCAAGCGGGTGCAGGAAGGGGCCAGCCTTTCGGAGAAGGTCGGTGGTTCCCTGACGGCGATCGTGACTGCCGTGGGCAAGACCGCCACCGGTATCGCGTCGATCGCCGCCGCGACCGGTTCGCAGTCGGCCAATGCCGCCGAGGTCAAGATGGCGATTCGGTCGGTCTCGCAGACGACCGAGTCGAATGCCGCCTCGGCCGAGGAGATGGCCGCCAGCGCCGAGGAGCTCGGCGCCCAGGCGCAGGGGCTCCGCGACCTCATCAAGCGGTTCACCGTGTGAGGCCGGCGGCATGGGGCCACGCATGCGCGGCCGTGGGGTATCATGGGCGACACTGGTCACATTCAGCCGCGAACTGCCGGTGTCAACGGCGTCAGAGTCTGCCGTGTGGGAACTGAAAAAACTTACGCCCGAACAGTTCAGCCTGTTTCAGCAGTTCATCTACCGCCAGACCGGCATTCGCATGCAGGATGGCAAGATCACGCTGCTGAGCAATCGTATTCGCCGTCGGTTGCGGGACCTCGGTCTCGACTCCTTCGAGGAGTATTACCGGCTGCTCGTGGCGAAGAAGCTGCCCGGCGAGCTGGAGCCGTTCATCGACGCGGTGACGACCAACGAGACCCACTTCTTTCGCACGGGCGGCCATTTCGAATGGTTCGGCGGTCCGTTTCTCGACGACATCACGGGGCGGGCCGCGGCCGGCCTTCACGACCGCTCGCTGCGTGTCTGGTCGGCGGCGTGCAGTTCCGGGGAGGAGGCCTACTCGCTGGCGATCTGCCTCGTGGAATCCCGGCAGCGGCTCCCGGGCTGGCGGCTTTCCGTGCTCGGCACCGACATCAGCGAGACGGTGATCGCCCAGGCCAGAGCCGGGAAATACCGGCAGCGTTCGCTCGAGCAGGTCAGCCCCGAGCGGCTGCAGCAGCACTTCGTCGCGGTCGAGGAAGAGACGTGGATGGTCAAGCCCGCGGTGGCGGCGCTCTGCGAATTCCAACGGCACAATCTGCTGCAGCCACTCGGCGAGTCCGGGTTCGACTGCATCTTCATCCGCAACGTGCTGATCTACTTCGACCGTGCTTCGAAGGTGACCGCGGTCCGCAATCTCGTTGCCTCGCTGGCTCCCGGGGGCTATCTCGTGGTGGGGCCGGCCGACGGCATCTACGACATGCTCGGCGATCTCCGCAGGCATTCGAGCTTTCTCTACCAGAAGCCGTGAGGAGTGCCATGACGGAAGCCACGGCAACACGGACAGCACCTCCCGTAAAGGTTGCGCGATGAGCGACGTGGCATTTCCCGATGACCTGCCCGCCGACGAGATGGGGGACTACCTGCGTCTCTACCTCGACGAGACGGGCGAGCAGCTCGACGGGCTCGTGCAGACGCTCCTTGCCCTGGAGGCAAACCCGTCCGACGGCCGACAGCTTGACGAGGCCTTTCGACTGCTCCACTCCATCAAGGGGTCGTCGGCGCTCCTGGGGCTCGATCGTATCACCTCGCTCGCCCACCACCTGGAAAGCCACTTCGTGCGGCTGCGTTCCGGAAAAAGAACGCTCGACGCCGCGACGATGAACGTCGTCCTCCGCTGCATCGACTTCCTGCGGGATTGCAACGAACACCTCCGCAGGGGAGAGCCCCTGGGAAGCGCCGGCGAGTTGCTCGATCAGGTGAGGGCCCTCGAACACGCCGCGGACCCGCCCTCCCCTGCCCTGCCCGTGGCTGCTGCTCGCGTGAATCCGGTGGCCGCCGCTGCCGCCGATGTCCGACTGTGGCGAATCACCGTTCACTTCGCCGCAGGTCTGCAGATGGCGGAACTCAAGGCCGAGCTGATCCTGGCCCGCCTGGCCGCGGTCGGCGAGGTGTTGGCGTCCGATCCGCCACGGGAACTTCTGGCCAGTGTGCATGACCTGGCCGTGATCGACATCGAAGTCAGTTCCGCGGCGGAGCGGGCCTCGATCGAAGCCGCGGCCAATGCAGACGGTGTCCAGCGGCTCGTCGTCGAGGTCCACGATCCCGCGGAAACGCGTGCATCCGCAGCGGATGCGGGCCACGCAGCCGATGCGTCGCCACCGGAGATGGTCGTGGATGCGGGCCTGCGCCGGGCTGAGCCCGCGGCCGCGGCGCCGCTGGCCGAAACGTTGCGGATCGACGTCGACCGGCTCGACGTGCTGCTGAATCTCGCGGGTGAACTCCTCGTGAATCGGGCACGGTTCAGCCAGGTGCTCGGCACGATGGGGCCGCTCTTCCGGAAGTCGGCCCACTCGGGGCGGTCGTCGCTGGTCGCCGACTCGCTGCGCGGGGTGATCCATACGCTGGACCATGGCGTGAACGTCGATCTGGCCGCCGTGTCGCGGGAGTTGGCAGACCAGCTTGACTTGCTGAAGCAGCAGACGCACGCCTGGAACGAGGGCCGACGCACCTTCACCGAACTGGTGGCCGCTGTCGACCAGCTCACGCGGGTTTCGAAAAGCCTGCAGCAGGCTGTGCTCAGCACGCGGATGGTGCCCGTGGGGCCGCTCTTCTCGCGGTTCAAGCGGTCGGTCCGCGACATTGCCAATGAACTTGGCAAGAAGGTTTCCCTCGAACTCGTGGGGGAGAAGACCGAGCTCGACAAGCGGATGATCGACGAGCTGGGCGACCCGCTCAACCACCTGATCCGCAATTCGATCGACCACGGTATCGAACCGGTGGACATTCGGATCCGCCACGGCAAGCCGGAGACGGCGACCGTGCGGATGACGGCTTCGCACCGGGGCAACAACGTGTTCATCACGGTCGAGGACGACGGCGGTGGGATCGACATCCGCCGTGTCAGGCAGACGGCGATCGACCGTGGCATGCTCACGCAGGAGGAGGCCGCGGGCCTCGACGAGGCCGAGACCATCGACCTCATCTGGGAGCCCGGCTTCAGCACGAAGTCGGCGGTGTCGAACGTCTCTGGCCGTGGCGTGGGCATGGACATCGTTCGCACCAAGGTCAGGCAACTCAACGGCGCCATCGAGGTGACGTCGCTCCCCGGCCTCGGAACGACGTTCGCCATCCGCCTGCCGCTGACGCTCACCATCACCCGCTGCATGCTCTTCCAGCTGCCGCAGGCGGTGTTCGCGGCGCCGATCGAGAGTGTCCGCGAAATCGTCCGGCTTGCCGATCACCGGACGGTGACCGTGCACGGTCGGGAAGTCTGCGACATCCGTGGCGAATTCCTGCCCTTGGTGGGCATGGAGGACCTGTTCCATTGGAGCGGCGTCCGCCACGACTCGTGCGGCTGTGAAAACGTCGTCATCCTGCAGTCGCAAAACCGGGCGATCGGTCTCCGGGTCGACATGCTGCTCGGGGGCCAGGACATCGTCGTGAAGCCGCTGGATGAAAACTACGCGCATGTCCGCGGGCTTGGCGGTGCCAGTATCCTTGGCGACGGCTCCGTCTGCCTGCTGCTCGACGTGGCCACCTGCGTGGAATTGACGCAGCCGCAGAAGGCGGCCAAGACGGTGACCGGGGATGCCCTGGAGCGGTTGAGGCCTGCCGATCCCGCCACGAATCCGTGATCGTCCCATCAGCCGTCCCGTGAGGGCGGGTTTTCCTTCACCATGCAATCAATGAACAGCAACCGCCTCGCAGCCGTGTTCCGGAAAGCCGCCGACGAGGCTTCGGTATCTCTCTCCAAGTGGATCGGCCGTACCACCACGATCACGGTCAAGGAGGTGGCGTCGATACCGCTCGACAGGGCGGCGGTCATGCTCGGGTCGGGAGACAGCGTTCTCGGCCTGTGCGCCATGCACATTCGCGGCGACCTGCCGGGGATCCTCGCGCTCGCCTTCACGGACGAATCCGGGCTGGCGCTGGCAGACCTGTTGCTCGGCCGCCAGGTGGGAACGTCGTCGGAGTGGGGCGAACTGGAGCGATCCGCCGCGGCAGAAACGACCAACATCATCGGGTGTGCCTATCTCAACGCCATGGCATCGGAGTCGGCGGCCGAAAGCTCACCTCCGGTTCTGATGCCGTCGCCCCCGTGGTTCGTCCGTGACTATCCCGAAGCCGTGATGGGGAGCATGCTCCTGACGCAGGAGACGGCCATCGAGTCGTTCTTTCTGACGAGGACTGTCTTCGATATCGAAGCCACTGCGATCCGCTGCAGCCTCCTGTTCGTGCCGCAGGTGGTCGTCGGGGAAGCGGATGAGTCGAACCGGCCAGGATCCTCCGCGTGACACCCCTCCCCACCAACGTACCCCCGCCCGGCGGAGCCCCGCCGGCCTCGATCGGCATGGGCGAGATCGGGGTGGCCCGCGACGGCGGCATCCTTCGCACGTTTCTGGGGTCGTGCGTGGGACTCTCGCTCCATGACCGTCGGCAGCGGATCGCGGGGTTGGCGCATATCGTGCTGCCCGATTCGCGAGGCCAGACGCAGTTACCGGGCAAATATGCCGATACCGCGGTCAAGGAACTGTTGCGGCTGCTCAAGGAACTGGCCCACGGTGGGCCGTTGCACCTGACGGCGAAGCTGGCTGGGGGCGCAAAGATGTTTCCCTTCCAGACCGGTATGACGATCGGCGACCAGAACGTGCTGGCGGTCGAGCAACTGCTCGCGGCCGAGGGCATCACGATCGTCGCACGCTGCTGTGGCGGCGAGCACGGCCGACGCATGGCGATCGACGTCGCCAGTGGCTTGGTTACCATCCAGACCGTCGGCATCACTCCGGACACGATCCTCTGACGTCGCCTCGGCAGGCTTCCGCACACGCGAACGAACACACCCTGGAGAAACGATGATGGCAGAACAACCCAAAAAGCGGCTCCTCGTCGTGGATGACGCGATGATCATGCGGGCGATCATCAGGGACATCGCGACGAAAGCGGGCTGGGAGATCGCCGGCGAGGCGGCCAACGGGGTCGAGTGCGTCGCCCGGTATCGTGAACTCAGGCCCGATCTCGTGACGCTCGATATCGTCATGCCGGAGATGGACGGCGTTGAAACCCTGCGCACGCTACGGCGCGAGCATCCTGATGCGCGGGTGGTGATGGTCACCGCCATCGATCAGCGTGCGAAGCTCAGCGAGTGCATCCAACTCGGTGCGATCGACTTCGTCGTCAAACCCTTCGACAAGGAGCGACTGCTATCGCTCCTGCAGAAATACGCGTCCGCCGAACCGGCTTGAGCAAGGTACGAGTTGGGGCAGCCCTGCTTGGCACGATCAGTGCCGCTTTTCCCGTGGTGGCAAGTTTTCAACGTGTCGGTGACCAATCGGGGATTCCGCAAGTTAAAAATGTGCGGCCACGGGATTCAGCCCCCCGCTATTTTCGCCGGCGGCGACGCTCGAGGAGACTCAGCGAGCTGATCAGCAGGGCGAGGGCACTGCCGAAAGACCCGGGATCGATCTCAGGGACCGAGACGCTGTTCGACACGATCGCGATCTGATTGAGGCTCTGGTAGTTGTAGTCGACGTACCAGCTCGGGCCCGGCAGACCGGTGATCGTGGCAAACGTGCCCAGCAGCGTGCCGTACTGGGCGATGATGTAAGCCAGCCCCGTGTCGGGAACACCGACCGTCACGTCGAGCGTGGAGTTGGCGAGCGAGAGCGTGCCCGACACGTCGATGAAATCGGAGGTGCCCGACGCACCAAGGCCGATGGCGAGGATGGCGCCGCTCGTGCCGCTGCCCGTGAGGTCGACGTTGCCCAGGAACGAGAGCGAGCCGAGCGGCAGGCCGTCGGGGATGCCTGGCGCGATCGTGCCGCCGCTGCCGACGATCGTGTCACCCTGGATCGTGCCATCGTTGCCCCAGATCTGCCCGCCATTACCGACGAGCACACGGTTGGCGTCGACCACGCCGCCGTCGGCGACGACGAGGAAATTGGCGGAGCTGGCGCCAGTCGTTCCGGTGACGTTGGCCGAGACAACGACGTCAGCACCGGTGGCCTTCACACTGAGCGTCGAGCCGGTCCCGGAGACGAACACTGCGTTGCCTTGGGCCGACTTGTCGTAGCCGACGAAGAAGTTCTTGCCGGCGCCGGTGAGCGTGACCGTGCCGCCAGTTGCAATGAAGAGCGTATTGTTCGTGCCCTCGTCGCCCACGCGCACGGTGCCGTTGGTCGAGAAGTTCGAGCCTTGATAGACGCCGAATTGATTGCCGTCTGACACAGCGTTGACGCCGAGCCTCACGCCGCCGCTCGTGGCCGTACTGCCGTTTCGGAGTTCAAAGGCGCCGTTGGTGCCGTCGATTCCGACGATGATGTTGCGGTTGGCCGAGAGCGAGCTGGCGAGGTCAACTACGACCTGGTTGTTATTGGCCGTGCTCCCGGAGCCGATGACGAGGTCGTTCGTGCCAGTGAGCAGGAGCGTGCCGTTGGTCGTGGCATAGCCGTCGGCGTAGCCGACATACACGGTGTTGTTGCTGCCGTTGACGCCGACGGCAAACGCACCCGTGTTAGTGAACGTGCCGCTGTCGGTGATCGTGAGGTAGTTGCTGCCCGAGGTCGCCAGGTCGGCGAGCGACGTGTTGACGATGTTCCAGGTGCCACCGTAGTTGTCCGCACCGCCCTGCCTGCCGCCGACGCCGAGGACGAGGTTCGTGGCGTTCACAGAGTGATTGGAATTGTAGGTGCCGATGTAGTTGTAGTCGTCCAATCCGGCGGTGGAGAGCCCGCTCACCTGGATCGTGTCGGCCGTGATCGAGACCGATCCGCTGGCGGTGCCGGTGCCGATGAAGGGATAGGAGTAGACGTAGCTGCCGCTGCCGTTGTAGCCGATGTTAAGCGTGTTGGTGGCGTTGAGCGATACCGAGCCGCCGGCTCGACTGTCGAGGATGATGGCCCCCTGATTGCCCGGATTGGCTCCGAGCGTGACGTTGTTGGCCGTGACCGACACGGGAGCCGAGCCGCCGTCATAGAGGCGGAGGGGCACGGCCGTGCTTTCCGCGGTGCCGGTCGCGATGTTGATCCAGAGCTGATCGGCGAGGGTGAGCGTTCCCGACGTGAGCGTGCTCTCGCCACCGACCGGACCGTCGACGAAGAGTGTTTTCGCCTGAGCGCCAGCCCCGAGGAGGATGTTGGCGCCGGCGGCCGTGGTGTAGGCGTTCGTCGTGGAATCTGGCACGCCGTTGTCCCAGTTGCCCGCAACACTCCAGGAGTTGGAGGTGGCGGTACCGGAAGTCCATTGTGTCGTCGGGCTGTCCGCCTGGGCTCGTGGTGCCACGACGAAGGCCGGACCGCCCGCCATCAGAAGAGCCAGTGCAAACGCGGACCGATGGGCGAAAGCCTGTCGACGATTCATACTGCCAACTCCATGCATACTCAGACAAAGGTTTGCGACCGAACCGGCACCGCACGCGATCCCGAATGGCCGACTCAACGGGCGAAAGACTAGAACCGTGTCAGCCTGCCCGTCCAGCCCCTCCCCCGAACGAAGGGCGCACGGCGTTGTCGCCCGATTCCCAAGCACGAGGTGTGATTGTGATCCCTGTCATCGAGCATTCCAGTCTGCTGACGATCCTCTACTGGCTGCTGATGATCCCGATCGCCATTCTGGTGCTGGTCCGCGTGACTGCGTTCTGGACCGATGACGGCCCGGGCACGCTCTTTGGCGCCCTGCGGACCATCGTCGTGATGGCGCTGGCCGTCTTTCTCACCTTCGACATCTCGGGGTATGTGTTTGCCCGCATGATGCAAGACCCGCAGTTGGGGATCGCCTTTCCGCCGGGCTACCACTACTGGAACTGGATCCGGGAGCCGCAGAGCCTGAAGTGGCATGTGCTCGGTTATGTGCCGTTGATCCGCTACCTGCCCGTGATGTTCGCGTTGTGCGCCGGGGCGATCGTGCAAGTGCTGCTCTGGAAGATTCCGTTTCGCACGGGCATGGTCGTCTTCCTGAACCAACTCGTGCTCGACATCTTCGCGATGGCGATGCTCTCACTGGTGTTCAGCTTCTTTGTCGGCGTCCAGGAGGGGGCCAATGCCAAGCCCCATCCCCGACATGCGGCCGGCGGTCACGCAGCCGGTCGCTCCGCGGCGGCGGTTCCCGACGGTCTGCAGGGGATGCAGCATCGCATCGAGCAGTTGGGCGCGGAGGAAGGCCCGCTGGTCCGTCGAATGTGGCGGCGGTGGGAGTCGGTCAATCAGTTGTTGCGGCCGGTCTATGACCTCTTGCAGCCGGTCACACGGCACCTGCCGCTGCCCGCGCGAGACTTCCTCAACGGCGGCGGTTGGCTCATCGTTATCCCCGGCGTGATCGCGTTGCTGCGGTCATGGCCCAGCCTCCGGCCCCGCCGCGTGAAATAAGGGACGGGAGCGAATTTTCGCGATCCGGAGCAGCCGATCCCAGCGAGCGCCGTTCGGGCGGGGTGTCTTGTCAGCGATGGGCTCTCGCGGGGCCATTTCCAGAGGCCTTTTCATCGCTTCGGCCTGCGGGTTGCCCTGGGAAAAAGTGCTCGCCTACGGTTGCCGCCCAAATGGGGTTCCAGGTTTTTCCGTAGTCCTTCCTTTCCAAAAGGGGTTCGCTATGAATCGCAGATTGTTCGCGGCGGTGGCGGCGGTTGCCGCCCTCATCTTCTCTATCGACTCGGCGGTCGCGGGTAGCCCTTCGACGCAGACTGTCCGGATCAAGAACGTCGGTGCCGCTCCGGTGGCGGTGTTCGCGGCCAATGGCTCCCCGACGGAAAGCCAGGTCAGGGCGGGCGCGAAGCTCATCTCGCCGAACGGGGTCGCCCAGTTCATTATCCGTAAGGGAAATGCGGTGGGAATTGCCGCCAATCCGGCAGCGCCTGTCATGATGAGGGCGACCGCCATGAACTCAGTCCCAGCGGCGGCGATCCTGCCATTCACGTTCCCCAAAAGCAGGTTCGTCTACCTCGTCGCAACACTTGGCGCGGGGGGGCCGACGATTCATTTCGCAGCTCCGGGCATCAGGTTCTAAAACGCCGGCAGACTGGTGGGCGTTGCTGGGCGGGTTTTGGGGCTGCACGGTTGCGGCCCAGCCCCCACTGCCAGCGGCCAGCGGGGGGCAAACCCCTCCATGCCCCAGGCCTCCCCCTTAAGCCCCGTGTTTTCGGCCCTTCTTCCGCCCGGTGTTGTCGGCGGCTGGGCAAGATGGTAGCCTCAACGGCCAGTACGACTGACCTCGTCTGCACTCCAGTCCGTTCGGGAGCTTGGGTTTGTGCATCCGACGATGGTCGCTGAGTCGAATTTGAGTTGGTTTGAGCTCCCGATTCTCTGAGGTTCTTTTTATGTCCCGGAAGATTTACGTGGGGAACCTGCCCTGGTCGACCACGTCCGCCGATCTTGAGGCGATGTTTTCTCCCCACGGTGCCGTGCGGGCTGCTGAAGTGATCTCCGATCGCGAGACCGGACGTTCGCGTGGTTTTGGTTTTGTCGAGATGGAGACCGACGAGGGTCTGCAGGCCGCGATCTCGGCCCTGAACGGCCACGAGGTCAACGGTCGTCCCCTGACGGTCAACGAAGCCCGTGAGCGGACTCCCCGCGCTGGTGGCGGCGGCGGCGGCGGTGGTCGCGGCGGCTACGGCGGTGGTGGTGGTGGCGGCGGTGGCGGTCGTGGTGGCTACGGCGGCGGCGGCGGCCGTGGTGGCTACGGCGGCGGCGGCGATCGCTACTAATCGCTCCTTTTTGTAAGTTGCTGAAACACGCATCACGGGAGCCGGCGTCTCGCAAGATCCGGCTCCCGTGATCGTCTCTGAACTGAATCTTTCCGAAAGATCGTCCTCACGACGGTCTCAAATCACACCGTAAAAGACACACTGTAAAGACACTGAAGGAAGCCGATGAGTCCCCCCCCAGCCAGAGGCAAGTTCGCGAAGACCGCCCGCAAGAAGGCCAAGCCGCGTGCGAAGGTCAAGCGTCGCGATCCCATCTTCATCGACGGAGCCCGCCCCCGGCCGATGTTCGTTGATTACAAAGACCTCGAACTGCTGGGCAAACTCGTGAACCGCCAGGCGAAGATCCTGGGGCGGCGCAAGAGCGGCTGCACTGCAGCCAGCCAGCACGCTGTCACACGGGCCATCAAGCAGGCCAGGTTCATGGCACTGCTGCCTTATGTCGGCGAGTGATGGCGTGGTCGCGTGACCGAGTGGTCGATTGAACAGGTGCGCGGGCGTGAATCGCGAAGCCTCCGGTGACTGTGAAGTGTCCGGAGGTCGCGTCGCCCAAGGGGGCCGAGTGGCTTCGCTCAAGACCCGTCGCCGCGTTGAGTTTCGGGACACCGATGCCGCTGGCATCGTGCACTTTTCGGCCTTCTTTTTCTGGATGGAGTCGGCCGAGCATGAATTGATGCGTGCGGCCGGTCTTCATGTCTTCGAGCGGCAGCCGGACGGCAGCGAATACAGCTGGCCCCGCGTCTCCGTCGCATGCGACTATCGCTCCACTGCTCGGTTTGGAGACGAACTCGATATCACAGTCTGCGTGGCGGCGATCGGACGCACGAGCGTCACCTACCAGTTCGTCTTCGAACACGAGGGGCGGGCCGTGGCAGAGGGCCGCGTCGTCGCCGTGCGGTGCCTGTTGCGGCCGGGGAACGGGCTGGAGCCGGTCGCCATTCCGTCCGACATCGTTGCTTGCCTGACCGCTTCTGACGCGGGTTCTGACGCGGGGCGGGAAGAGCATCGTCCGGATTCCACTCCCTGAGTTTCCTGAAGCGGCCGTCATGCTCGAGGTCGATCGCATCTCGAAGGTGTTTCCGCTGGCTGCCGGCGAGCTCTGCGTTCTCGACGGGGTTTCCTTCCGGCTGGCCCCCGGTGACCGCATGGCCATCATGGGCCCGAGCGGCTCGGGCAAGAGCACGCTGCTGTCGATCCTCGGGGCGCTCGAGCAGCCGACCAGCGGCACGGTGCGGCTCGACGGCGTCGAACTCTGTGCCATGAGCACAGATGAACGGGCCTCGTTCCGCAACCGCCGGATCGGCTTTGTCTTCCAGGAGCACCACCTGCTGTCTGGTTGCACCGCGGTCGACAATGTGGTGCTGCCGGCACTCGCCACCGGCAGCGTGAGCCGCGACATCGAGGTGCGGGCCCGTCGGCTGCTCGAGCGGGTCGGGCTTGGCAATCGTCTCGGCTCGTTGCCTGCGGAACTCTCGGGCGGTGAGCGGCAACGGGTCGCCGTGGCCCGGGCTCTCGTGCTGTCGCCGCGGTTGATTCTGGCCGACGAGCCGACCGGACAACTCGACGCCCATGCCGCCGCCACGGTGACCGAAATGCTGGTCGAGTTGGCTGCGGAAACGGGCGGCATGCTGGTCGTTGCGACTCATGCGGAGGCGGTCGCCGCCCGCGTCGGAACGGTCCGCCACCTTGTCGATGGGCGGCTCGTCGATGGGCGGCGCACGCCATGACCGCGTCGGGCCCGTTTCTTCGAGCCCCTGCAGGCCCCGTCAGGACCGTCGTCGGCCTGGCGCTGCGACTTGCTCGGCAATGGTGGCCGCATCTCGCGGCGCTGGCCGCAGCCTGCGGCATTGTGGCTGCGACTATCGGCGGGGCGATGGGCGTTGGCGAGGCGCTTACGCAGGGGCTGCGGCGGCTGGCGATGGCCCGCCTCGGCGGCGTCCAGGCGGCGGTGCTGTCGGACGGGCTCTTTCGCGCGGAGTTGGCGGATGAAACCGCCGCCCTCCTTTCTTCTCGGGCGGCCGCTGCGGGGGCAGCGGCCGATCTGCTGGTGCCGGCCGTCGTGATGGAGGTGTCGCTCGAGGTCGCCGCCACTGGCGATCGCGCCGGCAGGACTGCGAGGGCGACGCTGCTGGCCTGTGATGCGCCGCAATCGCTCGGATTCGTGCCGGCGACCCGGACCCCGGCCGCAGACACCGTGACGATGAACCGCGTGCTTGCCGACAGCCTCGGCGTCGGGCCGGGCGAAGCTGTCGTGCTCCGCATCACGAAGATGGGTGACGTGCCGGCCGACAGCCCGCTGGGCCGTCGCACCGCCGACTCGTGGAGCCGGCGGTTGCGGGTGGCGGAGGTGCTGCCGGCCGAGGGGCTCGGCGATTTTTCGTTGCGACCCAATCAGGTGACCGGCGGACTGGCCGTCACGTCGCTGGCCACGGCCCAGTCGATCCTGCGGCGGCATGAGCCACCCGCCAACGCGCTGCTGTCCGTTGCCGCCACGGGCCGCGCCGTTGCTGACCAGACGGCCGGGACAAGCGATGCCAAGGCGAGTGGCGTCGAGGATCTGCAGGCGGCACTCCGACCCTCGCTCGACGACCTCGGGCTCGTCTTCGACCAGCCGACCGGCAGCAGGGCATCGCGGCTGAGTTCCCGGCGGCTGCTCCTTCCGCCCGAGGCCGATCGCGCCGCGGCGCAGGTGCTCGGGCCGCTGGGGGGGCGACCCACGCTCGTATTTCTGGCCAATGCGATGACACCGCTGGTGGACGGCAGGCCCGGCACGGCGAGTATTCCATACTCGACCGTCGCGGGCATCGACAGCACGAGCCTGCCCCTCGGCGATCTCGTCGATGAAGAGGGGAACCCCCTGACACTGCCGGGGCCGGAGGAGATCGTCATCGACCGCTGGATGGCCGACGATCTCGCGTCCCAGGGTGTGCCGATCGCCGTGGGCGATTCCCTCTTGCTCACGTATTTCCTGCCCGAGACGTTGCACGGCCGGGTGGAAGAGGCGGAGTGCAGGCTCACAGTCAGCGGCATCGCCGCGATGCGCGGCGCCGCCCTCGCGCGGGATCTCGTGCCTGAGGTCGAGGGAATCACCGACGAGGCCTCGATCGCCGACTGGGATCCGCCCTTCCCCTTCGACCGCAGCCGCGTGCGCACCGTGCCGCCGGATGACGAGGACGATCGCTACTGGAAGACGTACGGCGCGACCCCGAAAGCCTTCGTTTCGCTCGCGGTGGCGCGGCGGCTGGCAGGTAGCCGGTTCGGTGTCACAACCGCGTGGCACGTGGCCGGGGAGTCGGCCCTGTCGACCGACGCCATCCGCGCCGCCCTCGCCAGCGTGATCGAGGCCCATGGCATGGGCATGAGGGTGGTGCCGCTGCGGCGGAAGGCGGAGGAGGCGGCGCGGGGATCGACGCCGTTTGGCAGCCTATTCCTCGCGCTTTCGAGCTTCGTCGTGGCCTCGGGGCTCCTGCTCGAGTGGCTGCTCTTTTCGCTCCTGGTCGCCGCCCGGCGTCGCGACATTGGCATCTTGGCGGCCCTTGGCTGGCCGCCTGCTCGGGTGACCCTGCTGCTCGTGCTCGTGACAGGCTCGGCGGCCGTCGGCGGAGTGGCGGTCGGCACGCTGCTGGGGCCGCTCTGGGCGCGGTTCCTGCTCGACTGGCTCGCGCAGGCGTGGAACACGGGCGTCGCGGCCGGATCGAGTGCGGTGTTCGCCGGCGGAATACAGTCCTTTGGCGGTTCGTCGCTGTGGTCGCTTCTGCCCGCGGCGACCGGGGCCGCGGTGGTATCGCTGGTCGCGGTGGCGATGGCAGCCTGGCGGGCCGCGAGTCTTTCGCCGCTGGCGCTTCTCAAAGCGGGCGGCGGCGATCCGACAAGCGTGCGTGGTCGTCCCATGCCGGTCATGATCGGCCTCGCCGCGGTCGGCCCCCTGTCTGCCCTCGGACTGGCATGGTGGGCCCGCACTGCCGACCCGCAGGCGGCCGTCGGCCTGTTTTTTGCAGCCGGATTTGCCGCGCTCGCCGGATTGCTGGCGGGCGTCAGGCTGCTGCTCGGCCGCGGTATCGCCGGCATCCGCAGCCCGCTCCGCACGCTTCCCGGTCTCGCCTGGCGGGGGCTCACGCAGGGGCGGTCACGGGCATTTTCCGTAGCCGCCATCGTGGCGTGTGCCGAATTTCTGATCGTGGCCGTCTCGTCGTTCGCGGTCCATCCACCGCCGCGGCCAGAGGATCGGAACGCACCCACCGGCGGCTGGACCTATCTGGCCACGTTTGGCAGCTCGACCGGCATCGATCCCGCCGACCCAGTCGCGCGGGAGTCGCTTGGTCTCTCCGACGCCGATCGGGCGACGCTCGCGTCCTGCACCATCGCCAGGATCAGGTCGTCCGCGGGCGACGACGCCAGTTGCGTGAATCTCTATGCGCCGACGCAGCCGACCGTGCTCGGCGTGGGCGCTTCGTTCATCGATCGCGGCGGATTCCGATTCGTCGATCAGGCACGGCACGAGCAAGCGAATCCGTGGATGCTCCTTGACCAGGAGATTGGCCCGGCCCTGCCCGGAACGGACAGCCCAACGGGGCCGGTGATCCCCGTCGTCATCGATCAGGCCACGGCGCAGTGGGCGCTCAAACTCGGCGGCGTGGGGGCGCGGTTCGAACTGCCGGTCGATGCCGGCCCCGCCACGTTTGAAATCGTGGGCCTGTTGGAACCGGGCATCCTGCAGGGCTCGCTGATCGTGTCGGAACGGCATTTCGAGCGGCTGTTTCCTCAAGCGTCGGGCTATGCTCTCGCGCTCGTCGATGCCGGCATCGGCTCGGGTGCCGCCGATGCCGGCCGCGTGCCGCGGGCAATCGCCGCCGCGTGGGCCGACGCCGGGGTCACGGTGATCCGCACGACCGATCGGCTCCGCAGCCTGCAGGCGGTGCAGAATACGTTTCTGGCCGGCTTTCAGACGCTCGGCACGCTCGGCCTCGTGCTGGGGGCCGCCGGCGTCGCGGCCGTGCAGTTTCAGAGCGTGCTCGAGCGACGCGGGGCCCTCGGCCTCATGGCTGCGGTCGGCTTCACGGGGACACGGCTGCGGGTGGTGGTCGTGCTGGAAACGCTGCTCATGGTGGCCTTGGGACTGGCGGTGGGCACGCTCTCCGGCTGCCTTGCACTCGTGCCCGCGTTTGCGGGCGGCCGCGCGGGCGTGCCGGTGGGCTGGATTGCCTCTACCTGGGGGCTCACGCTCGCGGCCGCGTTCGTCGCCGGTTTTGCGGCCGCAAGGCGGGTGGTCCGTCTCGAGCCGGTGAAAGTCCTCGCCGAGGCCGATTGAGTCATCTTCTTGAAATGGCCGGCGGAACCGCACCGTTTTGCGTTTGAGTTTTTTGCAGCTGACGGGGTAGTTTCTGCCGCATGCATATCGTCGTTATTCTGCCGCGGTGGGTCGGCGACCTCGTGATGAGCACGCCCATGCTCCGCGCGGTCCGCGAGCATTACGGCCCGTCTGCGCGGATCACCGGTGTGGCCAAGCCGATGTTCGCGGAGCTGCTCGAGGGCACGCCGTGGCTCGATCGGATGGTCTTCTATGACCGTCACAGCCGCGATCCCACCCGGCGGTTCCGGGCGGTCGCGCGGCAACTCCGCGCCGATCGGGCCGACATCGCGATCATCGTGCCCAACTCGCTCTCCTCGGCGGCGCTCGCCTGGGCCGGCGGCGCCAGGCGACGCGTTGGCTTCGCGCGGCACGGGCGGCGGTGGCTGCTTACCGATCCGCTCGAGGCCCCACGGGCGGCGTCGAAAAAGGCTGGGGCGGCGTTCTGGTCGCCTGCCTCCTGGTTGCGGGTCGAGCCTGCGTCGCCGGCTGGCCATGCGATGGATCTGGCCTCGCGGATTGGCGTGGCGCGGCAGCCGCTCACGCTGGAACTGGCGACCACGCCGGCCGACGAATCGCTGGCCGACGACGTGCTCGCTCGGCTGTTTCCGACACAGGCAGCCGGGCCCACCGGACCACTGATTGTCTTCAACGACAACGGTGCCTTCGGCCCATCGAAGGCCTGGGGCGCCGATCGCTTTGCGGCGTTGGCGAAGCTGGCGATCGACAGGCTTCCCGGCGCCCGCGTGCTGGTGCACTGCGGCCCCGGCGATCGCGACGAGGCCCGGGACATCGTCCGCGCGGCGGATCATTCCTCGGTGCAGAGCCTTGCCGACGAGGCCAAGCTCCCCTTCGGTCTCTCGAAGGCGGTGCTGCGGCGGGCGAATGTGCTCGTCACTTCCGACAGCGGCCCGCGGCACATCGCGGCGGCATTCGGGACGCCCACGATCGTGCTGCACGGGCCGATGGATCCCCGGCTCAGCCGCTCCGATCAGCGTCACCTCGTGGAGATGCGGCTCGACCTCCCCTGCTCTCCCTGCGGCAAGCGTGTCTGCCCGCTCCAGCACCACGATTGCCTGCGGCTGCTCGCCGCAGACGACGTGGGGAGTAGGATGTTCGAGTTGCTGAGAGCTGCCGGCTCGCCATCTTCGTGATATCGGCCCATTTTGGAGAACGTTCGATGCTGCAGTTCGTGGGAATGCTCGCCGCCATCGCCCTGACGGCCTTCTGTTGGGGTGTGTACGGGCCCGTGCTCCATTTCGGTCGCGAGGCGATGCACTCGAACCTGCGTCCCTTCATGTGCGTGGGCCTGGCCTACTTCGTGATCGCCGTGCTCGTGCCCCTCGCGCTGCTCATGCGCGGCGGCGAGCGGGGCGGTTGGACGAGCAAAGGGGTGCTCTGGAGCCTGCTCGCGGGCACGGCCGGAGCCCTGGGCGCCCTGGGCGTGATCCTCGCGCTCGGATTCGGCGGCAAGCCGATCTACGTGATGCCGCTTGTCTTCGGCGGCGCGCCGGTGGTCAACACGCTGCTCACTGCGTTCATGAACCGCGCGTTCAGCCAGCTCAAGGCGCCCTTCCTGGCGGGGCTGATCCTCGTGATCACGGGCGCCGTGACCGTGCTCGTCTTCAAGCCGCAGCCCCAGCATCAGCCGCATGCCGAGGCGGCTGCCGTTGCCGCGCAGGCGGCGGCCGAGAAGCCGGATGAATCGGTGGAGGCCGCACCGATCGATGCGGTGCGGGCCGAGGCGGCGAAGCCGGCCACGGTGGAGAAGAAGGCCGAGCGGTTCCTCGAGATCCTCCTGTCGATCGCGATCGCGATGTTCTCGTGGGGGGCCTATGGCCCCGTGCTGCATCGTGGCCAGGCGGCGATGGGAGGGAGTCGATTGCGGCCGCTCATCTGTATCGGCGCCGCCTACTTCCTCATCGCGGTGCTCGTGCCGCTGGCGTTGCTCGTGCCGATGGGCGACAAGGGCTCATGGGAAGTGACCGGCACGCTCTGGAGCCTCGGCGCGGGGTCGCTCGGGGCACTCGGTGCCCTCGGCACGATTCTCGCCTTCGCCTGCGGCGGCAAGCCGTTCACGGTGATGCCTGTCGTGTTTGGCTGCGCACCGGTGATCAACACGCTCACGA
Organism: uncultured Candidatus Kuenenia sp.; assembly: GCA_964581055.1. GTDB lineage: Bacteria > Planctomycetota > Planctomycetia > Pirellulales > UBA1268 > CAMCQY01. The sequence goes on from CAZOMJ010000055.1 coordinate 33,463, forward strand.
CGCTCGCCCTGGCGCACACGCCCACGACGGCGATCAGCCCATGGTTTCTCGCCGGCTTGCTCGTGGTGGCGGCAGGCGCCGCGACGGTGCTCGTCTTCGGCCCCCGCGGCCACGCGCCCGCGGCCGCGAAGTAGGAGGGTGATGTCGGGGGAGCCTGCCCTCGTCGCGGGTGCAGGTTTTTAACTCGTGGGTGCAAGTTTTTTAACTTGCACATGCATTCGACAAGATGAAATCTTGTCGCCACGGGGGATGAGACAAGATGAAATCTTGTCGCCACGGGGCGATGTTTTTCGTGAATCACGTTCCCCGGGTGTGGCCGAACCACTCGATGTGGTAGCGATGCGCAAGATGCACGCCGCGGGCGCGGCACTCCGGCGCGAGCCAGGCCGTCGTCCGGGCGAGTTCCTCAGGTCCCCTGCCCTGCGGCATGAAGAGCACCCGGCTGCGGTCCACGCCCTCGGGTCGCGCGGCGGCCAACTCATCGATCCACGCCAGCGCCTCCGCGAGATCTGCGGGCGAATCGATGACGAACTTCAGCTGGTAGGTGCCGCCGGCCATGAGCGCGAGGATCACGTCGTCACGACGGCGGGATTCCTCGTGGCGGGCCGCCCAGTTGCCGGGCGTGTCGGCCGGCGGCGCCGATGAGGCCAGCTTGGGGCTGATCGACACGAGGTCGGCCGGGGTGTCGAGAAAGACCGTGCCGGCCGTTTCGATCGTGATGTGCATGCGATTGCCGCGGAGCATGCGGCACAACTCGGCGACTTCGGGCAGAAGCAACGGCTCCCCGCCCGTGATCACGACGTGCCGCGGGCTCAGGGCTGCCACCGCAGCCGCGACTTCTGCCACCGAGCGCTGCTCTCCCACCGGCTCCCATGACGTGAAGGGCGTGTCGCACCAGTGGCAGCGGAGGTTGCAACCGCTGGTTCGGACGAACACGCTGGGCGTGCCGGCGAGCAGGCCTTCGCCCTGGAGTGACTCATAGATCTCGGCGATACGCATGGCTCGGGGTTCATGGGGAGGGGGGGCGGCCGGCGTCAGAGGCTCGCCCGCGGGTCGGTCGCGCCGACGACGGCGAAGCCGGCTGCCCTCAGGAGGCAGGAATCGCAGCGGCCGCAGGGGCGGCCACGGCTGTCGGGATCGTAGCAACTGGTCGTCAGCCCGTAGTCCAGACCGAACGAAAGCCCCAGACGGATGATCTCCGCCTTCGAGAGCGTTGCCAGGGGCGCGATCAGTTCTATTGTCTGCCCCTCGACGCCCGCCTTCGTGCCCAACCGGGCCACCTCCTGGAATGCGGCGAGAAACTCCGGACGGCAGTCGGGATAGCCGCTGTAGTCGACGGCGTTGACGCCCAGCACGATCGCACCTGCACCGCGGGTTTCAGCCATCGCGAGGGCCAGGCTGAGAAAGACCGTGTTCCGCGCAGGTACATAGGTGACGGGGATGCCGTGGCCGATGTCGGCATCGGGCCGGTCCTTCGGCACGGGCGTGGCCGGATCGACCAGGGCACTGCCGCCAAACGTGGCCAGATCGATCGGCAGCACGACGTGATCGCTGATTCCCAGCACCCGGGCGACGGCCCGCGCGGCATCCAGCTCGCAGCGGTGCCGCTGGCCGTAGTCGATCGACAGGGCAGACAACAGGTAGCCTTGTCGGGCGGCCCAGGCGGCGGCGGTCGCAGAGTCGAGCCCGCCCGAGAGGAGTACGACGGCCGATTTGGCGGCTGTCTCTGCCGCGTCTTGCGGCCGAGCTTTCGGAACGTCGGGTTTCATGGCACACTTCCATCCATCATGAGCACACCAGTCTCACACACCCCGCCGTCACGCGACCACCTGGAAGTTTTTCCCAACCAGTTTCCTGGTCGCGACTACAGCATCGAGATCGTCTGTCCTGAGTTCACCTCGGTTTGCCCGAAGACTGGACAGCCCGATTTCGGCACGCTGACGTTTCGTTACGTGCCGGACGCCCTGATCGTCGAGCTCAAGAGTCTCAAATTGTACCTGCAGGCGTTCCGCAACGAAGGGATCTTCTACGAGAACGTCACCAACCGGATTTTCGACGATCTGGTGGCCGTGCTGAAGCCGCGGCGGATGACGCTCGTGGCCCACTTCACGCCCCGGGGTGGCATTTCGTCGCGGATCGTGGTGTCGCATCCCTCGGGCGAGCATCTGCCACCTGCTGGGTGAACGGTCGGTCGCCGGCTCGAGCGACGGTCGGCCCTTTCCTTTGCCATGGCCGGCAGGCAGAATCTCTGGGCGTTCTTCCGCCGTACAATCGGCGGGCACCCTCCGAGGCATCCCACGAGGCACCGCCCACCATGGCCCGTCCTGCGACGTCTTCTTCCCGCGTCCTGCTTTCAGCGCTCGCCGACGAGTCGGCCTTTCATCTCACGGCCGTCGAGCAATTCACGGCGCTGGCAGCGATCGGACTCGAGTATTACAGCCTGCGATTCATCGATGTCGGCAAGGGCGTCAAGAACGTCATGAAACTGTCCTTGTCGGAGATCCAAAAACTCCGCCACCTCGAGGATCAATTCGGCCTGAACGTGGCGTCGATCGCCTCGCCGATCGGCAAGGTCAAACTCGTCGACAAGCCCGACGGCACGAAGAACGCCTACGTGCCCTTCAAGCAGTATCTCGCCAAGGATGTCGCCAAGGCTTGCGAATTGGCCCACGCCTTCGAGACCAAGCTCATCCGCGGATTCTCCTTTTATCCGCCCAAGGGAGCGCAGCCCGAGGACTATGTGGAGGAGGCGGCGGACCGCATCGGCCAGATCGCCGAGGCCTGTCACCGCTCCGACCTCACCTTCGGCCTCGAAGTCGAAGCCAACCTCGTCGGCCAGACGGGTGAACTGCTCGCTGAGATTCACAGGAAGGTGAATCACCCGGGACTCGTGCTCGTGTTCGACGCCGCCAACCTGATCGTGCAGGGCTTTTCCACGACCCAGGTGTATGCCCAGTGGGAGGCGATGAAGCCGGGCCTGGGCTGGGTGCACATCAAGGACTACCGCAAGGTGTCGGGCAAGGCACGTGGCAAGCACGTCGACGAACACATGCTCGATAACTTCGTGCCGGCCGACCGGGGGGCGGGCGGCCACGAACGGATCCTCGCCGACCTCAAGACCATGCTTCCCTCGCTCTCCAAAAAGCTTGAACGCCGTGGGATTCCGGGCGTGTTTCTCGATCTGGAACCCCATGTGCGCGGCGGTGGCCAATTCGGCGGCACGAGCGGCCCCGACGGCATGGGGATCGCCCTGCGGTCGCTCTGCAGAGTGCTCGACACCGCGAAGGTCGCCTACCATCTCCGCGACTTCGACGACCTGCTCGCGGCCCGCGGGCTGTAGGCCTCTTGTCTGGCATGGGCCGCCGCCGGAGGATGCACTCTCATGAGCAACGCGACCGAGCCGGGCAGCTATTTCGTCGCCAACTACCCGCCCTTTTCGCGGTGGAGCGAGGCCGTCGTGCCGGAGGTGCTCGCAGCCTTCGAAGCGGTCCCGCGGGAGGGGCAGTCGGCGGTGCCCCTGGGCCTCTACCTGCACATTCCGTTCTGCCGGAAGCGGTGCAAGTTCTGCTACTTCCGTGTCTACACCGACGTCGCCGCCGCCGACGTGGAGCGGTATTCTCTGGCGCTCGCCCGCGAGGCTGCGCTCGCCGCAGCGAAGCCCGCGGTTCGGGACCGGCCGCTCCGCTACGTCTACTTCGGCGGCGGCACGCCCTCGTTTCTCAGCGTGAAGCAACTGGAACGTCTGGTCGCCGGCCTGCACGAGAGTTTCGGGTGGCAGCACGCCGAAGAGGTGACGTTTGAGTGCGAGCCGGGCACGCTCTCCGAGCCGAAGGTGCGGGCGCTCAAGTCGCTCGGCATGACACGGATTTCGCTCGGCGTGGAGAACTTCGCCGACGACGTGCTCGAGGCCAACGGCCGGGCACATCTCTCCGCCGAAATTCTCCGCGCCTGGGATTGGATCAAGGCCGCCGAGTTCCCCAACACGAACGTCGATTTGATCGCCGGGATGGTGGGCGACACGTTCGACTCCTGGCAGCGCACCGTCGAGAAGACGCTGGCGCTCGCGCCCGACAGCATCACGATTTACCAGATGGAACTGCCACTCAACACGGTTTTCGTGCGGGATGCGCGGGATGGTGGCGAGCAGACGCCGGTGGCCGACTGGCCGACGAAGCGGGCCTGGGTCGATTGGGCCTTCGACCGCTGCCTCGAACGCGGGTATTCGATTTCGAGCGGCTACACGCTCGTTCGCGATCCGGCCCGCGTGCACTTCCACTACCGCGACATGCTCTGGGAGGGGAGCGACCTGGTGGCGCTAGGCGTGGCCAGCTTTGGGCACCTCTCCGGCGTTCACTACCAGAATGCGACGCACTGGGATGACTATCTGGCCGCGGTCGATGCGGCACGGCTGCCAATCCACCGCGGGCTCTCGCCGACGCCGCGGGAGCTGCTCATCCGCGAACTGGTGCTCGGACTGAAGCGGGGGCGGCTCGATGTGGGCAGACTGTCTCGCAAGTTTGGCGTGGATCCGCTGGCTGAATGGGCGGACCAGTGGCGGTCGCTCGAGGCGGAGGGGTTTCTCACGCTGGCGGCGGCAGGCCCTGTGCTTTCCCGCCGCGGTCTCCTGCAGATCGACTCGCTCCTGCCGCGGTTTTTCGACGCCTGAGGCGGGTGCTCGGGCTTCCGGGGTTACGTTTTTACCCCCGGTGCGGTTGAGCTTGGAGAGACCCGCGGATTGTGGGCTCCCGGGTGGTACCCGGTGGTTTTTCCCGATGCAGAGAGGTATGCCCCGTGTACGAAGCGTCAGCGGCCGTGAATTCGTCGGCTCGGGAGCCTGAATTCCTGCGGACAACGGAGCGATCGGTCCGGCCGGCGCACGCCCCGCTGAAGTGCCCGGACTTGAAGCCCGTCCGGGAGCGGCTGCGGGCGATGGCCTCCGATCTCGTGTCGCCATGGCGATCGGAAGGCGTGCCGGCTGCGGTGCGCACGTCCGCCGGATTGCGGGCGGTCGCTGAAACGCTCGTGAGACGGGCTTCTGCCAGTCCGGAGCACGTGGGCTGGACGATGGTCACGATCGTGTCGGAGTTTTGGCGGGATCGCCTCGCGGCCGCACCATCCGGACGCCGGCTGCTCCTGTTGCCCGATTGTCCGGTAGCCGTCCATGGGACCGACAAGGCTGCAGGAGACAAGGCTGCCGGAGTGGTTGCCACGACTCCGCTTACCTGTGGGCCGAGTTGCGGCATCGCCACGATCTGGTCGGCGGCACGGGACAGTGGCTGGGTGGTGGAGCCGGTGGGACGGGCCGTCTCCGGCATCGGGTCTTTGCTCACGGGCCAGTACGACGGCGTGCTCGGCATTGCCCGGCTGGGTGATCTTGAAAAAGCGTTTGCCATGCTGCCAGCATTTTCGCTGCCCGTGGCCGCCGTGCCTTGCGAGCCGCTCACTGCGGCGGGCCACACCGGTTGCACCGAGGCGTTGGCGGCCTCCGCGATCGACGTGGAGTGGGTGCTGGGCCTCGTGGGGGTCGCTGGCGGTGGTGCATCTCCGGTGGGCGACTACTTGCCGCTGCTCCGCGAGGCGGCGGAAATGTTCTCCGCCGAACGCCTGGGAGGTCTCGCGGATCGTCTGGGCCTCGGGCCGGCGTTTGGTTCGGCCTGTGGCCCGGTATTCGGCGAGCAGCCTGCAAAGGCGGGCAGCGTCATGCCACTGGATGCAACGGCCTGCATGGCGAGTGATTTCCTCACCCGGGGCGGTAAGTTTCTCAGGCCTTTCATCTGCCTTGCGGCGCACGACGCCGTGCGGGCCGACCAAGGGGCTGGGAGCGAAGCGTCGGCCCGGGAGTCGGCGAAGGCTGCCTCCGTGGCCATCGAGATCTTCCACAAGGCGTCGCTCGTCCACGACGATATCGAAGATCAGGACCTGATGCGGTACGGACGGCCGACACTCCACGTCGAGCACGGTGTTCCTGCCGCCATCAACGCCGGTGATTATCTGCTCGGTCTGGGCTACCGCATCGTGTCGGGTTTGCCCGACGTCGACGCCGCGACCCTGCGAGATCTGGTGACGATCCTCGCCGACGCGCACGTGCGGCTGGCGCAGGGCCAGGGGGCAGAGTTGTGGTGGCGGGATGGGGGTGACAAGCGGCTCAAGCCCAGCGAAGCCCTGACGATTTACGGCCTGAAGACATCGCCGGCGTTCGAGGCGGCGGTCGCCATGGGGATTCGTTTGGCGGGAATCCAGCCTGCCGACGCAGGGGAGATCGGGGCCTACTCGTTGCACGTCGGCACGGGCTTCCAGGTGCTCAACGACCTCAAGGATTGGAGCGGCGATCTGGAAAACAATCGTCGTGCCGCCGGTGATCTGCTGGGCGGTCGCCCCACCGTGATGTGGGCGGTGGCGCTCGAGCGGCTGTCTGAAGAAGATGCCGACCGGCTGCAGCAGGTGGCCAGGATTGCGGGCCGCGCCGATGCTGATGAGGCGACGATCGTGGCCGCCGTCGCCGAGGTCAGGAAGCTCTACGCCAAGGCAGGCGTCTTCGAGCGGGCGGCGACGATCGTGGCCGAACAGCGTGCTCTCGCTGCGGCCGCCGCCGCGACCTGCCGCTGGCGGCGGCTGCGGGACGTGCTGGAATTCCTGCTCGATCTTGCCGTGCCGGAACTCGCCGCGACGCAGTTTTCGCCCTGACGCTTGCAGCCGGCGATGATTCCGGTGGAAACTCTCGGGTGACGGCGGAGACGCCGCGCGAGTCCATATTTGACCTTGGGCACGCGGCCTTGGAGTCTGCCGGCGGTGCAAGTGGCATGAAGAGTGAACCTGATTCCCGCGATCCGGTCGCGCGAGCCGTCTCGCTCGTGCAGCTGTTTTGCCGCCTGGATGACTTCGGCACGCTCCGGAGCGTGCCGCGGAGCGAAGTGCCCGAGCCGGCTCGGGGCTTGCTGGATCATCGCAGCCATATGACCGTGGCGATGGAGCGGTTTCACGGGGGCGACGTGCGGCTCAGGGTCGTGGCGCGAGCTGACAACGGACCCGGACATCGCCCCGGCGAGGGCTGGTATGCACGGGAAATCCTCCTGGAGACACAGTCAGGGAAGATCGTGCAGCATGGGATCGTGCGGATCGACCTGGCGAATCTTGGCGAGGCGACCGCAATGGCGATTCGCGAAGCGCGTCGGCCCCTGGGACGGATCCTCATCGAGGCGGGCATGCTCCGCGACGTGCACGGCGTGCAGTTGCTTGAAATCGTGCCTGGCCCGCACCTTCAGGATCTCTTCCGGCTCACGCCCTACCGGTCTGCCGGAGCCGCCGGAGCGACGCTGGTCTACGGTCGCGTTGCCGACATCGAACTCGATGGCCGACCCGCGGTGGAACTGCTGGAAATCGTTGCGCCGGCCGTGGGGGCACTGGGCCGGACGGAATAGTGGCCACCCGCCCTATCCTGCCCAGAGAAAAAATTCTGGTCACTTCGGGGGCAATGCCCAAGGTCTTGCGCACAAGACGTTTGCGTCAAATGCGTCGATCTTGACTCAATGCGCAAGATGCCGCTAGAGTTGAGGGCGTGGCAAGGATGGTAAGCCTGGCGGTCGCAAGGGAATTGGAATCCCTTGCACTGCCTTCCGCGGCCCACTCCTTCCGCCGCAGTGCTTCTTTTTCAGGCCTGATTGTTGGACCGATCGGTAGCAGGGCCAGGTCAGACCTTGCGAAAGACACTGTGAAACGCGAAGGATTGCGGGCGTTACGGCAACTAGGAAGCCTAGGGGTTTAGAGCTGACTCTCGGGATGAGTAAAGCTTCTATTCTCCGTTTTTGACTAGCTGTACCACGGCTAGGGAGAGGGTGGTAAAGCAGATGCAGAAGACTGTGTATACGACTGGCGAGGCCGCCAAGATTTGCAAGGTGAGTCAGCAGACGATCATTCGCTGCTTCGACTCCGGACAGTTGAAGGGGTTCCGTGTGCCGGGCAGCCGGTTCCGTCGGATTCCCCGCGACCAACTGTTCCTGTTCATGAGGGACAACGGTATTCCGACCGACGCGCTGGAAAGCGGTCGGCGGAAGATTCTCGTCGTCGACGACGATCAGGATCTCGTCGAACTGATCACCGACGTGCTCGAGCGGGATGGCCGCTTCGAAACACGGAGTGTGAACAACGGCTTCGACGCCGGCATGATGGTCAAGGACTACCGTCCCGATCTGATCGTGCTCGACGTCATGCTTCCGGATATCAACGGCAAGGAAGTCTGCCAGCGGGTCCGCAGCGACTCCACCATGGACGAAGTGCGGATCATCTGCATCTCGGGCATGTGCGAGCCGGACAAGATCGAGGATCTGAAGGCCTCCGGTGCCAACGAGTTCCTGCAGAAGCCGTTCGAGGCCGAAGTGCTCGTCGATCGGATCTGCAGCCTTCTCGACATCGAATCGGTGGCGGCAGGCTCGTGATCCCGCGCTGGCGGCATGCACGGCAGCCTGTTCGTTCTCCAACGCTTTTCATGGCGGCAGCGTCGGCACTATGCCGACGCTGCCGTCCTGTTTTTCGGTGATGGTTTCGGGGATGGAATGAAGGGCATGGAGGAAATGTGCACGACTCGGAGCCCGCACGTGACGAATCCATCGCAGGCTGACGCAGATCGCGGAATGGAACGGGCGGTGGCCTGGCTCGCGATCGATGGCGGGACGGCACGCCTCGCTTCCCTCAGCGGAGAGCAGTGTCTGGCGGTGGCCGGCGTGGTGCTTTCGACGGCTGCAGGACGAGGCCACCCATACGGTCCCACTCCTTCGCTCGCGGAGCGTTTGGCGGTCGTCGGCGGGCGTGTGGCCGCGGTGGCGGCATGGCTGGCGAATGGTTCGCTGATTCCGGTGGAGGCAGCCGCCTCCGCTGTTCCGACCGCCTCCGCGGTTCCGGCAGATCATGGCAACGCCCTGCTGCTCTCGCAGTTCGCCGCGGCGCTCGTCCTGCCGGGCGAGGAGAGATCGCCTGCCGAGGGGGGCGGAAGCATCCCGCTGGCCGAGGCGACGGTGCTCCGCGAGGCGGTGCAGACCGCTCTGGCCCACGCACAACTGCGGCAGCAGTTTGATCGCGCCGTGGCGGAGGCCCGACTGGAAGGGATGCGGGAACTGGCATACGGTGCCGGGCACGAGATCAACAATCCACTCGCCAACATCGCCACGCGGGCACAGGCGCTCCTGCTCGAGGAGGCCGATCCAGAGCGACGCCGTCGGCTCTCGACGATCGTCGATCAGTCGTTCCGGGCCCGAGACATGATCGGCGGACTGATGCTCTTCGCGCGGCCACCGAAGCCACGGCGTGACGTGGCGGATGTGGGGGGCATCATCGCCGCCGTCATCGAGGCGGTTCGCGGACAGGCCGCCGCGCGGGGAGGACGGCTCGAATACAGCCCGCCACCGGTGCCGCAGACCGTGTTCGTCGACCGCGTGCAGGTCGAGGAGGCGATCCGGGTCGTCGTGGTTAATGCCCTCGAGGCCGTGGCTGCCGGTGGCCGCGTGGTGCTTGAAGTGACCCACCGATCGTCGCTGGATGGGGGCTGGTGCGAGGTCACCATCGCGGACGACGGTCGTGGCATGTCGTTCGAGGCGACGCGGCGGGCGTTCGATCCGTTTTACAGCGGTCGCGAGGCCGGGCGTGGGGCCGGGCTCGGGCTGCCAAAGGCATGGAGACTGGTGGAGTCGAGCGGCGGTACTGTACTGCTCGACTCCCGCCCGGGGCAGGGAACGCGGGTGACCATCCTGCTGCCGGAGGCATCCCCGAGCCGCTCTCCGTCCCAATCGGCTGGGGCATGAAGGGCGGCAAAGTCCACCCATCTTTCCAGGGTGTTCGGCGTGTTCCATGGTCCCGGGGGGGCGTGAGGCGTTGGTGGTCACAGCCAGTTGTTTCCCGCTTGTCGATGTTCTCGCCGTTCTCTATCCTCCCCAGCGTGTTTGCCGGGTTCGCGGCGACGGATCGCCGCCTTCAGCGTTCAGCAGGGATGGTTCTATGAGCTTTACCGGACGACGGATGGACGCGGGCGGGGCCACGCTCGACATCGATGCCCCCGTGCGGAGAGGCGACGTCGGGGATACGGGATCACGTGCGCCCGTTTCAAAAAGCCCGCAGCTTCAGGCCATCGATCGCATCGCCGCGGACCGCGGGTCACTTGAGACGATCGACCAGCGAACAATCCTCGAGGCGATCGATGCCACGGCGTCGTGGCTGTTGGCACGACAGGCCTCCGACGGCCACTGGCGCGGCCCACTCGAGGGCGACACGATCCTGGAAAGCGAATTCATCCTGATCCTCACGTGGGCCGGCCGGACGAATCGGCCGGAGATTGCCGGGGCCGTCCGACGTATTCTCAACGAGCAACTGCCCGACGGCGGCTGGGCCATCCATCCGGGCGGTCCGGTCGATGTCAGTGCCAGCGTCAAGGCCTACTTCGCGCTCAAGCTGACCGGCCACGACGAGCACAGTGAGCCGCTCTCCCGCGCCCGCGCCGCCATCGAGCGGGCCGGCGGGCCGTGGGCCGTCAACAGTTTCACGAAGTTCTATCTCGCGCTGCTGGGCCAGATGTCGTACGACGATTGTCCGGCCGTGCCGCCCGAAATGGTGCTGCTCCCCGACTGGTTTCCGGTCAACCTGCATCGCGTGTCGGCGTGGTCACGGACGATGATCGTGCCCTTGTCGTTGATGTGGGCATTCAAGCCGGTCTGCACGATTGCCCCCGAGCGGGGCATCGGCGAATTGTTTGCATCACAGGCGGGCCGGAACGGCCCCGCTCCCGTTGGCGGCAGTGGCGGTTGGGCCCGGTTCTTTCGCGTTGTCGATCGGCTGTTGAAGGCATGCGACAAGGTTGGCTTTCGCCCGCTGCGGAGCCGCGCCGTGGCCGCCTGTCGGCGATGGATGCTGGAGCGTTTCGACGGCAGCGACGGCCTGGGGGCGATCTTCCCGCCCATCGTCTGGAGCATCGTGGCCCTGCGGGCCATGGGATGTGACGACGACTCAGCGGAGTTGCAGGAGTGCTGGCGGCAGTTGGACCGTCTCGTGGAACACGAGCCGGATGGTACCACGCGGCTCGAGCCCTGCCGCTCCCCGGTGTGGGACACGGCGATCTCGCTGCGTGCCCTGTCGGATGCCGTGGCTGCCGGCCGTCGGTTGCGGGGGCTCGGTCTCGACGGCGTCGCGGGTGTCGTGTCGGCACATGAGGCCGTCGACTCGCTTTCGGCCGCAGTCGATTGGCTGCTCGACCGTGAGATCCGCAGGCCCGGCGACTGGACGCACGCCGCCGCTGAAGTTGCCCCATCTGGCTGGTGCTTCCAGTATTCCAACCGCTTCTACCCCGATGTCGACGACACGGCCATGGTGCTGATCGCGCTGGCGACATGGCGGGAGTCGGTGGCCGCATTCGATGGGGAAGTTCCCTCGTCCGTCCAAAGGCTCGCTCGGGTTCAGGCCGCCATCGGTCGGGCCATCGTCTGGCTCGAATCGATGCAGAGTTCAGACGGCGGCTGGGGGGCGTTCGACCGTGACAACAACATGGAACTGCTCTGCAAGGTGCCGTTCGCCGATCACAACGCGATGATCGATCCGAGTTCGCCCGATCTGGCCGGTCGCGTGCTGGAGGCTTATGGCAAGCTCGGCCTGCGGCCGGGCCATCCCTCCGTCGACCGTGCCATCGCCTACCTGCGCATCAGCCAGGGGGCCGATGGCAGTTGGTTTGGCCGCTGGGGTGTGAACTACGTCTACGGCACGTGGCAGGCGATCGAAGGGCTGCGAGCGGTCGGGCTGCCGGCCGCCGATCCTGCGGTATCGGCCGGTGCCGACTGGCTTGCCCGGCATCAACAGCCATGTGGCGGCTGGGGCGAAACACCGGAGAGTTATGCCGATCCATCGCTGGCGGGCCGCGGCACGCCCACCGCGTCGCAGACCGCATGGGCCGTGGCCGGGCTCGTGGCAGCAGGAAGACACGATGCACGCGAGACGCGTCGGGGCACGCAGTGGCTGGCCTCGCACCAATCGGCCGACGGGAGTTGGGACGAGTCGCAGTTCACCGGCACCGGTTTTCCGAAGGTCTTCTACCTCCGCTATCACTATTACCCCATTTATTTCCCGCTCATGGCGCTGTCGCGGTTTTCACAGGCCGCTGCCTGCAGCCGGAGCGTCAGGGAGCGCGTCGCATGAGTGTGCCCGTTGGACAGATGATGGCCGTCTTGAAGCACGTGGCCGTGCAGCGACTACGGGGCAACGCCCGCTACCCGCTCGTGCTCATGCTCGAGCCGCTGTTTCGCTGCAACCTCGCCTGCGGCGGCTGTGGCAAGATCCAGCATCCTACCGAGGTGCTGCGGTCGCATCTCACGCCAGAGCAGTGCTTCGCCGCGGTAGATGAATGTGGTGCCCCGATCGTGTCGATACCCGGTGGCGAGCCATTGCTGCACCCGCAGATCGAGCAGATCGTGGACGGCATCGTGGCCCGCAAGAAGTATCTCTACCTCTGCACCAACGCGCTGAAACTCGAGGAGATGCTGCCTCACTTCTCGCCTTCCCCGTATCTGGCTTTCTCGGTGCACTTGGACGGTCCGCGGGAGGAGCATGACCATGCCGTGTGCCGCGAGGGCGTCTACGACATGGCCGTGTCGGCGATCCGCGCCGCCCGCAAGGCCGGCTTCCGCGTGACCACCAACTCCACGCTCTTCGCCTCCGCCGACCCGGCCCGGTATCGCAGTTTTTTTGAAGACGTGATGTCGCTGGGGGTCGAGGGGATGATGATCTCCCCCGGCTATTCCTATGCGAAGGCGCCCGATCAGGCGCACTTTCTGCCACGCGAGCGAAGCCAGTCGCTCTTCCGGCGGATTCTGGCCGATGCCCCGCGTCGATGGAAATTCAACCAGTCGCCCGTGTTTCTGGAATTCCTCAAGGGGGCGTGGGATCTGGAGTGCCGGCCGTGGGGCACACCCACCTACAACCTGTTTGGCTGGCAGCGTCCGTGCTACCTGCTCGACGAGGGCTATACGAAAACCTATCGGGAGATGATGGAGCAGACCGATTGGGACGCCTACGGGCGGGCCAGCGGAAATGCGAAGTGCCAGGACTGCATGGTGCACTGTGGCTACGAACCGGCCGCCGTGGAGGCCACGTTCGGGTCGCTCCGCGGACTCTTGGGCACGGCTCGGCTGATGATTCTCGGGCCGCCCCGGACACGGCATGCAGGCGACGAGTCGCTCGCGCCCGTGCCTCCGCCGGGCTTGCAGGTGCAGCCCAACGGCCTGCCTTCGTTGCCCATCCTCGACCGTGTGGCGTGACACGGGTTGCCGGGCGGGCCCCCTGCCCTCGTCGTGGGTGCACGTTTTGAACGTGCTCAATGCCTCAGACAAGATGCAATCTTGTCGCCACGGTGCCGCGGTCTGCTTAAATCTACAGCCCGCGTTCGCGGGCGACCCGCGCGGCGTCGAGGGCCGCGCCCCGGGCGCCGGCCGTGTCGCCGTTGGGAATCACGTGGATCGGGATGCCCGCCTGCTCCTCACGCTGCGTCGGCATGCCGGCGCGGATCTCGGCGAGGAACCAGGACCGGAATTCCTCCGACGTCTCCACCGCCCCGCCGCCCACCACGAGTGCGTCGGGGTCGAACACGTTGATCATCTCGTCGAAAAAAAGCCCAAGCGCCCTCGCCTGCACGCTGAAGATCCCGCGGCAGAGGTCGTCTCCCTGCTCCGCGAGTCCCCGCACCTGCTTTGCAGCCTGCGCGATGTCGCCCACCCGGGCGAGTTCGTGATCGGGCTGACGTGCCAGAAAATATGGGAGCAGCGTGCGACGGATGGCCGTCAGCGAGCAGAGCGACTCCAGATCGCCAGTCCGTCCGCAGTTGCAGGCCGGCACGAGGCCCTCGATGCCGGGAATCAGGCCGAAGGGAATCAGCACATGCCCCAACTCGCCACCGAAGCCATTCCGGCCGGTGATGACCTTGCCCGCCGTGATGACTCCGCCGCCGAGTCCCGTGCCGATGATCGCCGAGATGCTCGTCGACGTGTTCTCCGACCCGAAGATGGCGACGTGGCCCCAGAGGGCGGCGGCGTTGCCGTCGTTGAGGTAGGTCACCGGCCGGCCCAGCCGCCTTTCGAGGCCCGCACGAATGTCATAGCCCGCCCACTCGGAATGCACGAAGTTCGTCGAGCCGCGCTTGCTGAGCACGCCCGTTGCGCTGGCGGGGCCGGGGGTGTCGAGACCGATGGCCACCACGTTCTCCACCCGGATGCCCGACTGCTCGGCGGCCAGCGCGAGACCCTCGGCAATCTGGCCGAGGCAGATGTCCGGTCCCTCGACGCTGCGGGCCGGATGCTCGCACAGTCCCTCGATGAGGAACTGCCCCTGCTGGTCGAGAAACGTGTAGTTGATCGCGGTGCCGCCCAGATCGACGCCGGCCACCACCTTCACCATTTTAGACGCTGATGTCACACCAACCTGCCTTTCCCTGCCACAGTCCTCAGGCCGATTTCGTTCCGGCCAGCCCCCGCTTCACGCGGGAAAGAATAGCCCGCAGACCACGCGACCGCAGAATACCCAGCACGTCGGCAAGTCCCATTCGCTCGAGCATGTCGTCTGGGAGCGTGGCCGCTTCCGCGACCGGCCGGCCGTTGACCGCGTCGGCCAGGATGGCGACGAATCCCTTCACGGTGGGCGCCTCCGGGGCCACCTCGGCGATCAGCCGGGCGGTGCCTTCCTCCGTCGCCTCCGCCCAAAGAAAAACCGGTGTCTGGCACTCGTGCACCCGACGATCCTCGGTGCCCTTCCTGGCCTGATACTCCGTCGGCAATGGCGGCAGGCCGGCGGCGAAGTCGAGCAACAGTTCCAGCTTTTCACGGCCGTCGAGGTCGGCGAACTCGCCGATGATCGCGTTGAGCCGCTCGTTGACGCCGTTCATGCGGTTGGTTTGGAGGGGGCGATGGGCGCCTGGGGAGAGCCGTCAGGAGGCGTGCACTGTTGCAGATGGGGCTGCAGGTGCGGCCTCGGCGGCGGTGCCGCCCGGGGCAGCACCCTTCACGATCGGCACGCCCACGCAGTTGCCCCACTCCAGCCACGAGCCGTCGTAGTTTTTCACGTTGCCAAAGCCGAGCAGGTACGTGAGCACGAACCATGTCAGGCTCGAACGCTCGCCGATCCGGCAGTAGGCGATCGTGGGGGAGCGTCGCTTCATCGTCAGTTCGCGGAGGTAAAGTTTCTCGAGTTCCTTGGCCGTCTTGAACGTGCCATCCTCGTTGCAGTTCAGGGGCCACGGCACGTTGTGGGCGCCGGGGATATGGCCTCCGCGGACCGCACCCTCGTTGGGGTAGTCGGGCATGTGCATCCGCTCGCCCCGATACTCCTCGGGCGACCGCACGTCGAGCAACTGCTTGCCGGCTCGCTGGTGCTTGAGCACCTCGTCGCGGAGGGCCCTGATCTTTCCGTCCTGCTCGGTCGCCACGTAGCGGGCGTGCGGATAGCTCACGCGGTCGTTCGACCAGGCACGGCCGTCGAGTTCCCACCGCTTTCGGCCGCCGTCCATCACCCGGCAGTCCTTGTGGCCATAGAGCTTGAACACCCAGAACGCGTAGCAGGCCCACCAGTTGTTTTTATCGCCGTAGAAGACGACCGTCGTGTCGTTCGAGATGCCGCGATCGGCACAGAGCTTCTCGAAAGCGGCCCGGTCGATGTAATCCCGCACCACCTGGTTTTGCAGGTCGACCTGCCAGTCGATTTCGACGGCACCGGGGATGTGGCCCTGCGTGTAGAGCGCCCGATCCTCGTCCGATTCGACGATTCGTACCTGCGGGTCGGTCAGATGGTCCGCGACCCAGGCGGTGGAAACGAGTACGTCAGGATGTGCGTAGTCGGGCATGGACCGAAGCTCCTTCGCTGCTGGGCTCTTCAAAAACAGCCTGAATAGTAGTCCATCGCCATCCGGGCTGCAACGAGGCAACGTGCCGCCGCGGATGCGACGCGGACACTTCGTCGCTCTCTGGCAAACACCCTCGTTGAAGCGAGGCCGCTGCTGTAAGCTGGACTGGCGGGCGGGTCACGCACCGGCGTGGTCCCCTGCCCTGCGCCACGCCTGCCGCCTGCCACTATTACGGAGTGAACCGCCTTCCGATGGGTCCCGCCTTCATCTTCCAAATCACTGATCTCACCAAGAAATTCGGCCAGCGCGAGCTGCTCAAGAACATCAACCTCGCGTTTTATCCGGGCGCGAAGATCGGCCTGCTGGGCCGCAACGGTGCCGGCAAAAGCACGCTCATGAAGATCATGGCCGGCATCGACAAGGAATACGACGGAGAGACCCGTCTCGCCGACGGCTACACCGTCGGCTACCTGCGGCAGGAGCCGCAGCTCGACCCGGTGAAGACCGTGTTTGAAAACGTGATGGATGCGGTGGATCATTCCCGTGCCGTTCTGCGACGATTCGAGGAGATCAACGCCCGGCTCGGCGAGCCGCTCGACGACGCCGAGATGGAGAAGCTCCTGGCCGAGCAGGCAACGGTTCAGGACGAAATCGACGTCAAGAATCTCTGGGATCTCGACCGGCAGGTGGAGATCGCCATGGACGCGATGAACCTGCCTCCCGGCGACTGGGCCGTCACGAACCTCTCTGGCGGCGAGCGGCGGCGCGTGGCGCTCTGCAAGCTGCTCCTCGAGAAGCCCGACCTGCTCCTGCTCGACGAGCCCACCAACCATCTCGATGCCGAGAGCGTCGACTGGCTGGAGCGGCATCTCGCCGAATACACGGGCACCGTGGTGGCCGTCACCCACGACCGTTACTTCCTCGACAACGTCGCCAAGTGGATTCTCGAAGTCGACCACGGCCGGGGCATTCCCTTCGAGGGCAACTACACCTCGTGGCTGCAGCAGAAGAAGGCCCGACTGGAACTCGAAGAGAAGCAGGTGAGCACCCGTCAGAAGACGCTCGACAAGGAGCTCGAGTGGATTCGTATGTCGCCCAAGGCCCGGCAGGCCAAGAGCAAGGCCCGCGTTGCGGCGTACGAAAAACTGGCGGCGGAGCAGGCCGCGGTCCGCGATTCGGAGATTGAGATCTTCATCCCTGCCAGCCGCTCGCTCGGCGACCAGGTGATCGACGTGGAGAACATCTCCAAGGCGTTCGGCGACAAGCTGCTCTTCGAGAACCTGTCGTTCCGGCTGCCGCCGGGCGGCATCGTGGGCATCATCGGCCCCAACGGCGCCGGCAAGACCACGCTCTTCCGGATGCTCGTCGGCCAGGAAAAGCCCGACAGCGGCACGATCAAGGTGGGTGCCACGGTCGACATCGGCTACGTCGACCAGAATCGCGATGCTCTCGACCCCGACAAGACGGTGTTCGAGGAGATCTCCGGCGGCCACGATACGATCGAACTGGGTAAGCGGACGGTCAACGCCCGCAGCTACGTCGCGAAGTTCAACTTCATGGGCCCCGACCAGCAGAAGAAGGTGGGCACGCTCTCCGGCGGTGAACGCAACCGCGTGCATCTGTCGAAGCTGCTCCGCGGAGGCGCGAATCTGCTCCTCCTCGACGAACCGACGAACGACCTCGACGTCGACACGCTCCGGTCGCTCGAGGAGGGGATCTCGAGCTTCGCCGGCTCGGTCGTGGTGATCACCCACGACCGGTGGTTCCTCGACCGCCTCGCCACGCACATCATCGCCTTCGAGGGGGATGGTTACGTGCACGTCTGCGAGGGCAACTTCGAGGTCTACGAGCGGAGCCGCAAAGAGCGGATGGGCGTCGGAGCGGACGAGCCGCACCGTTTCCGCCACAAGAAGCTCACGCACTGAAGAGAGCGCCCGCAGGGGGCAGCGATCGTGGCGGGTTCCGGCGGATTTGCCCCTGCGTAAGACTTAATGATCGCGTGAACACGAACACCGAACGCGACAGAACCATGCCGTGAACCGGAGCGGCCGATGGCGTCGGTGGTGAAATCAAAGTCCTTTGGCGGCCGACCGGTTACGGCTGTCGTTCTATCTGTGGTAGTCTGAGTTCATGATTGACCTAGCCCAGACCCTTACCGAACTGACGACCCTGCCGATTCCTGATCGGCTGCGCGTAGTTGAGTCGTTGTGGGACAGCATCCCGGCAGACTCGCCCGTCGAGATCTCTCCCGAGCAGCGGGCGGAATTGCAGCGGCGCATCGCCGCTCACGAGCGGTCGCCCGAGCAGTTGCTCACGTGGGATGAGGTTCTCGATCGCCTGCGTGATAGTCGATGAAATTCTTGCTTCGGTATCGCCCCGAAGTCGTTGCGGATCTCGATGCTGGGCGCAAGTGGTACGAGGAGCGGTCCGCGGGGCTCGGCTCGGACTTCATCGTCGAGTGATCCGAGGCCCTCGCGAGGATTCAGCGGAATCCGGAGTCGATCGGCGTCGATGCGTATGGCGTAAGGTCACTTCGCATCCGCCGCTTCCCGTACGTCATGCACTACCGTCTCGAAGGCGAGATGATCGTGGTCTTCGCGATCATGTTCGGCGGCCGCGATCCATCGGCGTGGCGCGGGCGGATATAACCAAGCGATGGAGCGGACTCGCGATAAAGTCCGGCGGCGTAGATAATCCTATGGTCGCGAGCCATTGATCGGGAACGTTCGGGCACGAGCACCGCCCCCTTCACAGCTTGCGTGAGGCCTCAAAGCAATGGCCAGTCTCATGCCAGATAGTGGTTTTGTACGTACGTGGTGGTTGTACGCAGTCGGCATCTACTTCATATGGTGTCGACTCGCGGGCGTGGGTTTCGTGCTCGCGCTCGCGTTCCTAGGCGATGCGGGGCCGGAACTGACGGACTACCTCCGCGCAGTGGGCTATGTTGCCCTTGTGTTGTTCGTCTCCCCACTTCCGGCTGTGATGGCACTCGCAGCGATAGTGGCGGTAGTCCACTCGGTAATCGCTCGGATCGTTCGAGGTCGGCGATCCGAACCAGATGTCGTGCCACTCGCCGCTGTTTGTCCCGGCATAGAGCCGGAACCCGAGGCGGATCACGGCCGCCCTCCCGTAGGTGGATTCCGGACGTTAATCCTGATCGGCCTTCGTGTGCTCGCAGCAGCATCCATCGCGTGCGGCGTATTCATTGTGGCAACGAAGGCGCCGCAGGAAGTCGCTCGTAACGGGCTCGGGCCGGCGATCATCACGTCTTTGATTTTTCTCGTGCCGCTCGTTTTTGTGCCGCTCGCATTTCTTTTTTCGGGTAGCCGTGTAGGAATGCCCGAACAAGGCAATGCGGCAGACTCGCGATAGAATCGGTCGGCGTGGTTCGCGTAAGGTCGCGAGCCGCTGATCGCCGTCGTTCTGCAGCGTCATTCCGCGAGACACGATTGCAGGTGTGTGAGCCGTCGTTGATGAAACCATCGAATTGCATCTCAACCTTGTTGCTCTCCGCGCTGGCGTGCGTGCCCGTGCCCGCATTCGCTCAAGCGGATAACCGGGACAAGGGGGCCGCAGAGACTTTCGGCGAATGGGTCGAAGGATCGATCAGGGTCGCCGCACTCGACCGTTGGTTTCGCATCCACCAACCCAAAACATTCAAGGCAAATGCTCCGGCCGTCGTCCTTCTCCACGGTGGCACTCAAAGCATGCGCAAGATCTTCAGCTCGAATGCGGGAGGCACGAGGGCTTGGTTGGACTTGGCCGACCGGGAAGGATTTCTGTTGATTGTCCCCAATGGCGTGAACCCGAAAACGGGTGACACGAACGGCGACAATCAGAACTGGAATGACCTGCGACCCGCAGGCGATGACCGGCAATCAGAAGCGGACGATGTGGATTTTATTGCGCAACTCCTCGACAAGACGGCCAGGGAGTACGACACCGACTCCGCGCGGGTCTACGTGACCGGCGCGTCAAATGGCGGGATGATGGCCTACCGTTTGCTGATCGAGGCGCCTGAGCGTTTTGCTGCTGCAGCGACGTTTATTGCGGTGCTGCCAGACGACCTGCCTGACATTAAGCCGCCCGACAAAGCAACTCCTTTGCTCATCGCGAATGGAACAAAGGATCCGCTTGTCAAGTGGGAAGGCGGTGCAATACGAGGGCAACGTGGACGGATGATGTCCGTTCTGGAAAGCCGTGATTGGTGGATTCAGGCCAATCGCGCGGACGTGAACAACGTAGAGGAGGAATCGCTTCCCGACACCGACGTGGGTGACGGGTGCCGACTATATAGTTCACTTTATCCAGCGACACCCGGCGGCGCGACAGTTCTGTTTCTGAAGATAGATGGAGGAGGGCACGCTCTGCCATCGCGTGCGCATGAACTGCCAGACACGTTTCTCGTCCGGCGCTTGATCGGCCCGCTCTGCCGAGATGCAGAGGGAGCAGAACTCGCCTGGCGATTCATGGCCCAGTTCAAGCGATAGGTGCTGACGTTCATGCCGGCGACATGTTGCTGAACCACGCGATGCAATGGACTCGCGATGAAGCCATGCGGCATGGATAATCTTGTGGCCGCGAGCCATTGATCGCCATCGTTCGCCAGTAGGGATGGCTTCCAACGCTGGGCTGCCCGGGGTTTTCCGGCTCCGTGCCCAGGCGGTAAACTACGTTCGTTGGCTCCCCGTCCATCAAGGAGAATAAGTGTGGCCGTTCGCATCGATTCATTGGGCATCGATCGCCTGAGCGTACGCGATCGTCTCCATCTCATCGAGCAGATCTGGGATAGCCTGCCGGAACAGGTCGAAACCCAGAACATCCCAGATTGACATGTTGCAGAGCTCGCCACACGCCGCGTTCGTGCCACAGAATCGGGGATAAAATCCATGGGCATGGTGAACGAGGCGTTGGAGCAGCCTCGCGATAGCGTCCGGCGGCGTGATGAGCCGGTTGGTCGCGAGCGGCTCGACGTGGTCGTTATAGCCCTGAAAGGTTTGTTCCTACAATGATGCTGTTGCCGAACTGCGGAGCCGTTGTGACTGCGGTGCTCGGCTGCCTCGGTCTGCTCTTCCCGAACGCCGTGGGCCGCGTTCTTGGCATCGAGCCGGATAGACCGCTGGGTATCTCCGAGTTTCGTGCGACCTACGGTGGGTTTTTTCTGTGCCTGGGGATTGGATGCTTGTTCTCTCAGTCCGTGCCTGTCTTCACGGTTGTTGGAGCGGCTTGGTGCGCGGCTGCTTTGGCTCGGATCGTGTCGTTTGTCGTTGATGGCAGCCGGACGGGGCATAATCTTGCCGGAGTTGGATTCGAGGCGGGCATTGGCCTGGCAATGCTGGCAGCGCAGCTCTAGCCCGGCGATCCAGTGGGCTCGCGATACAATCCGGCGGTGTGGATAAACCCTTTGTCGCGAGCCGCTGATCGCGGTCGTTGTAGTGAGGGAGTTCTTGGCATGCGCATGATGCGGCTGATGGTGGTTCTATCGCTCCTGATCAACGTGGCCGTTCTCCTGCCAGTGTGTGCCAGCCTGCTGACGGATGCTTCGTGGACCACATCCGCGTATGGCGAGGGAACACCCGCCCGCGGTATCCTGCTTTCGATCTACCTGGCGATCGGGCTGGTGTCGGTCCTGCTGCTGGTTCGCCGTGAGCCGAAGGCGGTCGCAGCGCTGCTGCTCGTGCAGGTTCTGTACAAGGTCACCACGCCGCTGACGGTCGGAACGCTCGCGAACCCGGTGGTGGTGAGTAACCTCGTGGTCGCGGGATTCCATACGGCCACCCTGATGTGCCTCTGGCGGGGCCGGCAACTGGGTGAATCGTCCGAGGACAGGCTGGCGGAGTGAGGCGCAGACGCCGAACCAGTTGCTGCACCTGCCGGCCGAAGCCTCACGCCATCGGCAGTTGCACGGCCGCCGCAGCGGCGCGGAGTTCCTTCGGCAGCGGGAAGTAGACGTCTTCCTCGCGGATCGTCCGCTCCTCCACCGTGGCATTGAATCGATTCTTCAGCCATGCCACGCAGTCCTGCACGACGCTCTCGGGGGCGCTGGCACCGGCCGTGATCACCACCGTTTCATTGCCGGTGAACCAGCTCTGGGCGATCTCGTTGGCACCGTCGATGAGATGGGCCGTAATGCCCCGCTCGCGGGCCAGTTCGGCGAGCCGCTGGCTGTTGGAGCTGTTCTGGCTGCCCAGCACCAGCACGTGATCGGCGCCCTCCGAGAGCAGGCGAACCGCCTCCTGGCGGTTTTGCGTGGCGTAGCAGATGTCGTCCTTGGGCGGGCCGACGATCTGCGGAAACCGTTCTTTCAGCCGGTTGATGATTCGCGAGGCGTCGTCCACCGAGAGCGTCGTCTGCGTGAGGTAGGCGAGCCGGTCGTCCGTGCCGAACGAGAGGGCGTCGACCTCCTCGGTCGTCTCCACGAGGGTGAAGGCGTCGGGCGCCTGCCCCATCGTGCCGATCACCTCGTCGTGGCCCTCGTGGCCGATGAGCATGATCCGGTAGCCGGCCTTGGCATACTTGATGGCTTCCAGGTGCACCTTCGTCACGAGCGGGCAGGTGGCGTCGATCGCCCGCAGCCGTCGCTGGGCAGCCACCCGCCGTACCTCCGGGGCCACGCCGTGCGCGGAAAAAAGCAGCACACCCCCTTCCGGCACCTCCTCCACCGCGTTCACGAACACCGCCCCCTCGCGGACGAACCGGTCGACGACGTGCTTATTGTGAACGATCTCATGGAAGACGTAGACGGGGGTGCCATAGAGCCGGATGGCGGTTTCGAGCGTGTCGATGGCCATGTTGACGCCGGCACAAAAGCCGCGTGGGCTGGCGAGGAGGATCTTCATGGCGATGGTTCCGGGAGGGGCTGCAGGGAGCGCGGCTGGGGCCAAAACAGGCCGATAGGCTATGGTAATGGGGGCGATTCAGCCCTGCCAGAGACGATCAGGTCGTCCTCTGGAAATACCGCTTGGAGCCGGTGGTGGAGATGTCCGTGCAACCAGCGCAGCCCGCCCGACGCGACCCGACGGCGTGGCAACTTGCGTCCGTTCCCGCGGCCGGTGACCTCGCCGCCGCGGAGGCCTTCTGCCGCGATGTGGCCAGCCGGCACTATGAGAACTTCACCGTAGCCACGCGGCTGGTGCCGCAAAGGCTGCGGCAGCATCTGGCCAACGTCTATGCGTTTGCCAGATGGAGCGACGACCTGGCCGACGAGGCGGCCAGCCCGGCGGAGGCCGCCCGCGACCTGGCGGCCTGGCGGCATGAACTGGAGGAGTGTTTTGCGGGTCGGCCTGTGCACCCTATCTTCGTGGCGCTCGCCGCGACCGTGAGGCAGGCAGGCCTGACGATGGAACCATTCGCCCATCTGCTCGATGCTTTCGATGAGGACCGGGCCTTCGACGCGGCCGGAGTGGCCGTGCGGTATCCCGATCGCGAGAGGCTCGTCGCCTACTGCCGCCGGTCTGCCGATCCCGTGGGGCGGATCGTGCTCGCGCTCGAGGGCTCCCGTGACGCGGCGCTCGTCGCCATGTCCGACTCCATCTGCACGGGGCTGCAGTTGGTGAATTTCTGGCAGGACGTGCGCCGCGATCGTCTGGCGGGCCGCGTCTATCTCCCAGCCGACGACATGAAGCAGCACGGCGTGACCGAGGTGATGCTCGATGCCCAGCGGGCCGGGCCGCGTCTCAGAGACCTGTTGCGTGCGGAGGTGGCGTGGGCCCGGGAATGCTTCGACGCTGGTGCCCCGCTCGCGGGAGTCGCACCGCCTGCGCTGCGACCTGCCATCGCGATGTTCCTGGCGGGCGGTCGGGCGGTGGCCGACGCGATTGAACGGGAAGGCTTCGACACGCTCGGGCAGCGGCCGATCGTGGGCAAGTGGACGAAGCTTCGCCTGGCCGCACGGGCCTGGTGGAGTCTGCAGACCACGCCGCACCGCTTGGCTGGTGGCCGTCCATGAGCACGTTCACCGCCGACCATGAGGCCTGCGCCGAGGTGTTGAGCCGATCGGGCTCAAACTTCGCGCTGCCGATCCGCCTTCTGCCCGAGGCCAAACGCCGCGGCACCACCGCGCTCTACGCGTTCTGCCGCCGCGCCGACGACATGGTCGACGATTGCACGGATGGACTCGAGGCCCGGCAGTCGCTCGATGCCTTCGACGCCGATCTCGCCATCGCGCTCGCGGGAGGAACGTCGGCGGATCCGGTAATCAGGGCGGTCGTCGATACTGTCCGCCGGTTCGCCGTGCCGGCGAGCCATCTCCACGACATCATCGACGGCGTGCGGATGGATCTCGAACGAAGCGTCTACGAAACGTTTCCCGAATTGGAGGAATACTGCCGCCGCGTGGCCAGCGCCGTCGGTGTGGCGGCCATCCACATCTGGGGCTTTCGGTCGCCGCCGGAGGCGCTGCCCGCCGCCCATGCCTGTGGCCTCGCCTTCCAGCTGACGAATATTCTCCGCGATATCCCCGAGGACCTCGCCCGCGGGCGGATCTACCTGCCGCAGCAGGATTTTCACTCGTGCGGCTGCAGCCCCGACGCTCTTCGCAGCGGCCGGATCGATACCGACTTCGAGCGGCTCGCGAGCCTGAACGTCGCCCGGGCCGCGGACTGCTATCGGCAGGCGGCACGGCTCGACCGGCTCCTCTCGACCGACGGCCGCATCGTGTTCCGTGCGATGTTTGGCGCCTATCGATCGTTGTTCGT
The DNA here is from genome assembly GCA_964581055.1 of uncultured Candidatus Kuenenia sp. Taxonomy (GTDB): domain Bacteria; phylum Planctomycetota; class Planctomycetia; order Pirellulales; family UBA1268; genus CAMCQY01. The sequence continues at coordinate 58,012 of CAZOMJ010000055.1, forward strand.
CGCTGTGCGCAAGGCAGGCCCACGGATTTTCACGGAGCGGGTGCGGCCGTGGCGGCCCCGTCTCGTGGGAGCCACCATCGCGACGCTGCTGCTCGGTCCGCGGCCGCCACGTGTTCCACGGCGGCTGCCGGATCCGCGGTTGCTGCCGGATGTCGGAGCGAATGGTGCGGGAGGCCGCCGTCATGAGTGACCCACGCGGCGCCGCCTCGGTCCAAACTGTGCAGACTAAACGGCCGCACATCGTCGTCGTGGGCGGCGGTCTCGCCGGCCTGGCGGCGGCGGCCTCGCTCTCCGCCGCCGACGTGCGGGTGACCGTTTTGGAGGGCCGTCGCCGTGCCGGCGGTCGGGCCGCGTCGTTCGAGGATCCCGTGGCCGGCGGGCTCGTGGATGCCTGCCAGCATGTGGCGATGGGCTGCTGCACCAATTTCCTCGATCTCTGCAGGCAGGCCGGTCTGGCCGATGCCTTCCGCCGCGACCGCACGCTGTGGTTCATCGGTCCCGAAGGGGATCGCGCCGCCTGCACGCCCTCGCGGCTGCTCCCGGCGCCGTTGCACCTCGCGCCGCTGCTGCTGGGCATGCGGCATTTTTCGTTTCGCGAGAAGGTCTCGCTGGGGCTGGGCATGCTGCAGCTGGCGCGGTACCGCGAGCGGGGCGGCGGTGAGACGCGCGTGGCGGACGGCACCGCACTCGCATGGCTCGAAGCGGCGGGCCAGCCCGAGCGGGTGATTCGTCTCTTCTGGCAGCCGGTGCTGGAGAGCGCGCTTGGCGAATCGATCGATCTTGTCAGCACCGCCGCGGCGAGGAAAGTGGCTGTCGATGCCTTTCTTGCCCACCGCGATGCCGCCGATATGTTCGTGCCCACCGAGCCGCTCGGCAGCCTCTTCGGCGAGCGGCTCGTGGCGTGGCTGGAGGGCCGCGGAGTGACGGTGGAGGCAGGACGGAGCGCGACCGCGATCGAGCGCGACGCGAAGGGTCGGGCCACCGCCGTGCTCCATGGCGATGGCCGCACGCCCTGCGACGCGGTGATCGTCGCCCTGCCATGGCGGCAGGCGGCGCGGGTCGTCCCCGATCTCGTGCCGGCGGCCGATGAAAGATTCGCCGGCTCGCCGATTACGGCGGTGCATCTCTGGTTTGACCGCGACTGCATCGACCTGCCACATGCGGTGCTCGTGGGCCGCGTCTCGCAGTGGGTGTTTCGCCCCGATGCGGCCGAGGGGCGTCAGCCAGGCTATTGCCAGGTGGTCATCAGCGCATCCCGCGGGCTTCTCGGCGGAGATCGCGAGGCGCTCCTGGCCACCGTGGTGGCGGAACTGAGGGAAACATTTCCCGCGGCCCGCGATGCCGTGCTCGTCGATGCGCGGGTGGTCACCGACCCCACCGCCGTCCTCTCGGTGCGGCCGGGCGTCGATGCCTTCCGGCCGGCCGCGGGCACTGCCGTGCCGAACATCTTCCTAGCCGGCGATTGGACCGCTACCGGCTGGCCATCCACGATGGAGGGCGCCGTGCGGAGCGGACGGCTGGCGGCCGGTGCACTCGGCCGTCACGTGGGCAGGTCTGTCGGCCCGCTCACGGCCGATCTGGCGAAGAACCCGGTCGTCAGGCTGTTGACGGGGACTCGTTGAGCCCTTTGAGAAAGTTGCTGATCGCCCCGGCCAGCGTGCGGCCGTCGACGACGGCGTGTTCCCAGAGCTGCCACATGTCGAGGGCGGCCCGCGGCCGCCGGCCGATGGCGCTGAGTGCCGCCCCCAGCCGCCGCATGCCCGACTGCGGCTGGACGAGCGCGGCGATCTCCCCGGGGAGATCCTGTGACGCATCGTCGGAGACCACGCGGATCGAGACGCAGGCCAGCCCAGCGGACTGCGCGGCCTTCGCCACCGCGTAGGTCTCCATGTCGACGAGGCTCGCGCCGGTCGCCGCGGCCAGTTCATGCTTTGCGGCGGCCGTCGTCACCACGGCATCGACACTCACGATCGTAAGGCTACTCGAGTCCGCAGCGAATCCGGAAATTGGCGGCAGAGCCCCCTGCCCTGGCGTTCTGACCGGCACCATGACCTCGATCGGCGGTCCGCCCGTGCGGCCGACAGCCCGCCGCGGATACGCGATCGTGCCGCGGGCGAGAGCGGGATCGAGCGCTCCGGCGAACCCGGCCGACAGAATCAGTCGTGGCCGATGCCCGTCGATCAACAGACGCGTCGCTCTTCCTGCCGCGTCGCCCCCCGCGCCGGCCACACACCACGCGACCCGCCGGCCGGCGACCGTGCCCTCGTGAAACGTGAGTCCGGCCGCGCTGTAGTCCGTGGTCTCCGTCGCCATTCCTGAGAAGGCATCGCACTCGACGGGCATCGCGAACACGATCCCCGCCACGCAGGCAGCCCGCGGCGACGGTGGGTGGGGATTGTGCATCGCAAGGAAGAAGACGGCCTGCCGCCAGGTGCCCCCCAGGCCACGGCGGCAGGCCGTCAGATCAAGCGGCTGACGGACAGCCTGTGTTCAATCACGGAACAAATAATGGAGGACCGAGAGCGGATTCCACCAGCATACGCCCGAGCAGGCAGCGCAGTCGCAGGGCTCGGCCGGTACCATCTTCACCTCGTACTTCGGCACTTTCTCGACCTTCTCCTCACCATCGGCCTTGTAGAGTTTTTTCTTGATGAAGACGTCGCCGCAGGGCGGGCTGCAGCGGCATTCTGCCGGGCCCGTGCAGAAACACTCTGCCGCCCGGGCGCAGGCATACTCGCGCTTCATCGAATACTTCGGCTCCTTGGTCTTCACCTCGTCCCACGACGACTTGCAGGTGGGCACGCAAGGCTGACACGCGGCTTGGTCGGTGCACGTTGTGCACCTCCGCTGGCCGCAGGCACAGTCGGCCGCGTGGGAAGCGGCAAGACATGCGGTCAGGCCGAGGGCCGCCAGCAGCATGAAGGACAAGGATCGCATGGAAAGTCTCCGCGGTCTGATCGCAACGTGGTGAGGACGGCTAGAAGTCGAACGCCAGTCGCGTGCCGAAGCCGTTGATGAAGCCGCTGCCGTTGTAGCTCTTGCTCGGGATGACGTTGCCGTCCTTGTCCTTCGCCCATGGCGTGCTCACGAAGTCGCGGTAGGTCAAGTCGTAGTTGAAGTAGACGCGGGCATTGGGGTTGAGCAGCCAATTGAGACCCAGCGTCATACCGTTCAGGACGCCGCCGTTGACGCCGCTGTCGTTGAGGCACAGGTAGTTGTAGCGGGCACCTACCTGCCACGCTCCTTCGCTGAGGTTCCACTGGTTGCGACGGGCGGTGCGGTCGCGGAACGCATAGAAATTATTGTGTGGGACGGGGCGGTCGAAGCGGTATTCGATCTTCGAGTAGGTGCGGCTGTCACCGGTGAGGAAGTAGAGCACCTCGGCATAACCCGCCTGGTAGTAGACGGTGCCGACGTTCGTGCCGGGCTTGGGCTGAAAGCCGTTGGTGACGAGCGCGCCCGCCTTGTTTGTTCGTGCGTTGTAGAGCCATGATCCGAAGTATTCCGACTGGAACGACCACGGGCCGTTGTTGCCGACGAACTCCAGCCCGATCATGTTCTGCCAGGTTCCCTGCAGAAGGCCTGAGTCGGCATAGATCGAATTGAGCGGGCCGGGCGGACCGTTGCGGATGTCGCCTCGGCTGCGGAAACGCACGGCGGTGATCTCGTCGCCCGCGGGCAGGCCGGTCTTGCTGTCGAATGTCGTGAACTGTCGCCGCGGCTCCATCGTGCGGCCCGAGATCGCCAGATGGACGAGTTTGCGGCCCTCGTCCTCGAAGACGGGCAGATAGACGAGCCGGCCGACCGTCATGCTGCCGCCGGATGAGTTCGAATAACCGAAGGGGTTGGAGGTGTTCTTGAATTGGCCCACCTGCCAGCCGACGTCCCCCTCCTCGTTGCTGTTCATCACCTGGATGCCTGGCAGGAAGCCGTTGTTGAACGGGCCCTCGAAGGCGTCCTGAGCGAAGGAGCGTTCCATGAAGTTGAGCCAGCGGCTGCTCGTGAGATGCTCATACCCGTAGGGATCCTTCTGGTTGCCGACGCGGACGGTGCCGAGGATGGGCAGTTCCCGGACCTGCAACCAGAGATCGGTCACGGCGGTCAGCGGACCGGCGTCTCGTTCCGTCGGGTAGACCTCGTTGTTGACGTTGATCTGGTTGACGAAGTCGTATTCGCAGGCCCAGTCGTACATCTCATACATCCGGCCCTCGATACGGAAGCGGGCACGCCGGAAGTTGACGGTGTCGGAGAGCCCGGGGTCGAGGCCGCCCTGGTTGGGTGGCTGGTTGCCTGGGCCCGGGGCGGCCGAGAAGGCCGAGGCGTCGACCTGCGTGCGGCCGCCGATCTTGACGCGGAAGTCCTTGTTCGCAGACTCGGCCTGAAACGTGCTGGCCCACTTCGACTTGAACGCCGTGTCGCTGCCGACCTCGTAGGGCTCCTTCTGGTCGTCCTGGTCGTCTTTTTTGTCCTTCTCGCCCTTCGTGCCGTCCTTCGTGCCGTCCTTCGGCCCGCCGTCGCTCGTTTGGCCGTCGGCTGCTTTGGTGTCTTTGGGCGGCGGAAGCGACTCGACGCCGCGGGTGGCCTTCTTCTCCAGTTCCTCGAGCCGGGACTCAAGCTCGGCAATCCGCTGCCGCTCGGTCGAAAGTGCCTGCGAGACCTCGTCGAAAGACCCAAGCCGTCCGGCGATGCTTGGCAGATCGATGGGCGGCTGTTCCTGACCGTCGGCGATGACCAGGAACGGGTCGGCGGCCAGGGCGGTCGGTGCCGACGCCACTCCCAGCATGAGCAGGCTGAGGAGTGCCAGCGACCTGATACCAGGCGGCCGCCTCTGGTTGACCGTGCCCGCCAGAAATTCTGGACAGTTGATTCGCATGGCGGGCAAGGCAGACAACTCCTCGGTGGCTCTCCGACCGTCATAATCGGAAAAGTCAGCATGGGACCTTGACGAACGCGTCCAAGCTGATGGATTTGCGGGCGTTCGAGAACGCAGGATCCACTCGAGAGAGGGGATGTTTGTTCTGGCTGGGGGTTCTGGGTGGCCTGCGTCAGGCCATGGGCAGCCGTACCGTGAAGGTCGCGCCGCGGCCGACCTCGCTCATGACGGCAATGGTGCCGCCGTGCCGTTCGACGATCGACCGGCAGATGGCCAGCCCCAATCCGCCGCCGCGAGCGGCTTCGGAGCGGGTTCGCGAAACGTCGGTCTTGTAGAACCGATCGAACACCCGGCCGAGATGGTCAGCCTCGATGCCGCAGCCATTGTCGGCGACGGCCACGACCGCCTCGTGGCGATCCTCGTCGCTGACAACCGCCACGGTCACCCGGCCCCCGTCGGGTGTGAATCGGATGGCGTTGTCGAGCAGATTGCCGAGCACCTGTCGGAGCTGGGACGCGTCGCCCGCCACCTGCACGGTCCCTGCCGCGGGCTCGAGCACGAGGCCAACCGATCGTTCCTCCGCCACCCCGCCGAACATGGCGACAGTCTGCCGGAGGATGGCCGCGAGATCGACCCGTTCATACGGCCGCGCTCGTGTGTCATCGCCCGTCTCGGCGAGGAGCAGCAGATCGTTGGCGAGCTTCGACAGGTGTCGGGCCTCCTCCAGCACATCGCCCAGCGTCTCCCGGTAGGCATCCGCGGTTCGGTCCTGCGAGATGGCCACTTCCAGCGAACTCCTCATGGCGGCCAGCGGGCCGCGGAGTTCGTGGGCGGCGTCGGCAACGAACTGCTGCTGCCGCTCGACGTGCCCCGCCACTTCGTCGAGCAGACGGTTGATAGTCACCGACAGCCGGTCGAGTTCGTCCTGCGTGCCGAACACCTCCAGCCGGTCGCCCAGCCGCGTTGGCTTCAGGTGCTCAGCCGTCCGCAGGATCTCTGCCACCGGCTTGGTGGCGCGGACGGCCAGCCAGTAGCCCACCAGTGGCGTCAGCAAAGAGAGCCCAGCGGCCACGGGTAGGAGCAGCCTGGCAAGGGTGTTGATGTCCTCATCGAGGAAGGTAGTCGCCATGCCGATCCGTACGTGAAACGGCTCGTCCGCCGGATCGGTGATCCGTCGTCGGGCAAAACGATAGCCTCCCACCTGGACGAGGCTCTCGATTTTCCCCTTCGCCACCGGCCAGTTGGCCACCTCCGGCGGGCAACTCTCGCTCTTCCAGATCGTCCTGCCGTCGTCGGTGAGCAGTTGTGTGAACCAGCCACGTTCCTGGTGGCCAGTCGCCTTGCGCCGCAGTTCGGCCACGACGGCGTCGATGTTGGGATACTGGTCCTTCAACGCGATCGCCACCTCGTTGACCTCGCCTCGGAGCACGGCATCGACTTCCCGGTAGATGACTCCCCTCGCGCCCACCTTCACGGCGAGCAGCGCCATGAGCGTGACCAGCAGCACGACGAGCGTGTTCCAGACCGTGAGCCTTACGCGAAGCGTGGCCCACGGGATTCCGCTAAGTAGTCGTGAGGGCATAGCCACGGCCCCGAATCGTGCGGATGAGCGACTCGGTGCGACCCTTGTCGAGTTTGCCCCGCAGGCGATTGATGTGCACCTCGATCACGTTCGTCGGGCCGTCCCAGTCGAATCCCCACACATGCTCGCAGAGCATCTTCCGCGTAACGACCTGCCCCTTGTAACGCATCAGGAGTTCCAGGATGCTGAATTCGGTGGGCGTGAGTTCCACCGTGCGGCCCGCCATCGCCAGCCGCTTGGTGGCAAGGCTCAGGTGCAGGTCGCCGGCATCCAACTCCATGGTGGGCTTGTGGGCGGTGCGGCGGTGCACCGCCTCGATCCGCGCAAGCAGTTCATCGATCGCGAAAGGCTTCACGAGGTAGTCGTCAGCGCCGGCCTCGAAGCCCTCGAGTTTGTCGGGAATGCTGCCGCGGGCCGTGAGCACGATCACAGGCGTCCGTACGCCGGCTTGCCGAGCCGCTCGCAGCACCTCGAGGCCGCTCGCCTTCGGCAGCATCATGTCGAGCACCGCGATGTCGCTCGACATGAGCGTCTTGTCGCGGATGGCCGACTCGCCGTCGGCCACCCAGGTGCACTGATGCCCAGCCTCGCGGATCGCCGTGCTGACGGCTTTGGCGATGACCGGGTCATCTTCGATGATCGAGACGTGCATGACAGCATCCACCGTGGCAGACGCCTGCCGAATCTCCGCTTACGGTCGCGAAAGCATGGCGGCGTGCTCCTTCCACCAATGGTATCGTATCGAAAGACTGGTACGGCGGCGAGTGCGACCTCGTTGCCGGGACGGGTATCTCCCCCCGAACTGTCATCGGTGGCACGGGACGTGGGACCGGTATCGCGGATGTGCCTGTTGTGGAGGACCTGTGAGGCATGGAGCACTGGCGAGATGAAATGCCCGCGAATGCAACTGCTCCCACGCTGAGAGCGGAGGTTCCACGTGGCGATGCTGCCGGGTTCGTCAGGTACCTGTGGCAGGATGCAACGGCGGGATTCCTTGTCTTCCTGATCGCCCTTCCGCTGTGTCTGGGCATTGCCGTGGCGTCGGGGTTTCCGCCGATCGCCGGTATTTTTACGGCTGTGATCGGTGCTCTCCTCACGCCGTTCATCAGCAATTCGGAGCTCACCATCAAGGGGCCGGCGGCGGGGCTCATCGTGATCGTGCTGGGAGGCATGCAGGCGTTCGGATACACGGCGGGGCGCGATCAGGCCGCCGACATGCACGCCTATCAAATGACCTTGGCCATCGGCGTTGCCTCAGGCGTCATGCAGGTGCTTTTCGGTCTGCTGCGGGCAGGAGTGCTCGGCGATTTCTTCCCGACGGCCGTGGTGCATGGGATGCTCGCGGCCATCGGCGTGATCATCGTGCTCAAGCAGGTGCCGGTCGCCGTCGGGCAAAAAGCGGCGGCTGAACCGCTTGAAATCCTGCGTGAGTTGCCGGAGACCATCGCGCATCTGAATCCTGCCATCGCCTGCATTGGCGGCCTGAGCCTCCTCGTGCTCTTTGTGTGGCCCTTGCTGAGAAGTCGGCTGGGACTGAGGTGGCTGAAGGGCATTCCCGGCCAGTTGGTCGTGCTCGTCGTGGCCGTGCCGCTGGGGATGCTGCTTGGGCTGGGGCAGGATCACACCTACGAATTCGCAGGCCAATCCTATCCGCTCGGACCGTCGTTTCTCGTCAGTGTTCCACGCAATCTGCAGGCGGCCGTCACGCTCCCTGATTTTTCAGTGTTTACGTCGCCTTCAACCCGGGCCGCCGCCGTGCTGTGGGTAGTGATGTTTTCGCTGGTCGGGAATCTCGAGTCGTTGCTCAGCGCCAAGGCGATCGACATGGTCGACCCCTGGCGACGGAAAACGAAACTCAATCGCGATCTGGTAGCCGTCGGGCTTGCCAATGTGGCGGCGGCATCGATCGGTGGCTTGCCCATGATTTCGGAAATCGTGCGGAGCAAGGCCAACATTGACAATGGCGCGCGGACGCGATTCGCCGATTTCTGGCACGGACTGTGTCTGCTCGCCTTCGTCGCCCTCCTGCCAGGACTGGTCTGTACGATTCCCCTGGCCGCGTTGGCAGCAATGCTGGTCTACACTGGCTGCAGGCTGGCGTCGCCCAGCGAATTCATCAGTATCTACAAGATCGGCCGCGAGCAGTTGGTAATTTTTGCGTCGACGCTCGTGGGCGTGTTGGCGACCGACCTGCTCGCCGGTGTGGTCATTGGCATCGTGGTGAAGTTCGTCATTCACCTGCTCAATGGGCTGCCGATCCAGACGATGTTCAAGCCGTTTCTCGAGGTGATCGTGCTCGATGAAAGCACGGTGCAGATCGATGCGAGGGGGTCCGCCGTGTTTTCGAACTGGATTCCGTTTCGCCGGCAAATCTGTCAACTCGGAATCGAGCAGCAGCACAACATCATCGTCAATCTGGAGGGAACGAAGCTCGTCGATCACAGCGTGATGGAGGGATTGCATGAGTTGCAGGCCGACTTTGAGCGGGCGGGGCTCGCGCTCGAAGTCATCGGCTTGGGTGAGCACCACGCCCTGTCGGCGCACCCGTTTGCGACACGCAGGCGGCGGAACTAAGTCCGGTCGACGGTGCGGTCCGGCTCGTCACTCCCACTCGATCGTGGCCGGCGGCTTCGACGAGATGTCGTAGACGACCCGGTTGATGCCGCGGACCTCGTTGATCACCCGCGTCGAGATTCTTGCCAGCACCTCGTAAGGCAGGTGGCTCCAGTCGGCCGTCATGAAGTCCTCGGTCTCCACGGCCCGGACGGCCAAAACGTCGTCGTAGGTTCGTGCATCGCCCATCACGCCCACGCTCTGCACCGGCAGGAGCACGGCGAAGGCCTGCGAGATCTTCCGCATCAGGCCGGCCCGTTCGATCTCCTCCAGCACGATCGCATCCGCCTCGCGGAGGGTGGCCAGGCGTGGCTTCGTCACCTCTCCCAGGCAGCGGACGGCCAGGCCCGGCCCCGGGAAAGGATGCCGCCAGACGATCCGCTCCGGCAGGCCCAGCTGCAACCCGAGGGCCCTGACCTCGTCCTTGAAGAGGTCTCGCAGCGGCTCGATCAGCTCGAATTCCAGGTCGTCAGGGAGCCCGCCCACGTTGTGGTGGAGCTTGATCGTGGCGGCAGGTCCATCGGGAGCGGCACCGCTCTCGATCACGTCGGGGTAGAGCGTGCCCTGCGCGAGGAACTTCGCCCCCTTGATCTTCGAGGCCTCGTCTGAGAAGCACTCGACGAAGGCCTTGCCGATCCGCTTCCGCTTCTCCTGGGGCTCCGTGATGCCGGCCAGCACGTCCAGGAATTTTTGTTCCGCGGGCACGACGTGCAGGTCGGTCTTGAAATGAGTCTGAAATTCATCGATGACCGCGGCGGCCTCGTTCTTCCGCAGCAGCCCGTTGTCAACGAGGATGCAGGAGAGCTGGTTGCCGATCGCCCGCGACAGCAATGCGGCCACCACCGCCGAATCGACGCCGCCGGAGAGGCCGCAGATGACGCGGTCGCCGCCGACCCGTTGCCGCAGATCGGTGATCACGCTCTGCGCAAAATCTTCGAGCCGCCACGAGCCGGAGCAGCCGCAGGCGGACGTGAGGAAGTTCTTGAGCATCGTGCCGCCGGCGGGCGTGTGGGTGACCTCGGGATGAAATTGGAGGCCGTATACGGGGAGCGTGTTGTGCCTGACGGCGGCCAGCGGGCAGGTGGCCGTGCGGGCCAGCGGCCGAAAATCAGCCGAGACCTGATCGACCTGATCGCCGTGGCTCATCCAGACCTCGGTGTGGGCTGGCACGCCGGCGAAGATCGAGTCGGGCTCCAGCACATCGCAGGTGGCGCGGCCGTATTCGCGGGCCTGTGCCCGGCCGACATGGCCGCCCAGGGCATCGCACGCCAGTTGCATGCCGTAGCAGATGCCGAGCACGGGAATGCCGAGACGGAAGATGCCGGGATCGCACCGTGGGGCGCCGGTTTCGTAGACGCTCGACGGGCCACCCGAGAGGATGATGCCCTTCGGGGCCAGCGCCTTGATGCGATCCGCGGTCACGTCGTGGCGAATGATTTCGCAATAGACGTGCTGCTCGCGGACGCGCCGGGCGATCAGTTGGGCATATTGCGAGCCGAAGTCGAGCACCAGCACCCGCTCTGCCTGCTGGGAGGTGCTTGTCGACGAGGGTTTCGACGTCGTGTTGGAGACGGGAGACGCTGGCATGGCTGGCTCGAAAATGCGGGGCGGAAAAGCCCGTCAGTATAGAGGGACGTTCCCGGTTGGAAACACTGCCCGTGTCCGCGGCTTTTTTTCGGGCCTGCTATAGTCTGGCGAGCGTCCTACCAGTTGTTTTCCGTTCCTTCCTCTCCAGTCCTGCCCGTCCCCATGCTGACGCTGCTCACCAACGACGACGGAATTTTTGCCCCCGGCCTTGCGGCACTGGGGCGGGCCCTGCGGCGGCTTGGCGACGTGAGCGTCGTCGCACCGTCGACGGAGCAGAGCGGCGTGGGGCACGCGATCACGTTTCTCACACCCCTCACGGCCAAGGAGATCTTCGACGGCCCGCGGAGTCGCGGCTGGGCCGTCGACGGCAGTCCGGCCGACGCCGTCAAACTCGGGATCTCCGAGTTCTGCCCGAGGCGGCCCGACCTCGTCGTCAGCGGGATCAACAGCGGACTCAACGCCGGCATCAACGTGCTCTACTCGGGCACGGTGGCTGCGGCCATCGAGGGGGCCTTCTTCGGCATCACGAGCATAGCCGTGTCACTCGAGTGGGATGAGCATGCCGACTACGACCGCGCCGCAGAGATCGCCGCGGACGTGCTGGCCGGGTTGCTCGCCCGCCGGCCGCCGGCAGGCAGCCTCTACAACATCAACATCCCGACTCGGGCACTGCGTGGCACGCCGGAACTGCGGGTCGTGCCGATGAGCATTGCCCGCTATGGCGAGGCCTTCGAACGGCGGGTCGATCCCCGGGGCCGGTCGTATTACTGGGCCACCAACGATCCCCCGCCTCCCCCTTCCCCGCACGAGTCGGATGTGACGGCACTGGCCGCAGGCAAGGTCACGCTCACGCCGCTCGATTACGACCTCACCCACCGCGGCAGCCTGGACGCCCTCGCCGAGGGCCCGTGGCGGATCACGCCGGCGAACTGATTATGTGCCGCCTGGTTCGGTTCTTGGGGCCGGTTTGGCCGCCGCACCGTCTGGAGCGAGGCTATCGAGACCGTCGAGTGGACTCGGACCGGAGGGCTCCTCGGCAGACTTCGTGGGTTTTTTTCGCGGGGTCGGCTTGCGCGGGGGCTTCGATGAAGGCTTGTTTTTGACCTCGGGAGCGGGCTTTGACGGCATGCTCGGCTCTTCGCCGACGGAGCCGTCGGCGACTGCAGCCGCTTCCGTCGCTTCCACCGATTCATCCTCCTGGGGTTGCTCGGCCGACTGACCAACCCAGAGCCAGCCGCCCACCAGCAGCGGCAGGATCAGCAGGAGTCCGCTGGCCAGCCACACCATCAGCGGCAGGCCCGCGTATCGCCGCCACAGCCACGTGCCTCGGCCGGCAGCGGGTATTGCCGTGCCGTGGTTCGCGGCAGGAGTCGGGGCCATCGGCCGATGCGTGTCGGCGACGGTGGCCTTGCCAGAGCCGGATGTGGGCTTCGTATTGATCACAATGCCGCCAGCCTGGGCGGGGGCCGCAGGGTTTGGTGCCATCGTGGGGAGCCGACCCGTGGAACGGGATCCGCTCGAGGGTGGCGGCGTGAGCGACATGGCATGGATGTCGGCGCCCGAACGCGGCCCCGAACCACTGCCCGAACCGCTGCCTGACCCAACACTCGCACCGCTTCCCGCGCCGCTCCGGGTCACGGGAGATGCCGGTGCCGCAGCGGCTCGCGGCGCGGCGGAATCGCCTGTGCGGCGGGGCGGTTCGCCGCCGGCGGTCGTATCGGGGGCGGTGCGCCGAAGCGAGGGGCGCCGTGGCGGCTCTGGACGCTGCCTGCCGGTCGGGGCCGCCGTCGTGGTCAGCCAGGATGCGAGCGAGTCGGCCACCTCCTGCGCCGTCTGCTGACGAGCGTCGGGATGCTTCTCCATCATGCGGAAGTAGAGTTCCACGATCGCGGCTGGCACGTCGGGCCGCGCGTCGAGCAGGTTGGGCGCGGGCTCATTCATGTGGCCCCGAATGCGTTCTGCCAGCGATCCCTTGGCAAATGGCGCCTTGCCCACGAGCAGATAGTAGAGCGTGCATCCCAGCGAGTAGATGTCGGAACGCCTGTCGGCCTTGTGGCTATCGCGGGCCTGTTCCGGTGCGAGGTAGTCGGCCGTGCCCAGCACCTTTTCGTCGTGCTCCTTGGTGAGCGAGGCATCTTCGTCGTCGTTGGCCAACGCCAGTCCGAGATCGAGAATCTTTACGTGGCCCCGTTTGTCGACCATCAGGTTGGCGGGCTTGATGTCGCGGTGCACGAGCCCCTCTTCGTGCGCGTGGTGCAGGCCGAGTGCCGCCTGCCGGATGAAGTCGGCTGCGTCGCGGACCGGCAGCGGCCCCTCCTGCTTCACCCGCCCGTGCAGGTCGGTGCCGTCGATGTATTCCATCACGATGAAGTGGATCGAGCCCGAGATGTCGAGGTCGTAGGCCCTGGCGATGTGGGGATGGTTGAGCCGGGCCGACGCCTGCGCCTCGCGTTCGAAGCGGGCGAGGTAGGAGGTCTGCTCCACCCGCTTCACGGGAAGCACCTTGATCGCCACCTTGTTGTGGAGCGTCATGTGCTCCGCGAGGTAGACGCTGCTCATCCCCCCTGCCCCGAGCAGCCGCAGGAGCTTGTATTTGCCGAGCACGAATCCTTTGTGGCGTCCCTTGCGAAGCTGCTCCAGTTGCCAGGGGGTGAGCAGTCCGCGGTCGACGATAGCCTCGATGAAGGCCTCTGGAACGGGGCCGGTCGCTTCTTTCCAGGGCGCAAGGGCCTCGTCGAGCTGTTCCGCGTCGACCAGGCCGCTTGCCCGCGTGACGCGCAGGAACTCGTCCATCGTCTGGGCAGGCGTTGGAGCGGGGTCGGGCATACGGGTGTCAGGTAAGGTCGGACAGGTCGTTGGCCGGGGCGAGCCGCACCCGATAGGGAGCGGTCGCGGTCCGCGGGAAGTGGGAGGTCCATCTCGTGGCTGGTCCAGCCGCCGGCTCCCGGTATTCTAACGGAAACATGGTGTGGCTGCTCTATACCCGTCGTGGTTGTCATCTCTGCGAGGCGGCGGAGGACATGCTGGCGGCACAGGCCCGGGCCACGACCGTGGAAATTATCGATATCGACGCAGATCCTGCTGTCCAGCGGCTCTATGGTCTCCGCGTGCCGGTGCTCTTGGCCGATGGCACCGTCGTGATGGAGGGCCGGTTCGACGAGACCGAACTGGCCCGCCTTCTGAGCGTGGAAGGGTGAGCCCCGACGACCTTCCGGGCCGATGGCTCACAGCCCCAGCTTCAGGCCCCGGCGATCAAGGGCGTCGATGAGGCCGGCGGCCGAGGTAAAGATTTCGGCCTGCCAGCCCGCGGCGCGGGCGGCCTCGACGTGCGCGGGAATGTCGTCACAAAAGAAGATCCGGTCCGGTGGCAGGCCGACCCGCTCCGCCGCCAGCCGGTAGATGTCGGGCCCCGGCTTGGTCGCCCGCACCTCGTGGCTGAGGATGATCTGCTGGAAATTACCGGGAAGTACGGAGTATCGCTGCGCGAGCAGGTGCTCCCAGTGCGGGCCGCATGTGTTGGAGAGAATGCCCAGACCGCAGCCGGTGCGTTCCAGGCCGGCGATCACCGGCAGCATGTCGATCTTCAGGGAAAACATGTCGCTGGCGGCGTGGGCCAAGGCTTCGGCATCGGAGGTCGTGCTCGTTCGGCTGGAAAACTCGCGGTGAAATTCCGGCCAGCCGATCTCGCCGCGTTCGATCCGCTCGTGAAGGTCTCCCTCCATGACCACGGTGCGGATGGTCCCCGGGTCGCTGCCACTGACCGCGGCCATCTGCCGGAATGCCTTGTCCCGGTCGAACGAGACGATCACGTTTCCCATGTCGAGGAAGACGAATTCAGGACGCACTGGCTCCAGCACCTTCCACCTGCACCTTTCAAACGGGGAGCGAGGGGACTATTCTGCACGAAACCCAAAGGAAAACGCCATGCCCACCACGACTGCTACGGCTGTCCTCAATCGCTACAGCTCCCGGATCACCCAGCCCCGTTCGCAGGGGGCTTCGCAGGCCATGCTTCTGGGCACCGGCCTCCAGCCTGCGGACCTCGACAAGCCGCAGGTCGGCATTGCCAGCATGTGGTACGAGGGCAATACCTGCAACATGCATCTCGACAAACTGGCGGCCCGTGTCCGCGAGGGCGTGACGGCGGCCGGGATGGTGGGGATGCGGTTCAACACCATCGGCGTCAGCGACGGCATCTCGATGGGCACCGACGGTATGAGCTTCTCGCTCCCCTCCCGCCACGTCATCGCCGATTCGATCGAGACGGTCATGCAGGCCCAATGGTACGACGGGTTGGTGGCCATTCCCGGCTGTGACAAGAACATGCCCGGTTGTCTGATCGCCATGGGGCGGCTCAACCGCCCGGCCCTGATGGTCTACGGCGGCACGATCCGCCCCGGGCACCTCGCCGATGGCACCCCGCTCGACATTGTGTCGGCGTTCCAGTGCTACGGCGAATACGTCGCGGGCCGGATCGACGACGCCCGCCGCGGCGACATCGTGCGCCGTTCCTGTCCCGGCGCCGGCGCCTGTGGCGGCATGTACACGGCCAATACGATGGCTACGGCGATCGAGGCGCTGGGAATGGCGTTGCCCGACAGTGCCTCGATCCCGGCGGAGAATGCCGGCAAACTCGACGAGTGTCAGCGGGCGGGCGCGGCGATCCGTCGCCTCCTCGAACTCGACCTCAAGCCCCGCGACATCATGACCCGGCGAAGCTTCGAAAACGCCATCGTCACGGTGATGGCGCTCGGCGGCTCGACCAACGCCGTGCTCCACCTGATCGCGATGGCCCGGGCGGTGAACGTGGCGCTCGAGCCGGCCGACTTCCAGCGGGTCTCGCGGCGGGTACCCTACATCGCCGACCTGAAGCCGAGCGGCAAGTTCGTGCAGGAAGACCTCCACTCGATCGGCGGCACCAGTGGTCTGATGAAGTACCTGCTCGATAAAGGACTGCTCGACGGCGATTGCATGACCGTTACCGGCAAGACCCTGGCGGAAAACCTCGCCTCGAGCAAGGGGCTGGCCGCGGGGCAGAAGATCATTCAGCCGGTGGAGCACCCGATCAAACCGACCGGCCACATCACGATCCTCCACGGCAACCTCGCGCCCGGCAGTGCCGTGGCCAAGATCACCGGCAAGGAGGGCTCACGGTTCCGCGGGCCGGCCCGCGTGTTTGACAGCGAGGAGGCGATGCTGGCGGCGCTGGAGCAAGGGGCGATCCAGCGTGGCGACGTGGTGATCATCCGCTACGAGGGGCCGAAGGGAGGCCCGGGCATGCCCGAGATGCTCACGCCGACCTCGGCACTGGTGGGAGCCGGACTCGGTAACGATGTGGCCCTCATCACCGACGGACGGTTTTCGGGCGGGTCGCACGGCTTCATCGTGGGGCATGTCGTGCCCGAGGCGCAGGAGGGCGGTCCGATCGCGCTGGTGTGCGACGGTGACGTGGTTGTGATCGATGCAGACACCGCCTCGATCGACGTGGAGGTATCGGAGGACGAACTCCGCCGCCGACGCAGCCAATGGGAGGCGCCGCCGCTCAAGGCCACCCGTGGCATCCTCGCGAAGTACATCCGCTGCGTCGCCCCTGCCTCACAGGGCTGCGTGACCGACGAGTAGACGGGCGCTTCGCGGCCACGAGTTTTTAACGTGTGGGATCCGCGCCGGGACACGGACAAGTTGAAAACTTGCCGCTACGAGTCCCATGGTGCCGTATTACTTCGGCAGCGGCAGCGACTCGACCGGAACGGGCGGGCCGGGGGCGATCACGGCGCCGGGCGGCAACTGCTCCGGCGGAATCGGGGCGCCGAAGATGGGGCCCGCGGCCTGGGCCGGCATGCCAGCGGGGCCGGCTGCGACCCCATCCGGCGGCTGGTAATAGGGCTCTGCCTGCGGCACGGCGGTCACGCCGAGTTTCGCAAGCACCTTTGACAGCATCCGCTGTTCGAGGAGCGGGTCGCGGCCGAGGGGAATCCAGCCGAGGTTGGGCGTCGGGGCGGCGACCGGCCGCGGCTGGTCGCCCACCTGCTGGCCGAGCGTCGGGAGCGGCGTGCCGTAGCGATAGAGCGAGTCGTCGTTGCGAAACGACGCACCGCCCGTGGTGGCCATCATGGGCCGCGGCATGTTTTCCAGTTCCTTCTGCACCACTGCCTCGATCCGCCAGCCGCCCGGGTCGGGGCTGAGCCGCATCGTGCCGATCCGCCTGATCGACTGCAGCGTGGCCTCGAGGCGTTCGCGGAAGCCGATGGAATCGCCCCGCCATGGTTCAAGGAGCGTCGAGCCGGTCTGCGGGAAGGTGTCGATACGGCCCTCGGCGGGCACGCCGTTGGAAAACACCACCCGTTGCTCTGCCGCGATTTTGAAGTAGTCGTCGACGACGTCGACCATCTGCATCCAGACGGTTTCTGCATCGAGGGGCGGGATGATCACCGAGTTTTTCGGCGCAGGCGGTGGACCAGGAACGACCGGCCCCGATGGGCCGATCACTGTTCCCTCGGGGAGCGCCGTGAAGGGATTCGGCTGCGCAGCGGGCGGCCCGGGCAAGATCTCCTGGGCGCGAACCGTCGCCGCGGCGACCGCGACGAGCGACAGCAGTGTGACGATGGGCAGGCGGGCCATGGCTGCTTCCGCGGGGCGGCCCGTGAATGCCGGAGCCGAACGGGGCAGACTGTCGGGAATTCACCGCTTCGGCTCAAGGCCAGTCTGGCGGCCGAAAACCATCGCATCGTGCGATGCTCAAGGCCGCACATCCCGACCGGTGGCTACCAGCACAGTGCAAGTTAAAAACGTGCCGCCCCGGGGGGGGCACTGGCACGTTGAAAACTCACCGCCACGGGGCGAATCCGCCTACATACCGGCGCCCAGACGGTTCACCATCTCGTCAAAACGACGGGCGAACCGGGTATGTGAGGTGTGCAGGTGTTCGGCCTGCGAAATGAACCGGATGCGGTCGTTTCGCTCGATCCCCTGCTCCGCCAGGATCCGCTCGAAGGGAGCACGCTGTTGGGCGTAGACCACCAGCAGTTTGTGCTCGTCAAGCTGTACTTCCATCTGGAGTTCGGGGTGCATCACGGCGATGCCGGTGCAGCCGTCGTCGAGCAGCAGATCCTCGAAATCCCAGAGCACGCTCTCGAGCACCAGCCGCTCGATTCCATCGCGGGTGAAATCCTCGTGGTTCGTCTTGTGCTCGTGCGAGGTCTCCAGGACGACGTCCAGCGTGTCGCCGAGCGGTTCGAGCAGCCGCAGGAAGGTCTCGAACAGGTGCTCGCTGGAGATCGCGGCGACGAGGGCCGGCAGGCGGGTGCCGCTTCGCGGGTCGACATAGGCGTCGTGCCGGTAGCCGGCGCGGGGAACGATGTCGAGTTGCCAGCCGGGGCGGATGGCGTCGGTGAGTGTGAAGGGGCCGTAGTGGCGACGGGCGAGGTGAGCCTCGAGCGTGGCCCTGTCCGGGCGGGCGATCGCGCCTTCCGGAGCGGCAGCCCGGAGAACGGCCGGGGCCGTAGGCGGACTGGAGGGCTGGAGGGTGTCGAGGTAGTCGTCGAGGAATCGCATGGTGACGGCAAAAACCTGGGGGCGGGAGCGACTTGGGTAAGGCGTCTGACGGGCCAGATCGCCGCCAGACCCTCAAACCTAGGACACGCTTCCGTGCCGTGCGCCGCGGCGACCCGCGTGGTACCCCTGTAAAATCGGCGGTCGTTGCCGGCTAGGGCCCCGAAACCCCATAATCGCCGGCTTTCCCACGGATTCCGCCCAGCCGATTCCGCCCCCCACCTTCTTCTTAGCCCCCGCTCAATCCAGACAGAGGACGCGTCATGGCAGGCAACATGGATGGAAAAATCGTCGCCACCGGGATCACCTTCGACGACGTTTTGCTGGTGCCCCGGCATTCTGCCGTCGTGCCCTCCGAGGTGGACGTGGCCACCCAGCTCACCCGGGGCATCCGGCTCAACATCCCGATCGTCAGTTCGCCGATGGACACGGTCACGGAGAGCGAGATGGCGATCGCCCTGGCCCAGGAGGGCGGCCTGGGGGTGATCCACAAAAATCTCTCGATCGACCGGCAGTCCGAGGAGGTGGATAAGGTCAAACGGAGCGCCAACGGGATCATCATGGACCCCGTCACCCTGCCCCCGACCGCCACCGTGGCGAGAGCCCGCGAGGTGATGGACCAATACAACATCTCGGGTGTGCCGATCACTGAGGAGGGCCGTCGGCTGGTCGGCATCATCACCCGCCGCGACCTCCGCTTCGAGGAGAGCGGAGAGACCCCCATCGCCGAAATCATGACGGGCTCCGGGCTCGTCACCGCGACGGGCGCCGTGACGCTCGACGAGGCCGAGAAAGTCCTGATGGCCAACAAGGTGGAGAAGCTGCTCCTCGTCGATGACAAGGGACTGCTCACCGGGCTGATCACGATCAAGGACATCGACATGATGAATCGCTTTCCAAATGCCTGCAAAGACAGGCAGGGAAGGCTGCGGGTCGGTGCCGCCATCGGCGTGTTCGACTACGACAGGGCTGCGAGCCTGATTTCCAAGGGCGTCGACGTGCTGATCGTGGACTCGGCGCACGGCCATTCGACGAATGTCATCGAGACCGTTGCGGCAATCAAGGCACGCTGGGGCATCGAGGTGGTGGCGGGAAACGTGGCAACCCGGGAAGGCTGTCGCGATTTGATCAAGGCTGGCGCAGATGGGATCAAAGTTGGGATCGGTCCCGGGTCGATCTGTACCACGCGGATCATCTCTGGTGTCGGCGTTCCCCAGATCACGGCGGTCTGGGAAGCAGCAACGGAGGCGGCCGCCGCCGGCGTGCCGGTGATCGCGGATGGAGGCATTCGCTACTCGGGAGACATCACCAAGGCGATCGCGGCGGGGGCCAGTTGCGTGATGGTCGGCGGTCTGTTGGCGGGAGTCGCGGAGAGTCCCGGCCAGACCGTGCTGTACCAAGGCCGCACGTTCAAGTCGTATCGTGGCATGGGATCGCTTGGGGCGATGGTTCAGGGGTCGAGCGAACGTTACCGTCAGCGGTCAACGGGCCGGGGAACGGATAAGCTGGTGCCGGAGGGAGTCGAGGGTCGGGTGCCCTTCAAGGGGCCGCTCAGCGTGTTTGTCTACCAGCTCGTGGGCGGCCTTCGGGCCGGTATGGGCTACTGCGGCACGCGGACGATCGACGAACTGAGGCGCGATGCGAAATTCATCCAGGTTTCATCAGCCGCCGTGCGGGAAAGCCATGCCCATGACATCGTCATCACGCAGGAAGCTCCAAACTACAGCGTGGAACGCGGCAGCGGGGATTGAGCGGTCGGCCCTAACGGCCGTCGCGTTCGGCCTCGCGCTCTTCGCGGCGGCCGTGCCGGCGGGGACGGCCTCGGTGGCGCGGGGTGATGACCACGCGGTGGCCGAATTTGCCGACGCTTCAGTCTCCGTGCCGCCGCCGGGCGTGATCCTCGAAGAAGCCCCCGCGGTGGCAGCCGCGGATGACGCCAGCGAGGCGAACGGTGACGCCACCAGACAGGCCCCCGAGCCGGAGCCCTTCGCCGCTCCCGAGCCGGAGAACAGCATCGTACTCGTCGCGTTGGCGGACACCACTGCGATGAACACACAGAAAACGGCCGCGGACAAGGAAAAGGACGCTGCGAAGAATGCCTGCGGCGAGCAGTCGAAGGACTGCAAGCAAGCGTTGAAGAACCTCCGGGATGACGGGATTGAGACGATCGCGCTCGATATTCGCGTGGGCGGACGGCCGGGCAGCGACTATCCCTGTGAGTGCCGTCTGGAGGGCGAGACGTTCGAGCCGCGGCGTTTTGCCACCACGATGATGACCTGGAAGGCGGCGGGCTACTGCCACAAGCCGCTCTACTTCGAAGATTGGAACCTGGAGCGGTACGGCCATTCGCATGGCCCCCTCGACCCGGTCTTCTCGGCGGCCCATTTCTTCGTGTCGTTGCCGGTTCTGCCCTACAAGATGGGCGTCGAGTTGCCGTGGGAGTGCATCTACCCGCTGGGCTACTATCGGCCGGGCAACTGCGCCCCGTGGACGGTGCCGGCGCCGCCGATCAGTTGCCGCGGCTTCGCGGTGGAGGCCGCCACGGTCACGGGAATCCTATTCCTGCTGCCGTGATGGTCAGCCGGCCGTCAGTTCTTCTGGATGCTCGCGATGTAGGCATAGCGGCGAGCGACCGATTCGAACTCCACCTCGCCACGGCCTGACTTCCCCAGATCCACGATCGCGTCGTGCACTTCCGGCCGGTAGTGCACGTGAAACATCGCCAGCCACCGCTTCAGGCCCGCCGCAAACACTCCCGGCAGATCCTTCTGGTCCCAGAAGTCGACGATCAGGAGATGGCCACCCGGGCGGAGATTCGCCATCGCCGCGTCGATCGCGCCGGGCCAGGTGGGAATCATCGACAGGCAATATGAAAAGAAGATCGTGTCGAACGGCTCATCCCGGCCGAACATCCGCTGGGCATCGAGTTGTTCCGCCAGGCCCTGCCGTAGCACGATCGGCTCCCGACCGGCCTGGCCCGAGGCCGGCCTCGAAGCATCGGCCGAAGACGCGAGGCCAGGCGACGCCAAGCCCGTCGACAAGCCCAACGTTTTCTCGATGCTCTTTCCCGCCGTCTCCAGCATCTCGTGGGAGGCGTCGAGGCCGTAGAGTCGGCCGTGGTCGGGGCGCTGCGCCAACTTGATCAGGTTGCGGGCCGTGCCGCAGCCCACTTCCAGCGTGGCCGTGTTGCGCGATGTGACCACCCGTTCGAGCAGCCGGTCCCGGCCGAGCAGGTAATACCGACGAGTCAGGTCATAGACGTGCCGCGTCAGCCGATACATCCGGTCCATTGCCGCAGCATGGTCGGCGCCACTTGGACGGCGGTTGTTGGATGACGACACGGGGCCTACGGCCACGGGGCCCGGCGCGATCGGTCCAGGAGGCAGTGCATCGGGGGTGCTCATGATGCGGCAGGTCCTCCGACCATCTCATACAGGTGAAACATGCCGTAGATCGCCGAGCGATCCTGCAGGTGCAGTTCACGTGCCCGCTCCTCCCGGGCGACGAACCGAGCCTTCGTCTCGGGCGAGAGCGCCGGATCAACCGGGGACTTTTCCCCCGCCGTGCGGAAGATCACCCGCGTGCCCGGGGCACCGACCCTGGCGATGTGTCCCCAGAGTTCGTCGATCACCGACGGCGGCATCCAATCCTGGCTGTCGAGCAGGATGAAACCGTTGAGGCTGCCTGGCTTTTCTAGGCTGAGTTGATCCGAGAGCGATGCCATGTGGGTTTCCACCCGGGGTGCCATGGCCTTGATCGTCTCGTAGTTCTCCCGCTTGAGGTAGTCGGGAAGCGCCCGACGGCCCTCGTGATCGTAGCGGCGGCCGAACGCCTGCCACGCGAAGTAGTTGTCGTCGAGCGGAAAGCCGCAGGCGAGGCGGCGAACCCGCTGCTTGTACATGTCGAAGAGTTTGCCGCCGTCGTTGTCCTGCTCCTCGAGCATCGCCGCATGCTGGCTCGGCGGGATGCCGAGGCTGTAGACCGCCACCGGCTGCCGGCCCATCCACCGCACGAGCCTGTTCTCGAACAGCGGGCTGAACATCTCGTCGAAGATTTTTTCCTGTTCGGCCACCGTCCGGGCCGCCAGCAGCCGGGCCGGATCGCGACGCATGCCCCGCGCCAGGCCGTGCACCACCCGGAAAAACTGGCCGAGCTTTGCCTGGTTGTAGAGGCCCCGCTTGAAGTAGCCGATCCGCTTGGGGCCGATCGAGTTGCCCGGCCAGTCGCTCGACTCCCAATATCCGCGAGTCTGGGGATCGAGATGGTCGCGGATGTAGCGGCGGTAGTTGGCGAGGTTGTCCTCGTGCTGGCCGTAGCCGAAGAAGTTGTAGAACGATTCGTAGTCGGGGAGGTGCTGGATCGCGGCGAGCTTCAGCCGCGTGAGGCACATGTGGTTGTGGTTCAGGTCGACCGCCACGATCCGCTTCGGCTTGTGGATCAGATAGTTGAGGACGTTGCAGCCCCCGCTGGAGATCGTGAGCAGGCTCGAGTCGGGGCCCAACTGGAGCGCCGCGGCGTCGACCCGAGGGTCTTCCCAGATCTGGTTGTAGACGAAGCCGCGGAACCACATGGTGAACATGCGTTCGAGCATGCCACGCTTGCTGGCGAGTTTGTGGTGGTGAACGGCCTTTTTGAGGTGGGCCGTGGTGTTCGGGCGGGCGGCAAGTCGGGTCATCGATGGGCATCCGGACCGTGGGGGGCGAAACTCACGGAAGAGTCTAGCCGAGCGGCCCCGAAACCGTCGATGGTGCCGCCCGGGCGGGCTCCCCGAACACGCTCCGCTCGCACGGCGGCTCGGCGAAACCGCCCTCGTCGATTCGTGGCCGCGAGTTTTTAACTTGTGGAATCCGTGCCGGGGCAACGGCTAAGTTAAAAACGTGCCGCCACGGGGGGCAGCACATGTCGTACCGGAGAGGATTGCACGATGTCGGGTTTTGCGTGACGCCAGCTACCGCGGCGCGGCGGCGTCGATCGTCTCGGTGAGGGTGGCCCAGGCGCCGGTCAGTTCCTTGCCCAGACGGACGATCGAGTTCTCCAGGGCCGCCAGCTCGATCGTGGCGGCACGGAGCCGGTCGTCGAAGACCGCGGCGGTTTCCGTGGCCGCAGTCACGTCCTTCGCCCACGACGTCAGATCGCCGTCGAGCTGCTTTTTTTCCTGCGCCACCGCATTGGCCTGAGATTCCACGTTGTCCTGCGAGGCTTTGACGCGGGTCGTGGCCTGCTCGATCGACGCCATTTCCACGAGCAGTCCCTGCCGGATGGCATCGATGCCCTCGGCCCGCACGGGCTGGCCGTCGGCGGTCTTCGCGGAAAGCTCGCTTCCGCGGAGCGCGGTGAACGGATCGGCAAGCGGTCGGCGCTCCGTCACGCTCGTGATGCGGACCCACTGCTTGTCGTTTTGGAGTTCGAGTGCCGTCTGGAGGTCGAACTCGGCCGTCTCTCCCTCTTTGAAACGTTTCAGCTTGAACCGCTTGGTGATCGCGCCTGCGGTCGGCTCGGGGCCGCTTGCATCCCCGCCGCCGGCATCCGCCCCCTCTCCAACAGCGTCGCCGATCGGGGCACCGATCGGCTCGCCCGGCGCGCCCATGTCATCGTCTTCTTCCTCGCCGCCGGGCTCGGCCTCCGCGGCGTCGTCCAAGGTAAACGCGTCCGCTTTCGTGAACTTGACGTTTTTGGTGAACTCGACGACCGCCCAGTAACGGCCCGGAAGAATCTCACCACCGGCCAACTTTTCTCCCAGTTGCGGCCACTCGTCCTCGGGCACCGTCTTGTCGTGCTGCGCGAGCGCCTCCATCTGCTCTTCGAGGCTCTTGAGCGAATCCTCGCCCGAGGTTTTTTGCGGCCGCGGCCTCCAGCGGCTGGCGGCGTCGCCGTCGTCCCCTTTTCCGTCAGCCTCCCCGCCATCGGCTCCGGCCGCATCGGCGGGCGTCCGGTGGAAGGCCAGCCACCGGTCCACCGGCAGGCTTTCGTAAACGGTCACCTCGTCGTAGTTGCGTGTCCAGAGTTTCGTGTCCGCCTCGCTGGGCGGGGCCGGCGTGGCGGCGGGCACGATGGTCAGCAGGCAGTTTTCGTCACCCTTGTTGGCCTTGACCGCCTGCACCCGAAAAAGACCAAGAAATCGTCCCTCGTCCTCGACGTTGGCGTTGTCGAACACCGCCACCTCGGCACCCGCGGAGAGCGGCCCGAGCTCGCTCTCTTCACTGGCCATCTCGATCGAAATCGTGCCTGGCTTGCCGTCGCGGGGCGGGGTGAGCGTCGCTTTTTCCCACGCCCTGCCTCGCCATGTGTCTACGAAGGCCAAGGCCCTCATCCAGCGATCGCGCTGATTTCGCAGCGAAGCCAGCGACTTCGGGGCCCCGTCGGTACCCTCGATGCGATCGATCTGGGTCTGGCTCTTGGCGATTTTCTCCCGCCACGACCGCTCCCGCTCGGCCAGCCGCGCAGCGAGATAGATGTAGCCCGTGGCTGCCAGCAGGAGCAGGACGGCTGCGGCGACGGTGCCCCAGCTCCAGCCCTTGTTGCCAATGGCGATGGCGACGAGGCCGAGCAGCAGCACCAGCCCGATGACCGCCAGCAGAACGACGTCCATGCACCACCCTGAGCGGCGGACGGTCGTCCGCAGAAACTGAAAACCGGAAACTGAAAACCGGAAACTGGAACCCGACACCAGAACCAGAACGATCCCCGAACCGCGTGGCCCGCTGCTGCTGCACCTACGGGTCCGACTGCGCAAAGTATACCGGCGCCGCAGAACACCTCCCCTTGGTCAGTTTCGTGTCCGCGAGCCACTGATCTTGAGCCCGGCGGCCCACGGCGTTGCCTTCGGACGGCGCGTCGCGGTCGCGTGTCGCCCGCGGGCAACACCTCGCGTCGCCCGGCAGGTGGGGGGGCGGGGGCTGAAAATCCATGTTTTCAGCAGGAAAAGCCTTTCGAAAGGCCCCCGACGGGTTTTTTCTCCGCCGTGGCGCGGGACCTGCACCCTCAATCAGGAGCGTTGACGTCCCCCGGGTTCGAAATCCGGAATTGAAACTAAGGAGCTCCCATGCGTCGTGCCGGTCCCCACCCGTCGAAGCCCCTGCCGAAACCCCTGCCAAAACCGTCTTTCCCACGGTCGGTTTCGCCCCGACCGTTTGCGGTCAAGACGCAGGCGGCCGTGTCGCGTCAGCGGAAGTCGACGGCCCGCATCGACGATCCCGTGCGGCTCTATCTCCTGCAAATGGGTGGCAATCCGCTGCTCACCCGGGCTACCGAGGTCTCGAGCGCCCGGCAGATCGAACATTGGCGGCGGAAGTTTCGCCACACGATGCTGGCCAACGACTTCATTCTTGCCGGCGCCGTGAACCTGCTGGAAAGGGTGCGGGCCGGAACGGTCCGCCTCGACCGCACGATCGAGGTCGCGGTGACCAACACCAAGGAGAAAGCCCGCTTCCTGAAGCGGCTCGGGCCCAATCTCGCCACCCTCCGACTCATCGAACAGGAAAAGTCGCGGCTCTTCCGCATCGCCATGTCGCGGAGCGTGCCCCTGGAACGCCGCAGGGCGGCCTGGCGGCGGCTCGTGCGGCAGCGGAACAAGGCGGTGCGGCTGGTCGAGGAGATGCACCTGCGGATCCAGCGGCTCACGCCGCTCCTGAAGCAACTGCGGGCGATCGGCGGTCGCCTCGACGAGGTGCGCGGGCAGCTCGATGAGCCGGTCCATGCCGTCACCGACCGCGAGTCGCTCCAGCAGGAGCACCGCCGGCTGCTGCTTTCCACGCGGGAGAGCAGGCGGACGCTCGCACGGCGGTTGACCAGGCTTGAAGACCTGCAGCAGCGGTATGACGCAGCCAAACGCGAACTCGCCGCCGGCAACCTGCGGCTGGTCGTCTCGATTGCCAAGCGGTATCGCCATCGTGGGCTCTCCTTCCTGGACCTTATCCAGGAGGGCAACTCGGGCCTGATGCGGGCCGTCGACAAGTTCGAGCATGCCAGGGGCTTCAAGTTTTCGACCTATGCCACCTGGTGGATCCGGCAGGCGATCACCCGGGCCATTGCCGACCAGAGCCGCACGATCCGGGTGCCCGTGCACATGGTCGACACGATGACGAAGCTCCGCAACGCCTCGCGATTGTTCGTCCAGCGGCACGGCCGCGAGCCGAACATCGAGGAGATGGCCGAGATAACGGGCCTGTCCGTCGAGGAGGCGCAGTGCATCTGGCGGATGTCACGGCAGCCTGTCTCGCTCGATCAGCCTCTCGGTGAGAGTGACGATGGCGCCGTGGGTGATTTCGTCAGCGACCATCGGGACGGGGATCCGCTGCAGGAGATCAACCAGCAGTCGCTCAAGTCCGTGATTGGCCGGGCGCTCGAAGGCCTTTCCTACCGGGAGCGGGAGATCATTCGCCTCCGCTTCGGTCTGGCCGACGGATACAGCTACACGCTCGAAGAGGTGGGCACGCTCTTCGACGTCACGAGGGAACGCGTCCGCCAGATCGAGGCCAAGGCCGTGGAGAAGCTCCGCGAGCCGGGGTTGCATGCCCAGCTCTCGGGCTTTGTCGACGAACGAGCCTTCGCGCGGCTTCTCTCGGCCCCGCCGGCCCGCAGCCGCAGCGTGGCCACGGTGCGGTCCGAAACATACGTCACCGCAGCCGAGGAGATTCCGGAGTTGGAGGCCTCGATGTCGTGATGAAGCTGACTTCACGCAAGCCCGACGCGCGAGCGAGGGGCGTCCGCGTCAGGTTCACGCGACGGTCAGGCCGACTTAGCCTCGTCGAGGGCCTGCTGGAGCTTGGCCTTCGGCTGAACGCCCATGAACTGCTGCACGAGCCGGCCACCTTGGAAGATCATGATCGTGGGGATACTCGCCACGTTGTAGGTCATCGCCAGCTGGCTGTTCTCGTCGACGTTCACCTTGCCCACGCGGAAGGAACCGGCGTTCTCCGCGGAGAGTTCCTCGATCGTCGGGCCGATCATCCGACACGGTCCGCACCACGGGGCCCAGAAGTCGACGAGCACCGGCACCGGAGAGTCGAGCACTTCCCGCTGAAAGTTGTCGTCGGTGAATACAAGTGCGTTGCCCATGGCGTTCGGCTCCTTCGTTTTCGGCGGGGAATTGTCTAAGAATCGTGAACGTGCGACGTTGTCGAGCCACAGAGTATAGCAGGCATCCATGCACAACCACCACTATTCGATCCGTCTGGGGACCGCCTGGGAGCCGCCCACGCCGGCTGAGGCTGACGGACGCGTGCTCTGGACGCGACGGTTTGGCCGTCCCGGTGGCCTCGTGCCGGGCGACCGGGTGCTGTTGGTCGTCACTGGGCCCACGGTCGCGGCCGAGTTGGTCGTCAACGCCGTCGGCCTGCCTCCGCTGTCGGCCGGCGTGGACCGCTGGGCGCATGACATCACCCCCCTGCTCCGCGACCGGAATGAACTGCTCGTCTCGGTGGCTGCCTCCGTGGGCGGTGCCGCGGGCGATGAGCGGCGTGGCCGCAGCCCGCTGCCGACGGTCATCGGTGCGGTGGTGCTCGAGATCGTGGCGGCTGATGGCGTCGTGGGGCGAGCCGCCGACGCATGAGCGGCTCTGATCGCTTGACACCATGTGGCTGCGGCCGCTACGAACAATGCAGGTGTCCACGACAAGCGGACACGAGCAACGCAGCAGTCAATTTCAAAGAGGTGTTTTGATGTCGGTCATCCGTGTCGGAAGCAATGGCAGCTATGCCGAGGGTTGGGACGAGGTCTTTGGCAAGGAAAAGGCAGGCAAGGCGAAGGCCGCCGGCAAGAAGACCGCGAAGAAGGCCGCGAAGAAGTCGGCAACGAAGGCGGCAGCGAAGCCCGCCGCAACGAAGAAGGCAGCCGCGCCGAAGAAGAAGGCCGCCACGAAGAAGGCCGCAAAGAAGCGTTAGTTCGGGCGGCTTACTTTCCCAATTCGCGGGCGCGGGCGGCGGCGGTGACTACGGCATCGATGAGGGCGCCGCGGACGCCTCGCTGTTCGAGCACGGCCAGCCCCGCGATCGTCGTGCCCCCGGGGCTTGAGACGCGGTCCTTGATCTGAGCGGGATGTTCGCCCGTTTCGTCGAGCAGCGCCGCCGTGCCGGACAGCGTCTGGGTCGCGAGCGCGAGCGCAAGGGTGCGCGGCAGGCCCGCCTTCACACCCCCGTCAGCCAACGCCTCGACGAGCAGAGCCACGAACCCGGGCCCCGAGCCTGAAAGACCGGTGACCGCATCCATCAGCGTTTCGTCGGCCTCATGCACGCGGCCCACCGCGGCGAGGAGTTCCAGAACTCGGGCCAGATCGGCAGCGGGCACCTCAGGCGTGCGACAGACCACCGACACGCCTCGTCCGACCAGGCAGGGGGTGTTGGGCATCACGCGGACGATGCGGCGGGTGCCCGTGAGTTCGGCGAGGTTGTGCAGGGTGAGCCCGGCCACGATGGAGACGACCACCGCATCGGGGGCGAGTGCCGCAGCAAACTCCCGGCAGGCAGTCGCCGCCTGCTGCGGCTTGACGGCGAGAAACACGATTCCCGCGGCGGCCGCAGCCGCCGCACCGCTGTCGCCAAAAAGGATGCCCGGCACCCGTGCCGCCAGGCGTTCGCGCGCGGCGGGAACGGGATCGTGTACCGTGATGTCGGATGGCTGCAGGAGCCCTGCCCGGCAGAAACCCTCAGCAAGCGCCAGTGCCATTTGGCCGCCGCCGATCATGGCGATGGCCTGTGCATGCGATGGCTGTGCCCCCGCGGGCTCAGTGGCGTGGCTCATGGTTTCAAGGCTCCTTCGGCAGGTCCTGCAACAGGTTCCAGGGCGGCATCGATCGCGGCGGCGTTGATCCTGCTCACCCACAACTGGCTGCTGGGCGACCGACCACCGCCCTCGCCCCCACGGCTGGCCGTCCACATCAGCAGTTCGCCGTCCGGTGAAAAGGCCGGCAGCACGTCGGCGCCTTCGTGGTCCGTGATCCGCAGCGGCGAGCCGGTGCGGAAGCCTGTCCGGCCCTCCGGGGCGGCGTCGTCCGCCGCATACCGGGCGATCCACAGATCATAATTGGGACGCTTCGCCGGGTCGGAATGATCGGCGCCGGTCCAGATCAGCCACGGCTTCGTCGGATGCCAATAGGGTGCCCATCGCACTCCCTGCCCGCTCGTGATCGCGACATCCCGGGAGCCGTCGGCCTTCATGACATGGATCTGCAGCATGTCTTTCTCCAGACGGTCGGTGCGGTAGGCGATGAAGCGGCCATCGGGCGAAAAGAAGGGGCCGCCGTCATAGCCGGGCTCGTTCGTGAGTTGGCGGACGTTGCTGCCGTCGGCATCCATCACGTAGATGTCAGGATCGCCGTCCCGATCGCTCACGAAGAGGATCGTGCCGCCGTCGGGCGAATAGGAGCACTCGGCGTCGTAGCCGGGCTCGTGCGTGAGCTGCACGAACTCCGACTGCTGGCCGGCGGCCGACCTGAGATTGGCCACGAAGATGTCGGTATGCGGATCGAAGTCCCATTGATACCGCCGCCGTCGGCCTGTCTTCCGGTCCTCCTCGGCCTGGGCCCGCGCGGCAGACTCCGTGGCGTCGAGCTGCGGATCGCGGTGGCTCGACGCGAACAACAGTTTCGTGCCGTCGGAGGAAAACCAGCTGCAGGTCGTCCGACCGCGGCCGGTGCTGATCCGCACGGGCGCGGCGGGCCGCGGTGACGCCGTGTCGAAGGGCTGCACGAAGATCTGATAGAACGGATAGTCGACGGGCACCGCCTGGTAACAGATCTGCCGTGCATCGGGCGCGAAATACCCCTCGCCCGCCTTCGGCATGCCGAGAGTGACCTGCACCGGCGGAGTCAGGAACCGCCGCTCGAGGGGTGACAGGCCGTCGCCGGAGGCGGTTGATGCCGGCTCGGCGGCCAGGCACGTCGGCGGCAGCAGGCACGCCAGCACGGAAACCACCGCCGTCAGGCCACCGGCCGCAAAATGAAAAAAGAGTGGATTGAAGGTTTTGCTCATGCGGCCCAGTATATGCGATGACAGGCCAGAGGCTCACCGACCGTGAGCATCCGCACGGAAACCGGAAGGAGACGCGAATCGCATGAAGATTTACACGAAGACCGGCGATGCCGGAGAGACGGGGCTCTTCGGCGGGCCGCGGGTGTCGAAGGACCACTCGCGCATCGAGGCCTTCGGAACCGTGGACGAACTCAACAGCCATCTCGGGCTGGTCCGCACTTTGGCCGGCGCCGTCGAATTCGACGCTCTGCTGCGGAGAATCCAGTGCGAGCTCTTCGATCTCGGTGCCCAGTTGGCGACGCCGGGGGCCGTCGACGAACGGATCACGACCGGCCATGTCGAGTATCTCGAGTCGGAGATCGACCGCCACGAGGCGATGATCGAGCCGCTCAAGTGCTTTATCCTTCCGACGGGAACCCCGCTGGCAGCGGCCCTGCACGTCGCCCGCACGGTCTGCCGCCGAGCGGAGCGTCGCGTGGTCACTCTGGCTAGCCGGCTGGAGACGACGATTCCCGCGAATGCGATCGAGTATCTCAATCGCCTGGGCGACCTGCTCTTCGTTCTCGCCCGCGTGGCCAACCGGCGGGATGGCGTGGCTGACGATCCATGGCATCCGGCGACATGACCGACGGTCCTCCACCGACCCTCGTGACGACCTTCCGCCCCGCGGTCACGCGGGCGGCGGCCGAACTGGCGTCGCTTCGCGAACGGGTTGCCGCGCAGCATGCCGCCGGCGCGCCGGGCATCCAGACCTGCGGCCTCGCCACCGACCTCTGCGATGCGATCGTCGTCGGACTCTGGAACGCGCTCCTGGATGACCTGCCCGAAGCGGACTCGGCCATGCTCCGCCGCCATGCCGCTCTCGTGGCCCACGGCGGCTACGGTCGGCGCGAGATGGCGCCGTTCTCCGACATCGATCTCATGTTGCTCCACGACCGTCGGGCTGCTGGTCCGGTCGCCGCCGCCGCCAAGCGACTGCTGCAGGATCTCTTCGATGCCGGAGCGGACGTGGGCCAGAGCGTGCGGACCATGGACGAAGCCTGCCGCCTGGCCGCTGCCGACCCGACCATCCTCAGCTCGCTCCTCGAGTGTCGGCCGCTGGCGGGAAACCCCGATCTGGTCGCACGGCTCGAAACGCGGCTCCGCGGACTGGTGCAGCGGGGACAGTCTCGGCTGGCCCGTGCGCTCGTCGAAGCCCGACGCGAGGAGGCGGTCAAATATGGCGAAACGGTCGCCCTCCTGGAGCCGAATGTGAAACGGTCGCCCGGCGGCCTCCGCGACATCCAGCTGGTGCGGTGGCTGGGCCGGATCCTTCATGGGGAGTCGACGTTCGACACGCTGGCGCTCGCGGGCGGCCTTTCGCGGGCCGATGCCGACACGCTCCGCGACGCGGCGGAATTCCTGACGCGGCTGCGAAACGAGATGCATCTCGCCGCCGGCAAGGCGGCGGACGATCTCACGCGTGATCAGCAGCTCCGCATCGCCGAGGCCCGCGGCATCGAGTCGCGGGACGGGCTGCTCGGCGTGGAGCGGTTCATGCGCGACTATTTCAGACACACACGGGGGGTGGCGCAGGTGGCCGAGACGCTGGTCGCCGGCCTCAGCCGCCCCAGCCCGGCGCGGGCCCTCGTGTCGGGCGTCCTCGGCAACCGCGTCGACGGGCTGTTCCGTGTCGGGCCGCACGACGTGGCGGCTGTCAGCGGCTGCCTGCCGCAGGTGGCGGGAAGCCTCGACTCGATCGTGCGGCTGGTGGAGCTGTCGATGCTCTACGACCTGCCGATCGATCATGCCACGTGGGCCGCGGTGCGTGCCCAGACGGCGGGCCTGTCCGCCACGGCCGATGCCCGACAGCGGCTCCTCGGCCTCTTCGGGCGGCCGCGGCGGCTGGGGTATGCGTTGCGTCGGCTGCACGAGGTGGGGGCGCTCGAGATACTCATCCCCGAGTTCGCCCACGCCCGGCATCTGCTGCAGTTCAACAATTACCATAAATACACCGTCGACGAGCACTGCATCGTGGCCGTGGAACGGGCCGCCGAGTTCCAGCACGAAGCCGGCTGGCTCGGCGACGCGTGGCGGCAGCTCAACCGCAAGCGATCCGTGCTCCTGGCGCTGTTGATCCACGACCTCGGCAAGGGGTTTATCGAGGACCACAGCGAGGTGGGGGCGCGGATGGCCCGCGATGTGACGGCCCGTTTCGGCCTACCGGCCGAGGAGGCCGAGATCGTTGAGTTTCTCGTGCACAAGCATCTCGCCATGGCGCATCAGGCGTTTCGTCGCGATACCACGGACGACAGTCTCGTGGTGCGGTTCGCCCGCGACGTGGGTTCGCCGGAGGTGCTGCGGATGCTGGCCGTGCTCACCGCGGCCGACGTCAGTGCCGTCGGGCCGGGCGTCTGGACGCGGTGGAAGGCCGACCTGCTCGGCGAACTCTATTTCCGCACGCTCGGCACGCTCGATGGCGAGAGCCCGTCGGTGGCGGCGGAGCGGCATCGACGCGTGCTTGAAGAGCTCATTGCGGGTCGCGATGCCGACGATGGTGTCCTGCGGCTTGCCCGGCAACTGCCGCTCTCCTATCTCCACGACACGGAGCCGAGCCGCATGCTCGAGGAGTTGGACAAGCTGTCGCGGCTGGCCGCGGACGGCATGTTCGTCGGCACGCGCTGGCAGCCGTCGACCGGCACCGTGGCGGTCACCGTGGCCGCGCGGGAGTCGGTCGCCAGCGGCGTGTTTCATCGGCTCACCGGCGCCCTCACCAGCCAGCGGCTGGAGATTCTCGCGGCCGACATCCACACGCTCGACCAGGGGCTCGTACTCGACCACTTCGTCGTGCACGATCCGGATTACGCGGGTGAACCGCCGGCCGAGCGATTGGCGGAAATCGCGGCCGCCATCCGCGCGGCGGTCAAGGCGGACCAATCCCCGTCGTTCACGCGACGGTGGAACCCGTTCGCGCCGCAGCCCAATGCGGCGGCGATCGCACCGGCCCGCGTGCGGTTCGACAACGAGAGTTCCGCGCACGCCACGATCCTGGAAGTGTTTGCCCACGACTCGGTCGGTCTGCTCTACGCCATCGCGCGGACGATCTTCGAGGAGGGGCTGTCGGTACGGTCGGCGAAGATCGGCACCTATCTCGACCAAGTGGTGGATGCGTTTCACGTCACCGACGAGACGGGCCGGAAAGTCGTCGATCCCGAGCGGCTCGCCAGGATCCGCCGAGCCCTCGAACGCGTGGCCGCCCCGGTCACGGGACCGAGCGGGGGATGATGCACCAGTGGACGGAGCCGACTCCGCTTGTTGGCGGTGACGAGCTGTGGCCGCAAGTTTTTAACGTGCGGAATCCGGGCATCGGCACGTTGAAAACTCGCCCCCACGAGGGCTATCTCGGCCGCATTCCGAGCATCCGCCGGCGCCAGGCCGTTTCGAATTCGGCGGTCGTCATGCCCACGAGCTGCTCGAACTCCGCTACCCGGCCAGTCGCCTCGTCGTCCACCGTGGCCAGCCCGCCGACAGCCGCCAAGGACGCCGGCGTGAGCACCGGCTCGAGGACGGCGAGGTGGAAAGCGAGCCCCCAGGCCATCAGGTAGCTCCGCTGGCTGGCCTTCCGACCGCCGGCATGGCCCACGAGAAACTGGCCTGGGCCGGCCTGCAGCAGGTCCACGAGCGGCGGCGCATCATGGCCGGCCAACAATTCCTGCAGGGCCTTGAGACGGATCGGATCGGGAGCGTCGAGCCGCAGTTCGCCCGCCTCGAGCGGCGCCGTTTCGAAGACCTGCGCGAGCCCCTCGTCGAGCCACAGCGGCAGCGGCCGACGTCCGGTCCCGACGAGCCGTCGATCGGCATACGCATGCCACGCCTCGTGGGTGAGGCGGGCGGCGAATTCGCGGCGGGCGTTGGCGACTCTCGCCGCGTTGTCACGGCGGGCTGTCACGATCTGGGCGAGCATCGCCTCGCGTTCCCGCTGCCAACGATTGCGGGCCAGTTGCACGATCTCTGCCCGCTTGCCGGCGGGCATCCCCTGCTTTTCCAGGTCGCCGGCGAGCCGGCGCACATCCATTTCAAACGACCGGTCGCGGTCGGAGATCTCCCGCTCCGTGAGTGCGAGGCTGTCCGCCGCGGTGCGTTCCTGTTCGATCATCGCCGGCATGTCGCTGCCCGCCACGAGCAGGCCGTGGGCCGGCACGTAAAACGCCGGATGCTCGGCCTCGATGCCGAGGCTCTCCTGGACGCTGCGGTATTCGCTGGCCGTACCGCAGAGTGTGACCCGTAGCGGGGCGACTGCATGGCCTTCCGGAGCGGAGGGCGGCACGAGCGTCTCGAGCGCGCCGAAGACCTGTTCGAGGAGCACGACGGCCTTCCGCGTGAGGCTCGGATCGGCCGTGCTTTCGATCGTGAACCAGCGTCCTCCATACCGCCAGGGCTCGTCGTCGTCATCGCGGAGGAGCGTCACGGCCGTCTCGGCCGCATGCTGCTTGCCGCGGCGGTTGCGAAACTCGTCCACCCGTTTCGCAAGCAGTGCATGGTCCGCAGCCGGCAGCCGCTCGATCGCCGCGATCCGTGTCGCGCTGATCGGCGCCCAAGTGATCAGTTCCATCGCCCTGCCAGGCGGCTGGACGACCTGCACGAATCCGACCGGGGCATCCGGGTCGCTCGGGCCGCCGGCGGCTGCGGGCTCCACGATGAAACCCTCCAGCCGCCGTCCATCGTGGAGCCTGAGGCTCTCGAGTTTCCATGGCGTGGTGGCGAGGCCGGGCGGTGGCTCAGCGGCCGCCACGACCGCCATCAGGGCACCGACCGCGACCAGGGCGACGACGACCGTGCAGCGTAGCAAGAGCCGGACCATGCTCGACCCGTCCACACCCGGTCATAACCGATCAGAGGTAGGTATTGATCACGTTCTCGAAGAGTTCCTGACGACCGCTCGTGCAGGGAGCAGCCTCGCCCTTGGCGAGCATCTCTGTTTCGAGTGTCTTGAAGCTCTCGCTGCCAGCTTCGATCCGCTTGCCGAGCGGGCTCGACCAGCTCGCATACCGCTCGTCGACGAGCTTCTGGATTGCTCCATCGGCCCGCATCGCCGCGGCGATCTTCAGGCCGCGTGCGAAGGCGTCCATGCCGCCGATGTGGGCATGGAAGAGATCGATGGGCTCGAAACTCTCGCGGCGGACCTTGGCGTCGAAGTTCACGCCGCCGGGGGCCAGCCCGCCGTACTTGAGAATCGAATACATGATCTGCGTCGTGAGATAGATGTTGGTCGGGAACTGGTCGGTGTCCCAGCCCACCAGCGTGTCGCCGGTGTTGGCGTCGATCGAGCCAAGGAAGCCCTGCATGCCGGCATATTCGAGCTCGTGCTGCATCTCGTGGCCGGCGAGCGTGGCATGGTTGGTCTCGATGTTCATCTTCACGTGCTTCTCGAGGCCGTAGGCCCGCAGGAAATTGATGCAGGTGGCGCAGTCGAAGTCGTATTGGTGCTTGGTGGGCTCGCGGGGCTTGGGTTCGAAGTAGAACTGGCCCGTGAAGCCGATCTCCTTCGCGTAGTCGACGGCCATGTGCATGAAGCGGGCGAGGTGGTCGACCTCCCGCTTCATGTCGGTGTTCCAGAGGCACTGGTAGCCCTCGCGACCGCCCCAGAAGACATACCCCGCGCCGCCCAGCATGTGGGTGACTTCCATCGCCTTTTTCACCTGCGCGGCGGCATACGCGAAGACGTCGGCGTTGCAGCTGGTGGCGGCGCCGTGCACGTAGCGTGGATTTGAGAAGAGATTGGCCGTGCCCCACAGGAGCTTGATGCCGGTCTTTTCCTGGTGCGCCTTGAGCGCCGCAGCGACGGCGTCGAGGTGCTTGTGGGACTCGGCGAGCGTTTTGCCCTCGGGGGCTACGTCGCGGTCGTGGAAGCAGTAGAAGCCGACACCGAGTTTCTCCATGAACTCGAACGCCACCGCCACACGGGAGATCGCAGCCTCAAGCGTGTCGCCCCCCTTCTCCCAAGGGCGGATCATGGTCGGCGCGCCAAAGGGATCGCTGCCGGTGCCCCGGAAGGTGTGCCAGTAGGAGACGGCGAACCGCAGGTGGTCGCGCATGGTCTTCCCCTCGACCACGGCGTCGGGATCGTAGTGGCGGAACGCCAGCATGTTTTTCGTGGACGGGCCCTCGTAGCGGATCTTCGTGATGCCGGGAAACGCCTCGGAACCAGTGCTGCTAGCGGCTGCCATCGAGCGGATTCTCCTGAAGGGGAAAAACTGAAGGGGAAACAAACTGGAGGGGAAACAAATGTGTGCACGGAATAACGAAACACGCCTGCCCGTCGCGGGTCGTAGTTATATCGGCAACCATGCCGATTGTCGCCTGCCCAATGGCGGTGTCGGCCGGGTCAGCCGCCGTCGGCCGGCAGCGGTTTCCAACGGTCGAAGGTCGCGGCCTGGCCGCGGTGGATGCCCGCAGCATCGACGAGGTTCCAGATGATCGCCTGCTCGATCCGGAACCGCCGTCCCGACCGCGAGATGCGGATGCCCGCATAGTCGTCGACGTAGCCGTCGCGACGGGTCCGTTCGAGCAACCGGGCCCGTTCGTCGCGATGCACGGGCTCGGCCGTGAGCCGCGAGGGAGTCTGCACGAACGTGGCGAGATCCATCTCCCAGAGCGCGAGCGCCGCGGCGTTGCCGTAATTCAAAATGGGGTCGGCTTCCGTGCCGTGCGAGACCACCACGAATGGCGACTCGAAGAGCAGCCGGGCCTGTTCGGCCACGGAAGCGTCGTGGGGGATCAGGTCTCGGCCGAGCAGCCGGGCGAACGAGTCGAGCAGCACCTGCACGTGCGCGATCTGCTTCGGGCAATCCCACGGCGTGTCGGCGTCTGTCATTGGCGGACCGCCCGGGCGAGGATCCTCCGGCCCCACTCCGGGAACCACTCGATGAGGCCCGCCAACACCGCCGCTTTCCCCGGAACGACCAGTTCGCTCCGCTGATGGACGCAGGCCGCGAGCACCTGCTCGGCCAGCTGGTCTGGATCGATCTGTTTGATGGCCCCTGTGCCACCGGGGCGGAGCGCTTCGGCGGGCAGACCGGCACGAGAGACGTCCGCGGCATACCGGTCGGCCGCCTCGGCGGCACGCGGGTCGGCGTCGTCGCGGCGGATCGGCCCTGGCGAGACAAGCAGCACGTGGGCTCCGCGTGGTGCCATCTCCAATCGCACCGCATCGACGTAGGCCGCCAGCGCCGACTTCGCCACGCAGTAGGGGCCCATGAACGGCGTGACGAGTTTGCCCGCGAGGCTGCCGATGTAGACCAGATGGCCGCGGGCCGCCGCCACGTCGTCCGCGACGGCCTGCGTGATCTCTACGGCCGACGAGACGTTGGCATCGAAATACTCGCGGAGCTCGCCGGGCCCCGTCTTCAGGATCTCCCCCCTGCCCGACCGCCCCACGCAGAAGAAGAGATCATCGACGCCGCCCAGGATGCGAAGGGCCTCCCCGACCACGCGGCCCCCTTCGCCGGGCCGCGAGAGATCCGCCGTGACGCCCCGCACCCGGCTATCGCGAGGATGGCCATCGGCCGGATGGGCGTCGCCGGCTTCGCAGGCTGCGAGACCTTGCCGCACGCCCTCGCTTGAGCGGCCCACGATCAGCACGCGGGCTCCCGCGGCGTCGAGATGCCTGGCCAGCGCGAGGCCGAAGCCGGCCGTGCCGCCTGCCACGATCACCCTCCGGTCATGCCACATGCGTGTCGCCATCGGCCGGAGTCTAACGCAAATCAGCCAGCGTGCAGTATTCTGCGGGCCCCGCCCCGGCCCACTCTACGTCCGCCCCACCCCGCCTGAGGACGCCAGCCATGTCGCTCGCCCCGCCGATCCCCTCCGCGATCGTCCGCACCAAGATCGTCGCCACTGTCGGTCCTGCCTGCCGAGCGGAGGCCGGGCTCCGTGGTCTCGTCGATGCCGGCGTCGACGTGTTCCGGCTGAACATGGCACACGGCTCGATCGAGGAGCATCAGGAAACGCTCGAGCGGGTACGGCGGGTGGCCGAGGCCGCTGGGCGCCCGATCGGCGTGCTCGTCGATCTCGCCGGGCCGAAGATCCGGCTCGGCGAGATTCCAGGCGGTGCCCTCGAATGCGTCGAAGGCGCGATCTTCAAGTTCATCCGTGGCACCGAGAGCGGGAAGCCGGATGAGTTTACGACCACCTACGAACGGCTCATCGACGAGCTGGCCGTGGGCGATGCGGTCATGCTCGCCGACGGCACGATCAGCCTCGTGGTCGAGGAACGCTCGCCGAGCGAGGCCCGCTGCCGTGTCGTGCAGGGCGGTCTCATTCGCAGCCGTCAGGGAGTGAACCTTCCCGGCGTCAAGCTCTCGGTGGCCGCGATGAGCGCCGCCGACTGGCAGCATGCCGAATGGGCTGCGGCCGCCGGTGCCGACTTCGTGAGCCTGTCGTTCGTGCGGAGCGCCGTGGAGGTGAAGCTGCTCAAGGAACTCCTGCGGACCCGCGGTTCGAAGGCCCGCGTCGTCGCCAAGATCGAGAAACGGGAGGCGATCGACAACCTCGATTCGATCGTCGATGCCGCCGACGCGGTGATGGTGGCCCGTGGCGATCTCGGCGTGGAGATCGACGTGGCCAGCATGCCGATGATGCAGAAGCAGATCATCCGGGCCTGCCAGCGGTATCAGAAGCCGGTGATCGTGGCCACGCAGATGCTCGACAGCATGCAGCACTCCCGGCGGCCCACGCGGGCGGAGACGACCGACGTGGCCAATGCGATCCTCGACGGCGCCGATGCCTGCATGCTCTCCGGCGAGACGGCGATCGGCGAGCATCCGCGGCTCGTCGTGGAAATGATGCGCCGGATCGCCAGCGCGACGGAGAAGCAGTATCTGCAGGATCGGCGGCAGTTTCTGGAAGACTCGCTCGGCCGTGGCCGGTTGGCGGCATCGCCCGGAGAGTTTCTGCCGCCGCCCGAGTTTCTCGTCGATGGCCTGCACCCGATCACGCAGGCCGTGGTCGACGGCGCCAGCCGGATCGCCGCGGAACTCGACGCGAAGCTCGTGGTGGTGGCCAGCAAGAGCGGCCTGACGGCGATCGCCCGGTCGAAACGCCGCGGAGCCGTGCCCACCGTCGGCGTCAGCGACGACCCCGCCACGCTGCGGCAGATGTCGCTCTATTGGGGCGTCACGCCGCTGGCCGCGGTCGAGGGGGGCGACGTCAACCGGCTCCTCGAACATGTCACCGCCTGGGGGCTTCGCGAGGGGCGGCTCCAGCGTGGCGACCGGATTTTGCTGGTGGCGGGTATCGGATTTGGCACCGGCGGGCACAATATGGCCCTTGTCCACGAAGTGTGAGGAATCAGAAGAGGCATCAGGAGAAGATGATGAAGAAGAAGTGCGTGCTGGCGTATTCGGGCGGTCTCGACACCTCCGTGATCCTCGGCTGGCTCATCGAGCAGGGCTACGAGGTGATCGCGGTCTACGTCGATCTGGGCCAGCCCTGCGAGGATCGCGAGGCGACGCTCGCCAAGGCGCGGACCTGCGGCGCCTCCAAGGCGATGATCGTGGATGTTCGCGAGGAGCTCTGCCGCGACTTCGCCTTCCCGGTCATGCAATGGCAGGCCCGCTACGAGGGCACCTATCTGCTCGGCACCTCGATCGCCCGGCCGCTGATCAGCAAGGTCTGCGTGGAGATCGCGCACGCCGAAGGCGCCACCGTCTACGCCCACGGTGCCACCGGCAAGGGCAACG
The DNA here is from genome assembly GCA_964581055.1 of uncultured Candidatus Kuenenia sp. Classification (GTDB taxonomy): domain Bacteria; phylum Planctomycetota; class Planctomycetia; order Pirellulales; family UBA1268; genus CAMCQY01. The sequence continues at coordinate 97,903 of CAZOMJ010000055.1, forward strand.
ACCAGTGCCGGTTCCAACTCGCCGCCGAGGCGCTCGATCCGACGATCAAGGTGCTCGCCCCGTGGCGGATCCCGGAATTTCGGGCCCGGTTCCCTGGCCGCAAGGAACTGATCGAGTTCTGCGAGGAGAAAAACATTCCCGTGAAGGCCTCGAAGGGGAAGCCCTACAGTTCCGACGAGAACTGCCTGCACACCAGCTACGAGGCCGGCCTGCTCGAGGAACTCACGACCGACGGCTTCGGGCTCGTCGACTTCGGCATGACCGTCTCGCCACAGGCGGCGCCCGACACGCCCGAGACGGTGCGGCTCGATTTTGAATCTGGCGTGCCCGTGCGGGTGAACGGCCGGGCTCTCAAATCCCATGAGATGGTGCTGGCGCTCAATGAGATCGGCGGCCGCCATGGCATCGGCCGAACCGACATCGTGGAGAACCGCTTGGTCGGCATGAAAAGCCGCGGCGTTTACGAGGCACCGGGCATGACGCTGCTCTACGAGGCCCATCGGCTCGTCGAGCAGATGACGCTCGACCGCGACCTCGTCCACCTCCGCGACCGG
>CAZOMJ010000056.1:0-6013 GCA_964581055.1 uncultured Candidatus Kuenenia sp.
TGTGGCTGGCCGCCCCAGCCATGAAGAGCTGCACGACCCGCTTTACTTTGGGTGGGTAGACGCAGGCCGGGTGCAGGCTCGCGCCGGCCTTGGCGGTGCCTTCAGCCTGTGCGTCGCGGTCGCCGGCCAGCATCGCCGCCAGCGCCAGTGAGCCAAACCCGCAGCCCGAGGTGGCCAACAACTCGCGGCGGGTGAGGGCCGTGGCGGCGTGCGACGAAGCGTGGTAGGGCGAGGTGTTTTTCATAGTGTCAGGAGCACCCGGGGACTTGTGTATTCGACGCGGCTCTTTCTGTTCTTTTCGAGCGTGGCAACAAGATTGCATCTTGTTGGGCTTGGGGCCTCAGATTCGGCAAGTTGAAAACTTGCCGCCACGGGGGAGACGTCCATATCGTGCCGAACAGAACTGTAAAAGTCGCCTTTCAATCCACGAAGGAAAATTCGTTCAGGTTGAGGATCGCACGGCAGACGTTGGCGAGACCATGGGCATTCGCGACCTCGAGCAGGGCGGCGGCCTCATCAGCGTCAGGATCACGACCGATCGCCAGTTCAAAAGCCCGGTTCACCTGCGCCGCGGGATCGTCGCCCGCCTCCCGCACCACGCGGTCGGCCAACTGCCGGGCCTGCACCACCATGAAGCCGTTGTTGAGCAGCGCGAGGGCCTGCAGCGCTGAGATGCTTTCATTCCGCTTCTCGACCCGCATCGACGGATCGGCGCAGTCGAGGCAGGTCATGAAGGGCTGCGTCTGGCTGCGGACGATGAACCGGTAGACGCCCCGCCGCCAGGTGCTCTTATCGTCGGGGTCGGCGAGATCGTAGCGGTAGTGGGGCGAGTGCTGCGGATGCTCGACCTTGAAATCCTGCCAGCCCGGGCCGCCCATCGTGAGGTCGAGCGTGCCGGCGGCAGCGAGCACGGCGTCGCGGATTCCCTCCGCCTCGAGCTTCCGACGGTTCTGCCGCCAGAGATACTGGTTGTCGCCGTCGATCGCGGCACAGTCTTCCCGTGCCGTGCTCGCCTGCCGGTAGGCGGCGCTCGTGACGATCAGACGGTGGAGGCTCTTGAGCGAGCCGCCGCCGTCGCGGAATTCCGCCGCCAGCCAGTCGAGGAGGTCGGGGTGCGTTGGCGCGGCACCCATGCGTCCGAAGTCACTCGCTGTCGCGACGATGCCCCGGCCGAAGTGATACTGCCAGACACGGTTGACGATCGACCGCCAGGTGAGCGGGTTGTCGGGGCTGGCGATCCAGCGGGCCAGCGCCACGCGGCGGTCGCCCTCGGCATGCTCCGCCGGCAGGTCGAACCGGCTCGATAGCATTTCAACGGCGGTAAGCGCCCCGGGCCGCGCCTCGTGCGCGGGGGTGAGCACGTTGCCGCGGGAGAGCACGTGGATCGTCCGCGGTTTCCCGTCGCGCCTGAATGTCGTAGCCGCATAGACGGTGGAAAGCGGCGGCAGCGACTTCTGCTCGGCTTCGGCGGCAGCGGCTTTTTGTTTCAACTCGTCGAGTTCGGTCGTCAGCTTCGGATCGACCGTCTTGGACACGAGTGCCTCCCGCTCTTGCCGCAGCGGTGTCACTTCGTCGACGAACTCGACCGGACTCTCGCCATCGACCAGGTTCTGCCGGCTCCACCGCGGCGGCCCCTCGATCGAGTCGAGCGACGTCACGACGGCCTTGGCCGCAAGGTTCGCGCCGTCGGCTCCGAGCACCTGCAGTTCGGCCAGCGCAAAAATAAAATCGTTTGACCGCGGAGCGAGCTTCGTGGCCGTGACGCGGACATACCGGCCGACGCCCCCGGCCGAGTGCGACTGCGGCTTGGTGCCGGGGTTTGGCACGTCTGCGTCGGCGAACGTGGCGACCGTCGTCACGCCCGTGCGAAACTCCGGATCACTGGCCACCTCCACGCGATACCGCAGCGGAAACCCGAAGCCGGCGCCGATCTCGTTGAAATTGTCGTAGCATGGATGGAGCACGATCTCCTTGATCGGCATCTCGCGGCCCAGGTCGACCTGCACCCGCTTCACGGTGTCGGCCGCCGGGGCGATCCCGCTGTGGTAGCCGTAGGCTGGGCCGGGATTGCCGTCGGTGAGCTTCGGCGTCTCCCTGATCAGTTTGTCGAGTTCGGCCAGTCGCGGGCCGGCCGCCTTCGTGATCTCGGCCTCGATCTCCTTCTTACGGGATTCGAGCGACTGCTTTTTCGCATCGAGGGCCGCGTGCTGCCGCATCAGCTCCGGATCGGCCGAATACTTCCGATCTTCGCGGTCGATCGCCGCGAAAACGGACTGCAGCGAGTAGTAATCGTCCTGCGTGATGGGATCGAACTTATGGTTGTGGCACTGGGCGCAGTGGATCGTGACGCTCGTGAACGTGCCGATCGTGTTGGCCACCATGTCGTCGCGGTCGAGGTGGCGGGCGATCTTGCCGTCGGTCTTCGTCTCGGGCACCTCGCGGTGGCCGATCAGGTCCCACGGCCCGGCGGCGATGAAGCCGATCGCCTCGTGACCATCGGTCGCATCGGGGAAGAGCACGTCGCCGGCAATCTGCTCCTCGATGAACCGGGCGTAGGGTTTGTCGGCGTTGAGCGAGCGGATACAAAAGTCGCGATAGGGCCAGGCGTTTGGCCGGGGCTTGTCCTTGTCGTAGCCGTGCGTGTCGCCGTAGTGGACGACGTCGAGCCAGTGCCGTGCCCAGCGTTCGCCGTAGCGGGGCGAGGCGAGCAGCCGGTCGACGAGTTTTTCGTAGGCCGCCGGATCGGCATCGGCGACGAAGGCATCCACTTCTTCGGGCGTCGGCGGCAGGCCCGTCAGGTCGAACGCGAGCCGGCGGATGAGCGTGCGGCGGTCGGCGACCGCAGACGGCGAGAGGTTCTCCTCGGCGAGCTTCGCGCGGATGAAGAAATCAATGGCGTTGCGTTCGGCCTCGACGCCGGCGAGTGAAGAAAAGGCGTCGACACGGGCCGGCACCGGCGGTTTGGCGATCGGTTGCCACGCCCAGTGGTCGAGCCGCGGATCACGGACGGCGGCAGCGGGCGAGTCGTCGGAGCCGGGCCAGGGTGCATCCGCATCGATCCAGGCGGTGATGGCAGCGATCTCTTCTTTGGAGAGCCGCTCGCCCTCGGGCGGCATCACCTGCTCGGGGTTCGTCGTCGTGATCCGCCGGACCAGTTCGCTCGTGGCCCCCTTCCCCGAGACGATCGCAGGGCCAAAGTCGCCCCCTTTAAGCATGGCGGCCCGCGAGTCGAGCCGCAGGCCCGATTCCTGGGCGTCGGCCCCGTGGCATTCCACGCAGCGGGCCGTAAGGATTGCCCGGGCGGGGGCGTGCGCGTCCTGCGCATCGTCAGCCGCGGCATGCGGCCCACCCCCGGCAGTGACACACACTACCAGAAGGCAGACCAAACCCAACGGTCGCTGCGGCTGAGTCATCAACGATCCTCCGCAAAGGTATGAGCCGACGGAGACACGATTGGCACTTATGAAAAAGGTGTGAAAAAGGTGTCAGGACTCATTTCCCGGCCGCCGAAGGCAACACGGCCTTGCACGGCCAAGCCGGGCAGGGTGCTTCGCAGAAATGAGTCCTGACACCTTTTTTCCTCCACTTTGCGATTTGGTGATGTCCATGACGTTCCCCCTGCCAGACAAGAAAAGAATGAGGACCACACAGAGCCTTGATGAGTTGTGCTGACCGCAGGGGTATTGGTACTCCCAGATTTTTTGCCGGTTCTCCACGGCTTTCAAACGAGTTTCCGTCGCCCCCGCACGGGTTGCGGGTGCGAAGGGCCGGGGTACTAAAATCGCTTTGTGCTGCACAATGTTCTCAGGAAGGTGGCCCTCCACACCGGCCAACCCCCGGCACCGCCCTCCCGCCCAAAGCTGTCCCATGCCGCCCGACCCCGCCATCCGCCGCCCTGGCGACCGGAAGGATGACTACGAGGAATTCCTCGGGCTCTTCTCCCGGAACCAGTCCCGCGTGCAGGCCTACATCCGCTCCCTGGTGCCCGACGCCACTCACGCCGACGACGTCTTCCAGGCGACGAGCCTCGTCCTCTGGCGGAGCTTCGACACGTTCGACCGCGATAAAGACTTCCTGCCCTGGGCTCTCGGGGTCGCACGGCATCAGGTGCTGATGTTCTGGCGAACGAAGCGACGCGATCGGCATGTCTTTAGCGAGAGCCTGCTCACAACCCTCGCGGACGACGCGCTGGGCCGTGCGGAGACGGCGACCGACCGGCAGCGGGCCCTCGATGCCTGCGTGGAGGGCTTGCCACCACGGCAACGGGATTTGATCCGCATGTTTTATGGCGAGAATCAATCGGCCGACACGATCGCCACCACGTGGGACCGCACCGTCCATGCCGTCTACAAGGCTCTCAAGGTGATGCGGAAGAGCCTGCTCGAATGCGTGGAACGCCGGCTCGCCTCGGAAGGCCTGATCCCCGAATGAATCCCAGTAACATGCCCGCCCACGACATGCCCGAAGACGACAATCGCACCGACGCCCGCGAGCGGCTCCTGTCGCTCACGGCCGACTACCTCAACGGCACGCTTTCTTCGGCGGAGACCGCCGAACTGGAATCGCTGCTCGCCGAGGATCCAGTCGCGCGGCAGGCATTCCTCGACGCGTCGTTGCTCCACGCACAACTGGCCACCACGCCCGTGGCGCTGGGATATGAACCGACGCGCGAAGGGTGCCGCACCGGCAGTGTTCGACGCGGCACCGACGGTTCTTTCGAACGTGGCAACAAGATTGCATCTTGTTGGGCTCCGGGCGAGATTCGGCAAGTTGAAAACTTGCCGCCACGGGACAAAAAAAGCGGATCCGGTGACGCAGCGGATCCGTCCAGCCCGGTTCTCCCTTCGGAATGGTCGCTGCCGGGTGCCGCAGCCCTCGCGGCGGGTCTGCTCTTGGCCGCCGGCTGCCTAACGCTCATCCTGACAGAGCCGGGGGCGCCGCGGTTTGGCGTCCCCGCCCGTCTTGCAGTGCCCGCCGTCGCCCCCACCGAGCCGAACGATCTGCACTACGACAACCGGCAGTTGCCGATCACGACAGTGGCGGTGCTGTATGACGACGGTTTGCAGCCCGAACCTGCCGACGCCCCAACGGCGACCGGTCGGGACATCACGCCCTCCACGCTCGAGTCTGCCGCCGGCGGCATGCGGCTCACGTCTGCGGACGGCGCCGATGTGCGATTGGAAGGCTCGTCGCGGTTCGGGTTTGCCAGCGGTGATTCCGGCGCACTCTTTAGCGGCAGCGTGCGAGCCAGGGTCGAAGATCCCACGAAGACATTCTCGGTGGTGACATCCAATCTCCGTGTGGTCGACCTTGGCACGGAGTTTCGCGTCAGCCAGTTGGATGCCGACCGCGTGGCTGTGACGGTGCTCGATGGCGATGTCGAGGTGCAGTCCCGCGTGCGGCTGCCGGTCTGCTACTGGCCGTTTGACGACCGCGACAACGATCACCGAGGCACGGACCAACGTGTCACGGCCGACGCGATGCAGTCGCTGCCGGCGGCGCTGGGCGACACCCTGCAACGCTGCGATGGCATCGTCGGCCAGGGAGCCGTCCGGTTCGACAATTCCACGGGCTCGTTCGCCCGGGTGCAGGGCGGCACCGGTGAGAAAGTCGGCCTCGGCACACTCTCGGTAGCGGAGGGGATCACGGTCGAGGCCCTGATCATCTCGCAGTGGACCGCGACACACATGGACTACGACGAGATCTATCGCAAGGAAGACGGTAACTGCCGCGTGTTGCTCTGTTTCCAGAACGATGGCGATCGCCACGCGAACTACGCCGAGCCGGCGGTGCCCAGCGGCCCCTGTCTCTCGTTTGGGCTGCATTTGGCCGGTCGCAACTACAGGGAACTGGACATGCCGCTCGACGGCCGCGACGGCCGGCCGTCTGTGGCAGATCTCACCGATGGCAGGCCGCACCATGTCGTCGCAACGTTCGACAGCTTCACTGGCCGTAAGGCGATCTTCATCGACGGCACGCTTCGGTACGAGCACGTCTATCCCGAGGGCACGCT
>CAZOMJ010000057.1:0-5827 GCA_964581055.1 uncultured Candidatus Kuenenia sp.
CCGAGCGACTCGCCCGACAAGCAGAGCAGTCGCTAAACCCGCCCGCTTCCAAGACACGCCCAGGCGCATTGCCCGGCGCGAACATGTGGCCTCACCTCTCCAGGAGACCTTCCTTGAACCACACGAGGACCCGCATGAGAATCAGCTCCAGCCTCACCGCCCTGACCCACTTCCTGTCGTTGTCGCTTGTCTTGTCGCAGTTCATCACGGCGGTCGTAGCGGCCGATGTCCCACCGGCCGGGCTCGTTGGCTACTGGCGGCTCGACGAGGGCGTCGGCACGACCGCCTTTGACTATTCCGGCAAGGGAGCCCACGGCACAGTGGTCGGCGGCGCGGAATGGGTGACGGGCCAGTCGGGGCCCGAACTGCGGCTCGACGGCAAGACGGGCTACGTGTCGGTGCCCGATGGCGGCTGGAACGTGGGCAGCCCCGTCACCTACTGCTGCTGGCACAAGGCGACGAAGGAGGGCAGGGTGTTTGACCACGAGATGGGGGGCAGGATCCCCGGCGTGTTCTCGCTCCAGTCTGGTGGCCGATTCGCCGGCTACGACGGCCACCCGACCGACACGTCGTTCTCGGTCGGAGCGAGCAAAGAGCCCTGGACGTTCGTGGCCATCACGATCACCCCCACGACGATCACGGCCTACCGCGACGGCCTGCCCGTGGCGACGAAGGCGATCGAGGGCATGCCGCGACATCCGGGGCCGCTGGCCATCGGCGCCCGCGGCTGCGTGCCCGACAATTTTCTCGAGGGCAGCGTCCGCGAGATGGCGGTGTTTGACCGCGTGCTCCCCGCCGAGGAGATCGCCGCGATCCATGCCCGCTCCCGGAAGGGGCAGCCGCTCTACGAACCCGCCCGCGGGCTCAAGCTGCTGGCGGTGCGGAGCGCGCGGAGCCTCCACAAGCCGTCGGAGTCGGCTGTCGTGGAGGTGGTCGTGAAAAACTTCTCGGCCGCTCCGGAGAAGGCCGAAGTTGCCGTCGGCTGCGTCGGCCGCCTCGCCGATTGGAAGGAATCGTCGCGGCAAACGCTCAGCCTCGAGCCCCGTCAGTCGCGGTCGCTCCGTGTCGAGGTCCCGCTGGCGAGTCAGTCGTTCGGCACGGCCGTGGAGGCGTGGCTCTTCCGCGACGGCAAGCTGTTCGACCGCGGCGAGGATTGTGTCGGCGTCCACGACAACCCGTGGATGGTCGGCATCGGCGGCACGCTGCCTGGCGACTTCATCGGCCGCGCGAAGCCGGAGCAGGCCGACAAGCTGCTCGACCTGGCACGGCAGAAATACGCCAACTGGCTCGAGGTCTTTTTCTGGGCGCCCGACGACTGGGGCAACCTCACGCCCACCGCCGATCGCTGGTACAGCGGCCAGGCCAGCTACCTCATGGAGCCGGGCAAACTGAAGCGGTTCATCGAGTCTGCGCATGCCCGCGGCATCAAGGTGGTCACCTACGGCAAGCACGTGGCCTGCGGCCCCGACGGCGCGGAGCTGATGCGCAGGCGTCCGGAATGGTTCCGCGCTGGCTGGGGCGACGTCCGCCAGCTCGACGAGTGGAACGACGACGCGGCCCGCGCGAAAAAGGGAGCCGTGTTTTCCTGGCAGCAGTTTCCGATCGACTTCAACCGGCCCGACGCCCTCGCCTATGGCATCCGGCAGATCGCCGACTCGACCGCGATGTTCGGTTGGGACGGCGTGCGGTTCGACGGCCACTACACCGTCTCGAGCGATGCGGTGAGCACCTGGAACATCCGCCAGCTCAAGGAGACGCTCTGGGCCAAGCGGCCCGATTTTCTCTTGGGCTACAACTACGCCTTTGCGCCCGACAGCTATCCCGTCATCACCCGCGAGATGCGGGAGGCGATGGCCGGTAGCGGCATGTGGATGCAGGAGGCGATCGGCCAGCACGACGGCTACTCGATCGACGGCAGCGTCTATCGCACGTGGACCAAGGCCGAGGGCGTGGCCCGTGCCTTCGCCCCCAACGAACTCAAGCAGGCCAAGCATGTGAGCCGCCTGGGCGGGCAATACCACTGCATCCTGGGCCTGAAGCCGTCGCCGGTCGGCGTCTACAAGCTGGTCTACAGCCTGATCGCGGGCGCGCATTCGGTGTATGGCTCGCACGAAAAGGTGCCCGGCTGCGGCAACTGGGGCCGGTTCATGACCCGCTGGTCGGCGTTTCTCTGGCACCCGCGGCTGAATATCGTCGAGCGGCCGGAGGAGCGGATCATGGTCGGCGATTCACACGTCTATTGGCAGCCGCTCGCGCAGGAGTTCATCGATACGCCGACACGGAAGTTCACCGTCGTCCATCTCGTCAACCCGAGCCCCGACGACAGTCTTGCCAAGACTACGCTCCCGGAGCCGCTCGGGAGTTTTCCCGTGAGCATCAAGGCCTCGCCGGGGGCGACGATCGAGCGGGTGGCTTTCGTGCGGCCCGACGTCGAACCCTACGATGTCGCCATCGCCAACGAGGGCAATGCGAAAGAGGCACGGGTGCGGGTGCCGGGGCTGGCCGTCTGGGGGATGCTGATCGTGGAGGAGTCGGGCCAGTTCACCGAGCCCCAGTCGCCGCCACGGTTCAGCGACCCGGTGAGCGAGGCCGACCTCGTGGCCGGCCGCTCTGCGCCGCCGGGGGCGATCATGGTCGATCCGCTGCAGCCCCCGACCGTCGGCGTCACGCTTGCAGACGACGAGTCGCTGGTGGAGACCGACACCGGCTACAACAGCTTGAACGCCAACGGCGTGTCCGATCCCGAGTCCGCCAACGGCCGCGCGCAGGCCCGCGTCAGCGGGGCCGCCCGCGGCTCGTTCGGCCGCACCTGGAACGGGCCCTTTCCGCCGGGCCGCTACTGGATCCGTGCCCGACTCAAGCTCGTCGACACGCAGACCCCGCCGCGACGGCAGTCGGTCCGGATCGACTCGAGCGGAGTGTTCTACGGCACGTCGACCAAGTTCCCGCCGGTCGATTTCAATACCGATGCCGCGACGCCGCCCGAGCGGCGGCTCGTCGTCGATGGCACCTACCACTATTACGACCGTGAGATCGAGCTACGGTCGGAAAGCCTGGTGCACGTGTTCATCAGTGGCGAAAGCAAGGAGCCCGAGGGAAACAGCCTCTTCTGCGATCACCTGATCGTGAAGCAGCTGGAGCCGTACTCCGACGACAAGCTCCTCGCGATGGCGCCGCCGCCTGAGAAGCCGGCCGGCCTGCGGACGCCCGAGGGACGGTCGCCGCAGAAAATCCTCCAGGTCCGCGGGCTGCACTGGAAGCCCTATGGCGTCGAAGGGCTGTTGCCCGGGTGCACGAGCGGCTACGCCCTGCCTGAAAAGTATGAGGAACTCTATGCCTACGATGCGGTCGTGTTGGCCAACGCGGTGCCGCAGATGAAGCTCGAGGTGCGGAAGATGCTCGAAGACTTCGTCAAGGATGGCGGCCGGCTCGTGATCCTCGGCGGACCATGGACCCTCGATCAGGCGAGGCTCTCCGGCACGCTTCTCGAGCCGATGTTGCCGTTTACGATCGACGGCTCGAACCGCAAGCCGCCACTCGTCCACTGTGAGCCGGCCGTGCTCCTCGGTCCGAAGGCGAACGAAAGCTGGAGCGACAAGCCGGCCGTCTTCTGGCGGCACAACCTGAAGGCGAGCCCCAAGGCCGAGGTCGTTGCCTACGCGGGCAGCGACCCGGTCGCCGCCACGCTCGCGGTGGGGAAGGGGGAGGTAGCCGTGTTTGCGGGCACCGTCCTCGGCGAGCCCGCCGCGGGGCAGACGGCGTTTTGGGAATCGGGCTCATGGCCCGACCTGCTCCGCCGACTCATGGGCGTTCCACGACGGCCATGAGCCGAGACTGAGCGCGATGCCGATTGGTCGATGGCCCGGCTAAGACCGGAGATGTAGACTTGCGGTGGTGAGGAGTCGCTCCAATCATGACAACCGCAACGCCCAGCGCAGAGTGCCTCGATGCAGTTCGACGCCTGCTCCATAGACACGTCGAGGTCGATGCTGCCTACTTGCTGGGGTCGGCGGTCACGGGGCAGTTGCGTCCTGACAGCGACATCGATATCGCGATTTTGCCGCGACGAGACAGCGCTTTCTCGCTCATGAACCGCCTGACGATTTCCGCGGAACTGGGGGGCATGTTCGGGCGAACGGTCGACCTCGGCGTGCTCACGCACGCGAATCTCGTCTATGCCAAGGAAGCAGTCGCCCACGGCCGCCTGATCTTCGACCGGGATCATGGCACAACGGCCCGGTTTGCGATGCTCGCGCTGTCGATGTACGCCGCCCTGCAGGAAGCCCGCCGAGAGGTGCTCCGTGCGTACGCCGCCTGACGACATCCTCCTCAACAAGGCAGCCATCATCGAGAGGTGCATTCGACGAATTGGCGAGGAGGCGGCCGCCGCCCCGGCATTCGACAGTTTCACCCACGTCGACGCCCTCACTCTCAACATCGAACGGGCCTGCCAGGCCGCCATCGACATGGCCATGCACGTCGTTGCGGAGCGGCATCTCGGGGTGCCGCAGAGCATGTCCGACGGATTCATGTTGCTGGAGCGGGCCGGCGTCATCGATGCGGCGCTCTCCGCCTCGCTCCAGGGGATGGTCGGCTTTCGAAACGTCGCCGTCCATCAGTACGAGCAGATGGACATGAACGTGCTCCGCTGGGTCGTGGACTCCGGGCACCGTGACTGGATTCGGCTGGGCGAGTCGCTCGGGGTGTCGATTCGGCCCTGACGAGAATCGGGGGCAATCCCGGGGCGTTTCTGTAGCACCGTGCGCGACTGACGTCTCAGGCGACCGGGAACAGGCGGAAGCAGAGGCCCAGCAGCAGCGGCACGAGCACGAGCGTCACGACCGTCGAGACGAACATGCCACCCAGCAGCACGGCGCCGAGTCCCCGGTAGAGCTCGCTGCCGGCGCCGGGAAAAAGCACGAGCGGCAGAAGCCCGAGCACCGTTGTCAGCGTCGTCATGAAGATCGGGCGGACACGGCTGCGGACGGCTTCGAGGATCGCCTCGGTCGGCTCCCAGGCTGCGCCGTCCGTGCCGGCCTCTGATTCGCCGCGGACCAATTGCAGCGCCCGCTCGACGATCAGGATCGGATTGTTCACGACCGTGCCGATCAGGATCACGAAGCCCAGCATCGTCAGCACGTCGAGCGTCTGGAAGATGCCGAAGGGCGCGCCGAGCCAGTTGAGCATCGCCAGGCCGAGCAGGCCCCCGACGCTGCCCAGCGGCACCGACATGATGATCACCGCCGGGTAGATCCACGACTCGAAGAGGGCCGCCATCAAGAGATAGGTGATCACGCCCGCCAGCAACAGGTTGAACCAGAGTGATTGCCAGGTCGTCACCAACTTGTCGGTGGTGCCACCGAGCGTGATCCGATAGCCGCCGGAAAGGGCGCCCGATTCGACGAGCGGCGCGACCACCAGGCTGCGAATCCGGTCCTGCGCCTCTTCGAGCGGCATCTGCGCCGGCGGAGACACCTGCACGGTGATCGCCCGCTCGCGTTCGCGGTGCAGGATCTGCTCCGGCCCGCTGGAGAATTCCCGGACGTCGGCCACGCTTTCCAGCGGCACGAGCTGGCCGCCCGGCGTGATCACCGGCAGGGAACGCAGATCTTGCGTGCGTTTCACGAACCGGTCGTCCCCCTTGATCACGAGGTCGATCCGGTCGTTGTCGAGAAAGTAGTCGGTCGCATAGCCGCCGTCGACCAGGCAGTTGACCATGTAGCCCAGCTGCCGGGCGTCGAGTTGCATGTCGGCCGACTGTTCGAGCCGCGGCACGAGCTGCACCTCGGGGCTCGACAGGTCGAGCGACGGCTTCGGCAGGTTTTGA
>CAZOMJ010000058.1:0-19365 GCA_964581055.1 uncultured Candidatus Kuenenia sp.
GAGCATCAGCACGACGAGCACGCCGGCGAGGTATTCACCTAAGAGAATGCTCGTGATGATCGACAGGCCGGCCAACAGATCGGAGCCAAACGTGCCCGCACACAGCTTGACGAACAGATCCCAGACCAGCGGCACGCCCCCCGCGACGAGCATCACCACCAGCGGCATCTCCGCCAGCGTGAGGCCGCGTCCGGGAAACCAGCGGGCGGGATCGAGCGGCCCCAGTGACACCGGCTCTCCGCCCCGGCCCGACCAGGTGATCAGAGCCCAGGCGGCCAGCGCCGCCAGCGCACCCACCGCGATCAGTTCGTTGATCGGCAGCGGACGGATCAACCGCGTGCTGGGGGCGACGTGCGTTGTGGGCGTTGTCATGGGAAGCGGGGCATTGTACTCGGAAAAGTGGACATTCTGCTTTTCGCAGGCCGGACGCAGGTGGGGGATTTTTTCCTGGACTGGGCAAGAGTGTTGAGGACGTGGCTGGCGGAGGAGACCCGTGGCCGCAAGTTTTTAACTTGCGGAATCCGTGCCGCAGTAACGGGCACGTTGAAAAATTGCTGCCACGGGGGAGAGGTCCATCACACGCCAAGCACTCCCCAGAACGTCCTCGTTTCTGCTCAGCTGTGCATGCGGGCGACGGGATCGCCCTGGGCAATAATCGCAGCTTCTTCCGCCGCGAGCCAGTGAAGCCGTTCGCGGACGGCTGCCTCCGGGGCCATGTCACAGGCGAGCCGCACATAGGTCGCGTGGTGTCGGGCCTCCGATTCGAACAGGCTCCCGTAAAATTCCCGCAGCTCCGCATCGGCCACATGGTCGCGCAAGAGCGCAAACCGCTCGCAGCTGCGGGCCTCGATGAGCCCCGCCACGAGCAGGCGGTCGATGGCCCTGGCCGGCTCCTCCTTGCGGACGACTGCCTGGAGCCGCTGCCCATAGCTCGACGGCGAGAGCTTCCGGAAGCGGATGCCCCGTCGCTCCAGCAGATCGAGCACCAGGTGAAAGTGGGCCAGTTCCTCGTTGACGATCTCGGTCATGGCGCGGGCCAGCGGCACATGGTCGACGTAGGAAAACAGCAGGTTCATCGCCACGCCCGCTGCCTTTTTCTCACAGTGCGCGTGGTCGATGAGGATGTCGTCGAGATGGGCGTCTACCTGGGCAAGCCAGCGGGGGTCGGAGGCGGATTGCAGGCTGAGCATGGCATCGTGGTTGGCGGGACGGGCGAAAACCGGGCATCATACCGTCTGAGCCCTTCGTGCTCCCGACTCCCCCTAGCCGACACGCCGAAAAGAGCCGCATGATCGCCTTCGACCGTCCTGACGATGCCCGCCACGGCAAAAAATCCGACCGCAACGTGCTGGGGCTGCCGCTGGCTCCCTGTTCCCGTGAACCGCTCACCGGCTTCTTCCGCGACGGCTGTTGCCGCACGGGGCCCGATGACGTCGGCGTACACACCGTCTGTGCCGTGATGACGAAAGACTTCCTGATCTTCACCGTCGCGGCCGGGAACGACCTGGTGACGCCACGGCCGGAGTGGGGCTTCCCTGGACTCGTCGAAGGGGATCGCTGGTGCCTCTGTGCATCCCGCTGGCTCGAGGCGGCGCGCGAGGGGCGGGCACCGCCGGTGGTGCTGGAGGCGACGCATGAAAAGTCGCTCGAGGTCGTGCCCTTGGAACTGCTCAAGAAGCACGCCGTGACGTCGGTCTGAGCACACGACGCATGCACGCCATCCTGCCGCTGGCGATCGGACTCGTCGCCCTGCTCTATGCCTCCGTGGGGCATGCCGGGGCGACAGGCTACATCGCGGTAATGACCCTCCTGGGCATGCCGACGGCGGTGGTTCGGCCGACGGCGCTGTCGCTCAACGTGATCGTGGCGACGATCGCGAGCGTTCAATTCATTCGCGCCGGGTATTTTCGCGGCCGGCTCTTCTGGCCACTGGCCGTGACGAGCGTGCCGTGCGCGTTCGTCGGCGGCGCCGTCACGCTGCCCACGACCGCGTTCGAGGCGGTGCTCGGTGGCGTGCTGCTGGCGTCGTCGGCACGCATGCTGCTCGATGCGCGGCGGCCGGCGTCCGACGACGACGCGACGAACGAACCACTCCCTTGCGTCCGCCCGACCGTCGCATGGGCGGCACTCGGCGGTGCGATCGGCCTCTTGTCGGGTCTCACCGGCGTCGGCGGCGGCGTGTTTCTGACGCCGGCGCTGCTCGCGCTCCGCGCGGCCCCGGTGCAGACGATCGCCGCCGTGACAGCGCCCTTCATTCTCGTTAATTCGCTGGCGGGGCTCGCCGGCGGCCTACTCACCGGCCGACCGTTTCCGGCCGCCGGCCTGCCGGTGATCGCGGCCGCGGTGCTCGGCGGCGTGATCGGCTCTCACTTCGGCGCGTTCCGTCTGCCGGCATCGGCGCTGCGGCTGCTGATGGCGGCCGTGCTCGCATGTGCGAGCGTCAAGATGCTCGGCCGGCTGCTGGGACTGTGATCGAAACGCCTGGATAGCAAGCGCGGCAGTTGTTGTGCTTTCATACGTGGCAACAAGATTGCATCTTGTTGGGCTCGGGGCCGCATTCGGCAAGTTGAAAACGTGCCGCCACGGGAGGAAGGTAACAGGATGCCGCACAGGATCGCCAGGATGACGAGAGCGAACGTCCGGCGATGGGGCATGCGCAGCCCCGGCCCATGCGTTTGCTCATCGTCCGGAATCCGTCTCAGTGGCCGCCCGCCTTCGAAAACAGGTTGAGCACGACGACGCCGGCGATAATCAGCGACATCCCGAGGATCGCCGCGGCGTCGAGTTTCTGGCCCAGAAAGAGCCAGCCGATCGTGGCGATCAGCGTCACCCCTGCGCCGCTCCAGACGGCGTAGGCGATCCCGACCGGAATGTCCTTGAGGGTCAGCGACAGGAAGAAAAAGGCCAGTCCGTAGCCGACCACGACCATGACGCTGGGGACGGGCTTGGTGAAGCCCTGCGAGGCCCGCAGGAAGCTCGTGCCGACCACTTCGGCGGCGATCGCGATCATCAGGTACAACCAAGACATCGACGGCCGACTCCTCGCTTCCAGACCAGATCCCGCACACCGCTTCCTCCGCTGGCCCCCTCGGTTCGGCCAGCCGCACCACGCAGGCACGCACGATGATACACGAGCATGGCCGTACCGCCGCTGATGGCCGCACCCTCGACGCCATCCTGGCCAACGCCACCGCCGAGACACGGGCGACCATCGGCGTGCTGGGGGAAATCCTGGGCCAGCAGCCGGCGTCGGCCCTGTCACCCACCTCGTTTGCGATGCTTCATCTGGGCGTCGAGGGCACGCAGCTCGCGAGCACCAAGCATTCCGGCGCCAGCACGTCGCTGGCGATCCTCGGAAACCTGCTGCGGATCGAAATGGAGCGCCACTCGGGCGCCGTGGTCATCGGCTCGCCGGGCGACGGCCTGCCGCCCACCTGGTCGCAGCTCGACCTCGGATCCGACGACAAGGTCTCGGTGCCGGGCCGTCTCATTGCCTTCTTTCCCGCCGGCACGCTCGCCTCCGAGCCGCTCTGCGTGCTCGTGGACGATCGGCATTGGAGCCGGGAATTCGCCATCCTCTCCAGTTCCGCCGACAAGGCGGTGGCGGAGGAGGTGCTCAAGCGGTTCTGCGAACGGCTCAAGACCGCGGAGAATCCACTGCGGGGACGGGTGCTCGAAGCCACGGTCGTCGAAGGCTGCCTCAAGCTGGGCATCACGCCGACGCTGGCCAACCCGCGCGACGGCCTGATCCTGCCCGCCGAGGTCTGGTCCGAGGTGGACGTCTTCCTCGCCGCGGCCACCAGCCGGCGGGAGATCTTGCGGCGTCTGGGCCTGGGCACCAACCGCGGCATGCTTGTCGCCGGACCGCCCGGTGTCGGAAAAACGCACCTCGTGCGGGTGATCGCCAGCGAATTGGGCGACCGCTACACGACGATCCTCGCCGATGCCAACGCCATGCGGCACATGATCGCCGAACTCTACGCATCGTCGGAGACGTTCGGTCCCACGCTGGTCGTGCTCGACGATATCGATCTGGTTCTGGGGCACCGCGACTCCAACGGCGACAATGGAGCCCTGGCCGACTTCCTGGCCACGCTCGACGGCGTGCTCGAGCGGGAGGCCATCCTCACCATCGCCACCACAAACGATCCCAAGGCCCTCGATCCCGCCGCCCAGCGGTCGTCGCGGTTCGACATGGTCCTCACCCTGCCCATGCCCGACGAAGCCTCCCGGGCCCGCATCCTCCGACGCCACCTTGAACCGCTCGGACTGGCGATCGACTACGACGCCGTGGCACAGTCGCTGGAGGGGGCGACCGGGGCCGACGTCAAGGAGGTCGTTCGCCGCGCGGTGCTCGAATATGGCGAGCACTTTACGCAGGCCCAGCTTCTCGACATCACGAAGACGGGCCGCTGGCAGGCCGCCGTCAACCGGCGGCGGTATCTGTCGTAGGAAAATGGGGACGGGAGCGATTTTTCAGCGGTCGAAGGCAATGCCGCGCTTGCCGACCGAGAACGTGAGGATGCCACAAAAATCGCTCCCGTCCCCATTTTCCAGCTACCAGGGACTGTCGAAGGCGTTTTGAAAATGCTCGACGACCGGATGGGAGCCAGCCTCGAACGTGACCGTCACGACGTCGATCCGCACCTGGCAATCCTCGAGCCGGTGCCGGCGAATGTAGGCGGTGGCCAGTTCGGCGATCCGCCGCTGCTTTTGCAGGCCGACGGTTTCCGCCGGATGCCCGTGGGCGGTATCGCTCCGCGATCGCACCTCGACGAACACCACGGTGCGACCGTCGAGTGCCACCAGGTCGATGTCACCACGCAGCACCCGCTCCCGGCGGCCCACGATGCGATAGCCCAGGCCGCGGAGGAATTGCTCCGCCTCGGCCTCGCCGCGCCGCCCCAACGCATGCCTTGGATCCTGCGATGTCATGGCTGCCGCCGGGGCACTCAGGGCATCGTCAGGCCTTGGCCGCGGACTTCTTGGCAGCCGACTTCTTCGCCGTCGCCTCGGCAGCGACGTCGTCGCGCTTCTCCCGGAGGCGGACCGACTTGCCGACGCGATCGCGCAGATAGTAGAGCTTGGCCCGACGCGACACGCCCGACCGCTTCACCTCGACCTTGGCGATCTTCGGCGAGTGAATGGGAAACTTCCGCTCGACACCCTCGCCGGCGACGATCCGCCGGACGGTGAAGGTCTCCCGGCTCCCCGACCCGGCCTTGGCGATGACCACGCCGTTGAAAATCTGGACCCGTTCCTTCTCACCTTCGAGAATGCGGGTGTGCACGTCGACGGTATCGCCAATGGCGAATTGGGGCACCTCTGACTTGAGGCTTGAGGCTTCGACCTTGGCGAGGATCTTCTGGCTCACGACGGCTCCTTCAGGAACGGCTGGGGGAAGGGTGGCATGGAATGGGGTTGGAAACAGTTGGAAAACGGCGACGAGTCGCATCGACGGCCTGTTCGTGCCGCCACGTTGCGATCCGGCCATGGTCGCCCGACAACAGGACATCGGGCACGCGCAGGCCGCGAAACTCACGCGGCCGGGTGTATTGGGGGCCTTCCACCAGCCGGTCGGCGCCGGAGAAGGAATCCTGCCTGGCACTCTCCGCGTCGCCCAGGACGCCGGGCAACAGGCGAGCGACCGCGTCGACGATCACCATCGCCGCCACCTCGCCGCCGGAGAGCACATAGTCGCCGATGGAGATCTCATCGGGCTTGAGTGTTTCGCGAACACGGTCGTCGAATCCCTCGTAGCGGCCACAGAGCAGCACGATTCGCTCCTTGCGAGCGAGCTCCTCGACCGCTGCCTGATCCAGCCGCCGTCCGCCGGGCGTGAGCATGATGAGATGACCGGCGGGCGTCGCACGCTGCTGCACGGCCTCGACACAGGAAACGACCGGACCGGGCATGAGCAGCATCCCCGGACCACCGCCATAGGGCCTGTCGTCCACCTGCCGATGCACGCCTTCGGCGAAGTCCCTGATATTCGTCAGGCAGACGTCAATCAGACGCGCACGGCGTGCCTCACCGAGCAGGCTTCCGTCAAGGAAGCCCGCGAACATCTCTGGGAATAGGGTGAGGATGTCGATGCGCATGGGATCGGCAGCAGCATTATCAGGCTTGCTCTGGCTGCGATTCCCCACCGGCTTCGGCCGCGGGGCTGGGGGCTTCCGCCACCGGCGCGTCCGCCACCGGCGCGTCCGCAACCGGTTCGGAGGCAACGGCTGCAGGCGCCGCAGCGACAGTCTCCGTCTTCGCCTCGGGCACGTACACCGGCTCAGCGGCTTCGGGCACGACCCTGGGCATCGAGAGCTTGGCGCGGGCCTGTTCCATCTGTTGCAGCCGGGTGCCGTTCTTGCCGTACTTCTTGACGAGCACGCGCACCGCGTCGCTGGGCTGGGCGCCGACACTGAGCCAGTACTCCACCCGCTCGTTGTTGAGCAGGCAACGGGCGTCGGTATCGGGAACCGACGGATCGTAGGTGCCCAGCACCTCGATCACACGGCCGTCCCGCGGGCTCCGCCGGTCGGTTGCACAGATCCTGTAGAAGGCACGGTTCTTCCGGCCCATTCGCTTCATTCGAATCGCCACAGCCACGGTCGCAGTCTCCTCGGAAATGATTGATCGAGCCCCTTAGCGTACCCGACCGGCGCCGGAACCCAAGCCCACCTTCCAGACCCCCGTTTTTCCGGCGTTTTCACGGAAATCACCGCCGCCGCCCGGGGCGGGCTCCCCGGACACGCTGCGCTCGCACGGCGGCTCGGCGATCGCGTTGGGGAGATGGTGCGAGTGACACGCCGAGGCGCCTGACGCTCGCTCCGGTGTCGGGGAAACCCACCCTCCGCATGACTCCTTCGCAGGATGCGAAGCGCAGCACCAGCAAACTGCGTTTGCCAAGCGACAATGGCAGGATGCCATGTGTCGCGTAAAGCCAGTCAGCCGCGCTTCTTGCGGCGGGCGTCCTTTTCACGCTGCTTCTTCTGCCTACGCCGCTCGTCGGCAGTGAGCCGCTTGCCCGTGTCGCCCTTCGGCCTGCCGAGCCGCGCGGCGGGATTGCTCAACTGCGTCTGCAGCCGCTGCACCTCGCGGAGACGGTCCCGCATGCCCAGTCCCGCCATGCCCTTCATCATCGCACTCATACCGTCGAACTGCTTGACGAGGTCGCTCACCTCACGCGGGTCGACACCGGCACCGGCGGCGATGCGGCGGCGGCGCGACTGATCGACCACCCGCGACGGATTGCGTCGTTCGGCCGGCGTCATCGCGTCGATGATGCCGAAGAGACGGTTGACGTCCTTGTCGAGATCGGTGCCGGCCAGCATTTCCTGCATGCCACCCATGCCCGGAATCATGCCCAGCACCTTGCCCAGCGGCCCCAGGCGGCGGGTCTGCAGCAACACCTTCTTGAAGTCGTCGAGCGTGAATTCGCCCGCACGGAGTCGCTCCTCCTGCCGCTTCATCTCGTCCTGATCGAACTTCCGCTGCGCTTCCTCGACCAGCGTGACGACGTCGCCCATGCCGAGGATCCGCCCCGCCATCCGTTCGGCGTGAAAATCTTCGAGGGCCTCGATCTGTTCGCCAGTGCCGATGAACTTGATCGGCACCCCCGTCACGCTCTTCACCGAGAGCGCGGCGCCGCCGCGGGCGTCGCCGTCGAGCTTCGTCATGATGACGCCGTCGAGCTCGAGCGCCTCGTTGAAGGCCTTGGCGCTCTTCACCGCATCCTGTCCGGTCATCGCGTCGACGACGAGATAGACCTGGTCCGGCCCCACGGTGCGATCGATCTTCGTGAGTTCCTGCATGAGCGCTTCGTCGATCGAGAGCCGCCCGGCCGTGTCGAGAATGACGACGGATATGCCCTCCTTTTGTGCGCGAGCCACGCCGGCGCGGCAGACGGCGACCGGGTCGGTGACGCCGTCCGGGACGTGCACGGGCACGCCGATCTGCCGGCCGAGTACCGCCAACTGCTCGATGGCCGCCGGACGCTGGAGGTCGGCAGCCACGAGCATCACGCCCTGGCCCTGCTGTTTGATCCGCTTCGCCAGCTTGCCGCAGGAGGTCGTCTTGCCCGAGCCCTGCAGGCCGCAGAGCATCAGGATCGTGGTCTTGCCCGGCTGCAGGTGGAGCGAGTGGTCCACCGGCCCCATGAGGTTGACCAGTTCCTGGTGCACGATGCCCACGAGTTGCTGGGCAGGATCGAGCGACTCGAGCACCTTCGCGCCCGCCGCATCATCGACCACCCGCGACAGAAACGTCTCGACGACGTCATAGGCCACGTCGGCTTCCAGCAGGGCGGTGCGAACCCCCGACAGCCCCTCGCGCATGTTCGCTTCGGTGAGCTTGCCGCGCCCCCGCAGGGCGTTCAGGGCGGACGATAGCGACGCGGTCAGCGACTCGAACATGACGGCTCCGGGAAGGGGGAACGGGAGCCGCGAGTATACGGACGGCGGGCACGCCTCAAAAACCCGCCGAAATGACCGGCAAGCCCGCTCTCCCGGTGCATGGCACGACGCCATGCGCAGCACCAGCGACCTGCGGTCGCCAAGACGCCGGCCGAGGACAGGCATCCGCCTGTCGTGCGGCAGGATGCCATGTTTGTCGTGCTCAATAACCACCGGGCCCGCTCTCCCGGTGCATGGCACGACGCCATGCGCAGCACCAGCGACCTGCGGTCGCCAAGACGCCGGCCGAGGACAGGCATCCGCCTGTCGTGCGGCAGGATGCCATGTTTGTCGTTTAGATTGTCCGCCCCGCCGGTGACGAGCCGCTCGAATCGGGAGCAGGCACACTGCGTGCTGCTTGCCCGACGCTTGGCCGGCAAGAGCGGCGCATCACCGGAGGGGCGGACGATCCGACCCGCCGTCGGTCAGCTGAACGTCCCAGGCTCGACCACGATCGGCGACGACGAGGGGGACGCCATCCCGCCTTCACCACACGGACCGCAGGCCGGTCCGCAGGCTGGCTCCTGCATCGGCACCCCGCAGGCGGGCTGGCAGGGCTGGGGCTGCGGGGCCGCACAGGGCGCGGCACCACCCATGCAGGGCGAGCGAAACTCCATGAACGACGGCCGGCGGCAGCTATTCGCGCTACCGAAGCAACTGCTGCAGCCCGGGGCGGCCGCAAGGCTGCTGAGGGCGATCACGAGGCACAGGGAACGGCACATGATTGGCATCTCCACCTTCGCCAGGCCGGGAACGACCCGCCGTCGGACACGATGCGTCGTCCGCGACGACGCCTCCAAACCCTAGCTCACGATCCGACACGCGGTCGGCGGGGCGACACGATTTCTCCAAAAATTTCCCTGCCGATCGCAGCCCCCGCGTCGACCTTGCCGATGGCACACGACCGTAGCGAATGCGCCGGTGGCCGCTGTTCGCCGGCCGCTTGGATCGGCGGGAGCCACCGACGGAAAACACGTGCTACTGTTGAGAACAGCCGATGAACAGGCCGCGTGGCGGCTCGGGCTGGTCTTCCTGCGTTTCTTCCTGCGTTCGGTGTCTGCCTTGCGTCTTTTCCCTGCGTCACAGCCTTTTCTGGTCCTGGTGGCGGTCGCTACGTTGTGCTGCTGCCAGCAGGTGGTCGTTGCATCTCCGCCGGCCGACGCCCCCTCGCCGATGGATGTCCTGTCGAGCGGCGACGACGATGTCTGGGTCGTTAACACGCGCCGGCTGCCCGACATCAGCCGCCTGCCTGCCAGCGTGACATTCGGCGTCGAGCGATTGGTTCCCGATGCGGCGTGCAGCCGCTGGATGCCGTCTGATCTGCCAAGCCTGCTGGACGACCCGCAGCGGCCTCTCATGATCTTCATCCACGGCAACCGCTACGACGCAGCGTCCGCGAAGTCGCAGGGGCTGCTGCTGGCCCGTCGGGTCGCGGCCTGCCAGCCCAACGGTCCTCCGGCACGCACGGTGCTCTTCTCGTGGCCGAGTTCCCAGGAGGGCCTCCTGCTCCGGGACAGTCGCGCCAAATACGAGCGATCGATGACGGAAGGCCACTATCTGGCCTGGCTGCTGGGACAGATGGAACCCGGGCGGCCGATCGCGATCGTCGCCTACAGCTACGGCGGGCTGATCGCCCTCGAAGCCCTCGACCATCTCGTCGGTGCCCAGCGGTCGGGGCGTGACCACCTGCAGCCGTGGATCGACCGCCCCGCGAGGCTTCATCTCGTGCTTGTGGCGGCGGCGGTACGACAAGACGCCCTGGCTCCGCGCGGCGAATACCGAAAAGTGCTTCGCTGCATCGACCGGCTGACGCTGCTGAACAATACGCGGGATCAGGCTCTGCGATTCTTCGAATTCGTCGATCCCGATCTGGGAACCGAGGCACTTGGGCACGAGAATATGCCCGCCCGCTGGCTGCCGCCGGAGATCGAGTTCGTCCAGGTCGATGCCGCACCGATCGTCGGCAAGAGCCACCGCTTTCCGCCCTACATGGAGTCGCCATCTCTCTGTCGGCGGCTGGCGACCGGAGCGATGGACGGCCTGATGGACGACTGAACGCCTGCTAGGCGATCTGGGCGGCGAACCACTCTGCCGTCCGCGCCAGGCCCGCGTCGAGCGCGACCGTTGGCTTCCAGCCGAGCAGTTCGCCGGCGAGACGGGCATCCACGAGGTTGGATCGCAGGTCGCCAGGCCGAGCCGTCCCGTGCTCCGGCGACGGCAGCGTCACCCGCCGACCACGACGGGCAAGGGCATCGCCGACGGCGGTGCGAATCATCGCCTCCAGGTCATTGACGTCGGTTCCCAGGCCGGTGCCGATGTTGACGCTCGTGAGCGTTCCCGGCGCCAGGGTCGGCAGGTCCGCCGTCAGGGCGAGCACGTTGGCACGGGCGACGTCGGGGCCGAAGACGTAGTCGCGGATGTATCGGCCGTCGCCGTTGATGCGGGCAGGTTCACCCGCCAGCAGCTTCTTGCAGAAGATCGCCACCACGCCCGCCTCGCCGTGCGGATTCTGCCGGGGGCCGTAGACATTGGAGTAGCGGAGCGCCACAGTCGCCATCTGGTGCTCCTCCGCGAAAAACTTCAGATACCGCTCCCCCACCCACTTGGTGATGCCATAGGGGCTGACCGGATTGGCGGACGTCGATTCGGGAGCCGGCGTCGTCACTTCCCCATACAGCACGCCACCGCTCGACGCGAAGACAATCCGGCGGCAGCCCAGCCTGGCCGCAGCCTCGAGCACGTTGATCAAGCCGATGCAGTTGACCTGGGCATCGAAGAGGGGCTCGCGTACCGAGCGGCTGACCGACATCTGCGCCGCCTGATGGCAGACCGCGTCGGGCCTTGCCGCCTCGAACACGCGTCCGACCGCCTGCGGATCGACGATGTCGGCGACATGGAGCGGCACGCCGGGGGGCAGGTTGTCGCGCGAGCCGCTCGAGAGGTCATCGAGCACCTCGACGCGATGGCCGGCGGCCAGGAGCCCGTCGACGATATGGCTGCCGATGAATCCGGCGCCGCCGGTGACGAGGATGTTCATGGTCTCTGATCCAACTCCGGTCCAATCCGGCTGGCCGCCGCCCCTCTTTACAGGGGATCGCCACAGGAACGGCCGCGGGTCGATCATACGACCGCCCATTTCGCCCGCAAACGCCCCCCTGTCACCGCCGGAAACATCGCCTTGGCGGCACCGGCCGCGCGTGTCCAGTGGACCGCTGCCGGCCGGCCGGTGGGAGACGGCCGCTTTCCAGCCGTTTTTGGGCCCGAAATGCCCGCTGTTCCGTTGCTTGACTCGGCCGCGCCCGGACTGAGAATAGCGTCTACGCAAATTACGGGACGTTGCGAGCCGCTGGCCCGCGGCCACCGTGCGACCATCCAGATGCGATCCGGCCTGACCACCCAGCCAGCTTTTCAGGTGAACCATGTCTTTTTCGTTGCTGCGTTCGATCGTCCGCGCATGGAGCTCCGGCGGGAGTCCACCCCGACGGCGCCGGCAGGCGGGTCGCGCCGGCCTGCGCAGCCGCCACGCATCGATGGGCCTCGAGTCGCTCGAACAGCGCATGGCGCTGGCGGTGGTGGCACCGTCGATCGGGCTGACGGCGGCGAGCGACACGGGGATCCGTGGCGATGGCATCACGCGGCTCACGCGGCCCGTGTTTGCCGGCACGGCCCCGGCCCGGTCGAGCGTGATCGTCTATGCCGACGGCCAACTGCTCGGCATCGCGAAGGCCACGGCCCGAGGTGCCTGGAGCCTGACCACGCCCGCGGCCCGGCCGCTCGCTACGGGTGCCCACACGATGACGGCCTACGCGGTCGGTGCCGGTCAGGTTTGGAGCACGGCGACGCCGATGTGGATGGCCGTCGATCCCACGCCGCCCACGGCAAGCCTTTCCTATGACCCCAACTACAGTGCCTCCCCGGGGGCACCTGCGACCGGACGCGTGACGGTGACGTTTTCGGAGCCGGTGCGGGGCGTCAGGCTGGCCAACCTGCTCTTCACCGACAATTCGTCACGGTTCACCGTAGGCCTTGGCTCCCCCCTGCTCCGCAGTTACGTCGGTACGATCACCACGACGCAACTCTCCGACCGCTCCTACGCTTTCACGCCCACCGTGCGGGCCTTTGCCGAGGGCACCTACACGCTGACGTTCCTGAAGACGGGCGTTGTCGACGCTGCTGGCAACCCGCTCGCCACGGCCGCCTCGACCCGCTTCACGATCGCTTGACCCCGCCGAAATCCCTACCACCCCCAAAACGAGGGATCGCGCCGATCGGCTCCGTGCCAGACTGACGCCCCGCCTCCATCCGCTTTTGCACCAAAAAATTCCCCATTTGACCCTCCACTCCGCCCATCATATCTTACCTATCTTGCCAGGGGCTCGTCGGCCTTCGGGAGTGCAGCCATGAACCACATCGTCGTTTCGCGCCGAACACCGAGCGGTTTTACGCTCGTCGAACTGCTCGCGGTGCTCGCCATCATCGGGACGCTGATCGGCCTCTTGTTGCCTGCTGTCCAGCGGGCCCGGGAGTCGGGCCGCATGATGCAGTGCTCGAACAATCTCAAGCAGATGGGCGTGGCACTGGCCAACTACGAGCAGGCCAAGAAACGGTTTCCGCCAGGCAATGATCAGATCGGCAACCGCCTGCATGCTTGGTCGTCTTTCATCCTGCCGTTCCTGGAACAGTCCGCGGTGTCGGATCGCGTCGACTACACGAAGCCCTGGGATGATCCGGCCGGCAATCTGTCCAAAGTGGATGTCACCATCCCCACCTATGTCTGCCCCAGCGGCCTGAAGCAGTTCCCCGGCAAGCAGGACTACGGCGGCATTCTCGGCGCCTATATCAAGCCGGATGGCACCGCCATCAGTCCGCTCACGACCCGCGACGAACACGGCGGCATCCTCTACGCCACCGACGCCGAATACAAACTGTCGGCGACCGCTGCATCGGTCTCAGACGGACTTTCGAAGACTCTCCTTGTCGCCGAAGCGGTCGATCGCGAGACGGCCGGGACAGACACGCACACATTCGGCGACGCCTGCTGGGCCTGTGGCAACAACTGCTTCCCTTTGAACTCCCGCGTCATCAACGACCCCAGCGTCGATGGCTTCCGGAGCCTGCACTCCGGCGGCCTCAAGAGCTTGTACGGTGACGGCCACGTTTCGTTCCTGAGCGACCGGCTCGACGTCCGCGTGCTGATCGCGATCTCCACCCGTGCCGGCGGCGAGACCGAGACGGAAGCCTCAAACTAACAGACCACACCAAAACAACACGCCGGGGCAACCCGGCCCACCAACATTGCGGGGTAACCCGCAGTCGGTCGTGCTGACACCAGCACGGTCGTGATCGAGAGAATGTTTCTTCGAAGAAAGGTTCCCATGATTCGTAAGGCTTTCCTTGCCTTGGCGGTCCTCGCCATGGTGGCTTCGGCCAGCGCCGCGTTTGCGGGTGGCCGGAGCGGCGGTAGTTCGAAGTCGAACAACCAGTTCGTTCGCATCAAGAACACCGGCACCGCGCCGGCGCTCGTGAATGCGAAGAATGGTGCCGTTTCGGCGGCGGGTGGTAAGACGGTGGCGGGCAACGGCGTGGCTCAGTTCACGATCAAGAAGGGGGCTGCGAATGCCTACGTTCAGGATCAGACTGCCACCCGGACGAAGACGCTGCCGTTCAGCTTCCCCAAGAGCCAGTATGTGTATCTGTTGGCCGCGGCTGACGCGACCACCAGCACGCTGACGTTCTCCCCCCCGGGGAGGATTTTCTAGTCGTTGCCCGGAACCTCTCCGGAGAGCGGCCTGAAAACAGACGAGATCACGAGCCGGACAGCACGCGTATGGGCCTCGGCCCAACCGTGCTGTGCGGCTCGCTCGTTTTGTGGTGCCGGCCGATTGTGGCGCCGGCCGGGCCGGCCTGGCCACACGGTCTTCCCGGCAGCTGCGGTTTGTGCATGGCCAGGATCGTGATTAGAACCGGTGTATGAACGTTCTCACGCGGCATCGATCGGACACCGCCTGGTGGGCGGATGCCCTCGGGGCAGCGGCGATCGCGATGCTGATCGCGGCGCCGTGGCTCTGGCAGGAACTCGTGCCCTGCGAATGGCTGGGCGTGGCGGCCGCGCTCCTCTGCCTTCCGCACCTGCGCGGCTGGCGGGGTGAGACGCTCGTGCTGGCCGTCGCGGCGACGAGCCTGGCGACGGCGTTTCACTGGTCACCCACGGTGCTCGCCGACGCGATCCAGTCCAGCTACGGGATCGGGCTGGCCTTCACCGTGCCGATCGTGCTCTGGGATGCGATGCGGCTGGCGTTGCCCTTCTGGTTCGTCAGCCGCACGGTCGATGACTCCCGCAATGCCTGGCTCCCAGCTGCACTGGTTGCCGTCGCGACCGAGGCCTTCGTCACGAGCGTCTTTCCCTGGAAGCTCGGCTACAGCCAGCTCGCCTGGCCCGTTCTCGTTCAGTCGGTCGACCTGCTCGGCCCGGAAGCCGCCACCTTCGTGCTCTATGCCCATGCCGGCGTGATCGTGCTGGTGGTGGAGCTGCTGCGCCGCCGCTGGAGGCCCGCGCACGAGGCCGCCGGCCCGGCATGGACAGCCGTGGGCATGGCCGCGGTCGTGGTCTGCGCGGTCAACCTCGCCTATGGCGTCTGGGCCATGCAGACCTGGTCGGCGCGGATGGCCGCGGCGCCGAAGATGAGCGTGGCGATGGTGCAGGTCGACCCCAGCCGTGACGATTCGATCGACGCCCTGCAACGGCTCTCGCGGGAGGCGTGTGCGGGCCGCGAACAACCCTTCGACCTGATCTGCTGGCCCGAATGCAGCGGCGGCTCCTACTCGGAAAAACTCCCTGCATTCAACGATCCCGAGCGGATTTTCGCGGAGTCCCGCGACCCGCAGCGAGGCCTGCGGCCGCTGGCCGACCCCGCCTGTCCGCTCTTGTTCGGCGGCAAGATCTACAGTGGCTATCCCGAACGCCCCAACGACATCTACCAGTCCGCGATCCTCGTGGACGACGCCGAGCGGATCATCGGCTGCTACCACAAGCGGCACCTGATGCCGTTTGGCGAATACGTCCCGGGCACTGACTGGATGCCGGAACTGCGTCACTATTTTCCGATGGAAGACGATCTCGACGTCGGGCCGGAGGCGACCGTGCTCCCGCTTGGCGACACGGCGAGGCTCGGCGTCATGCTCTGCTACGAGGACATGGTGCCAAGCGCCGCCGAATCGCTCGTCGACAACTCCGCCAACGTGCTGCTCTCGCTCATCAACGGGTCCTCGTTCAAGGCGACGCTCACGCTCCTGCAGCATCGCCTGCTCGCGCAGATGCGGGCCGTGGAAAACCGCCGCTGCCTGCTACGGTGCGCCGCGACGGGTGAGACGTGCCTGGTCTCGCCGCTGGGCACGATCCCCGCGCGGCTGCCGCTGCACGTGGAGGACGTGCTCGTCGCCGAGGTGCCGCTGCTCGACGCCCGCACGGTGGCGAGCCGCATCGGCCAGACGTTCCCGATCGTGTGCGGCGGCCTGGCAATCGCCATCGCCCTCGAAAGCGTGCGGCGAAAGCGGACGGCCTGACGCTAGGCCGCGACTTTCCCCCGTGGGGGCAAGTTTGTAACTTGCCCTGAAGAGCCGATAGGCGTCACGCTAGGCCGCGCGGCGGATCACCGGGGCCTGCGCGGCAAGCCGCGCCTCCACCATCATCCGCGCGACGTCCTTCATGTGGGATCGCGCGGTCCAGCCGAGACGAGCGGTGGCGTGCGACGTGTCGGCACGTCCCGAGAGGATCTCGCTCGGCCGCGTGAGCGCTGGATCGCGCACGACGTGCTTCCGCCAGTCGAGGCCGAGGCTGGCGAACACCTCCCGGACAAAGTCCTCGAGGCTCGTCGTCTGGCCGGTGGCGATCACGAAATCCTCGAGCGTGTCGAGTTGCAGCATGCGGTGCATGGCCACGACATACTCTGGCGCCCAGCCCCAGTCGCGGCGGACGGAGAGGTCACCGAGGCTCAGCACGTCCTGCTCGCCTGCGGCCACGCGGCAGGCGCCTGTCACGATCTTTTGTGTCACGAACCGTTCGGGACGCAACGGGCTTTCGTGGTTGAAGAGGATGCCGGTGCAGGCTTCTATGTTGTAGGCCTGCCGATACTGGGCGATCTGCCAGAACGACGTCGCCTTCGCGATGCCATAGGGGCTGCACGGCTTGAGGACGGTCGTTTCACCGGCCGGTTCGTCACCAGTGTTGCCGAACATCTCCGAGCTGCCGGCGTTGTAGAGCCGGATCGGCCGGCCGAGCATGCGGATCGCCTCGAGCAGGTTCACCGTGCCGATGACGATGCTCTCGAAGGTTTCCACCGGCTGGTTGAACGAGAGCCCCACGGAGGTCTGACCGGCGAGGTTGTAGACCTCGTCCGGCTGCGTGCGGGAGAGCACCTGCATCGTGGAGCGGAAGTCGACGAGCGACATCGACTCCACCTGCACCCGGTCGCGAATGCCCAGCCGTGTGAGTCCGTCGAAGCGGCTGGCCTGGGCGTCGCGGCTTGTGCCGACGACCGTGTAGCCGAGATCAAGCAGATGGGCCGCCAGGTAGCTGCCGTCCTGCCCACCCATCCCGCAGATGAGGGCTTTTCGTGCGGACGCAGGCTTCTGAATCGTCAGGGGGGCCATAGTGCCGTGGGTCATAGCAATTCCCAGGGGGGTGTCGGAAGGGCAGGTTGGCCGGAAAACGGTGCCGTTCAGGCCGCTGCCGGATCGAGGATGGAGCGGTAGACCCCGAGATAGCCGCGGGCGGCGTTTTCCCAGGAAAACTCGGCGGCCCGGGCCCGGGCCGCGCTGGCGAAGGTGGGCACGGCGGCCACCGCCGTCATGCCGGCGCGGAACACGGCGGCCATGTGCTCGGCCCCGAAGGAATCCCAATAGAAGCCGAGCGACCCGCCCAGTTCCGGGAGGCTCGTGCGGCGGGACATGAACACCGGCTTGCCGCACTGCATCGCCTCGAGCACCGGAAACCCAAATCCCTCGGTGAGCGATGGAAACACGAACGCCTCGCAGTGCTCATAGAGCCACTGGCGGTCGCCGTCAGACACCTGTCCGGTGAGGATCACGCGATCACCGAGATTCCGGGCGGCCACTTCGCGGCCCAGATGCTCTCCATAGGGCGTCTCGCGTTTACCCGCGATGACGAGCGTGACGTCGGGCAGCGCTTCGATCAGCCCGAAGAGCGCGTGAAAATTCTTGTGGGGCAGGCAGTTGCCGATCGAGAGGAGAAAGCGGCCGCGGGGCGCCCAGGCCGGGGCCACGGCTGAAGCGGCCGGCGGAGCGGAGAGGCCCGGCGCCACCACGTGAACCGGCTTGCCGCCGAGCCGCAGGTGGGCTGCGACATCGTCGGCCACGTAGCGGGAATCGGTGACGATGGCCGTTGCCCGATCGACCTTCCGCTGCACGTCGGCCAGTTTGCGGGAAACGGCCCGGGGCCGATCCCGGTGCCGGTCATCGTGGAGGAAGTTCAAATCGTGGATCGTGAGCACGACGGGCACGGTGGGATCGAGCGGCAGATACTTGCTCGTCTGGTTCGTCACGTGCCAGAGGTCGTAGCGATGCCGCCG
Source organism: uncultured Candidatus Kuenenia sp. (assembly GCA_964581055.1). Lineage (GTDB taxonomy): Bacteria > Planctomycetota > Planctomycetia > Pirellulales > UBA1268 > CAMCQY01. The sequence goes on from CAZOMJ010000058.1 coordinate 18,035, forward strand.
CTGGAACGGGGCGAGGAACGGTCGGTAGAGGCTGGCGAACGTCTCCTTCCGCCACGGACTGACCTCGATCTGCTCGACGCCCTCGGCCCGGAAGTGACGGACCGTCTCCTGGGGAAGCATCTGCGGCAGGAAAAACACCGGATCGAACGACTGCTCGCCGAGCGCCAGGATGCCGTCGGCCAAGTGCCGGCAGAAGCGTCCCAACCCGCAGTTGGCATGCCTGAGCTTTTCAAGGTCGAGCACCACGCGGGGCCGGTCTGACCGAGCATGCCGCTGAGCGAATGTGCGGGTGGTGTCCATGGTGGTGATGCCGCAGGGTCAGGAAGTGGATGAGGCGGCCCGGGCCAGGGCTCCGCATGACGGAGGCTCTATCGGCCTCTGAACCCCGCAAACTGAACGTGGGCGGCAGTGTCGCCACGCTGTCGTCGAAGCTAGGAAGCCTGCGCAGGCAAGGGCATCTCGCACGGCTCATGGCGGGTTTGGCGTTCCGAAACGCTCGTGCGGCCTGGGACGATTATTCAAGCTTTGCGGATAGACCTGTCGATTCCGTTGGGTACCGTCGCTATAAGCAGAGGGATCGACAAACCCCCCGAACGAGCGGCTCCCAAATCTCGTCGAGGGGAATCCGGGAATACGTCCATGCTGATCAGCCGCACGCACAAACTCGCCTTTGCCCACTACCCGAAGACTGCAGGCACGTCGCTGCAGCGGTGGTTCCTCGACACCTGCCCGGATGCAGAACTGCTGGTGTCGAACAACCCGCACTACCCGGTCAACTTGAGCCTGAAACTGCTCCGGCCACACTCCCTGCGGCGACGGCTCGGACGCCTCACCCACCGCTCTTTGAAACTGCTTTCGCCGACGCTCGCCGAGCGGTATCGACCGCTGCATGCATCCCTGCGGATCGTCGGCGTCATCCGGGATCCGTTCGAGATGCTCGTATCACTCTTCGAGTTCTGGAAACGGGAACCGGCCGTGGCGGGGTCGACTGACGCATTCATCGGCTGCACCCAGCACCATACGTTTCGCGATTTTCTCGCTGCCGCGGTGATCGGCGGTCGCATCGCCACGTACGAACGATTTTTCGACGTCGGCGGGCCGCTCTGGCACAACACGACACTGCTTGATTTCGAGTCACTGCAACCGGCGTTGCAGTCCTTCTGCGACGACAATCGACTTGGCCATGCCCGGCCGCTTCCCTCGCTCAACCGCTCGCCGTCGGGCGGCCGTGACATCCAACGCTATGTGGACGAGGCCGGGCCGCTGATGGCAGATGTCCGCAAGCATTTCCGCTGGTATTACGAGGAGGGTGTCCACCTCATGATCCGCGG
>CAZOMJ010000059.1:0-10682 GCA_964581055.1 uncultured Candidatus Kuenenia sp.
AGCGGCCGCCGCAACTCCTCGGCCGCGAGGAGCGCCCAGGGCGTGCCCGGGTGATCCCGCACCACGCGCTCCAGGAGCATCGTGGCCTGCTGCGAGACCTTTTCCGTCTGCGAGCCCGCCTTGGAAACGTCGGCGCTCTCTTCGAGCACCCACGTGTCGTTCTTGGGATCCTTGAACTTCATCCCCGACTTCGCCTGCGCGAGCATCGTGTTGTAGGAGTCGGTCCGCACCTTCAGGGCCAGCACGCGGCCGAGCGAGAGGTCGTAGCCCGCCTGCCACCGCTTTTCCTTGATGGCATCGCGATCGGCCAACCCCGACTTGAGCAGTTCCGCCATCGCATCGATCCGCGGCTGGAGGCGGGCGGCTGTCTTCTGGGCATCGCTCAGCAACAGGGCCAAGGCACCATCGTCCACGCGAGGAAACGTCACCGTGGGCGATTCCATCGGGCTGACCTCGACCGATCTGGCCGCCTCTACGAGCACCTTCTTGGCACGGTTCCCGGCGAGCATCTTGTCGATCGTGGCGGCCGACACGTAGTCGGGGAGGTAATCCCGCATGATGTCAGGGTCGAAGAAATACCGCAGCTGCGAGGACATCGCCGCGGTATCCTGCCTGCTCACCCTGCCTCGAGCTCCGCGGTTGGCGTGAACGGCGAAGTAGATGCCGCCGGTCGCGGCACAGAGCTTCGAGAGGCTGAAGGGACCGAACCCCGAGTCGATCGCCTCGTCGGCCAGGTTTCCCGAACGCACGTGAACCAGCTCGGGATAGAGCGTCTCGGGCCCCTGCTCCACCACGGCCCACTGCGGTTCCTGGTCATACTTGGAGTCGAATTCGACGAACTTGAACTTCACGTCCTTCGTGCCGAACGGGGACGGCACGCCGACGACGTAGACCGGTATGCCCAGCGTGCGACAGAACGCGGCGGTCTTGTCAGCTTCGTTCTGGTCGTTGCCCACCTCGTCGGTGAACGCGATGATCATCACGTTTCGCCGTGGTGCCCGGCGAAACACGCTGGCCTCTTGGGCGGCGCTGCGGATCGCGGTGAAGGTCATCTCGACCCCGGAATCATCGATGGGAATCGATTCGATCGCCTTGACGACCGCGGTTGCGTCGTCGGTGGCCTTCGTGAGGAGTTTCACATTCTTGCCGAATGCCACGACCATGTTTTTGAGGTCGGGCCTGTGAGCAGCAGAACGGTTGACGCCGAGTTCGTCGAAGACCCGCTCGAGCCGGGCAGCGATCTCTTTGCGCTGGCCGGCGAGGCTCACGGACTGATCGAACACCCAGCAGATGACCGTGGGATGCCGGTCGAGTGAGGCGGCGATCTCGCCCGTAAGACGATCGATGGCTCCCCGAGCACCGGTCGCGCCCGCACCGACAGCGCCCTTCACCACGAAGGTTTCGTCGATCGTGGCCGCGGTGGGAATCACGTCGAGGGGCTCGAGGGTGATGTCGCTGGGCACATCCAACTCCGCCTCGACTGGAACCACGGACTGTTCGGAGAGCGTGGGAGCCAATGCCTGCGCCACCTCCATGCTGCTCTCCTCGCTTTCGGCGCCGGTCTCGGACTCCTGCTCATCCGCGACCGCCATCTCCCTGGGGGCGTCCAGCACCTCCTCGACGGCCTCCGGCGATTGAATGATCGTGATCGCAGGGGCGGGCCTGGAAGGCTCCCGCAGGGCGACAAGCGCCAGCGATAGCAGCACGACCACGTGGATGAGCAGGCTGACCACCCAGGCCGGACTGTCGCCGTCGAAAGGTGTATCCTCCTCGCCGGTGTATTCCTGCCACCACCGCTTGACCTGGGCCAGCAGCCCTCCCATCGTCTCGGGTTCACGAGGTTCCATATGCGCCAGACTCCAGGGAAGGACTCCTCGCCAGCGTCCGGGGGCTGGGCGTTCTTCTGACCCTCTAGGATAGCGAAAACGCCGGGCCCGGGCCGCCCACTCGCCAGAGTGGATTCCCTCGACGGGGAGCTATTTATTCCCCGGCTGTGCCATGCCGCGGCCGTCCGGCTCTCAACGCGGCCGAATTTTGCATGGCAGGCCCGCCGGGGCGATCGCTTCGCTTGCCCTGTCCAGACGCCGAGTGATAGCTTTTTTTGGGCCGTTTTGCCACAACGGCGATTGACGACTTCGTCCCCTTCCTTGCGTCCAGGAAAGCATGCCGATGCCCCTCTTCTTGACACTCTCCACGCGGTGGTCTGGTCGCTTGTGCGCGGCGGCGCTGCTGCTGCTGGCTTCCACCCCCACAAGCCGGGCCGCCGAGACGGCCGCCGTCGCTCCCGAGCAGACCGTGGAGGAATTGCGGCTGGAAACATCGGATGGCATCCGGATCGCCGCCTGGTATTACCCGGTGCCGGAGGATGCCAAGGCAGCCGTCACAGTGATCCTCGTTCACGATCTCGAGGGATCGCACAAGACGGTCGAGAATCTGGCCCGGTCCCTGCAACGAGCCGGATGCGCCGTCGTGGCGCCCGATCTTCGCGGCCACGGCGGCAGTGGCTCCCGGCCCGCGGCCCTTGCCGGCAATGGCTCCAAGGCTGATGCGGCGGATCCGCGGCTGCTCAAGAAGATCGACCTCGAGTCGATGGCTGCGGCCACCGGGGGCCGACTCCGCGACCAGTCGGCGTTGCGGGGAGAGATCGAGGCGGTCCGAAACTGGATCAAACAGAAATCCGATGCTGGCACGCTCGACATCGACCGTTTGTGCGTGGTCGGCTGCGGCCTTGGAGCAACGCTCGCCTCCATGTGGACGGCGGCCGATTGGAACTGGCCACCGACCACGACCGGGCCGCAGGGACAGCAGGTGCGGGCCCTCGCGCTCATCAGCCCGGTCTGGGCCACGAAGGGCGTCTCGATGTCGGTGCCGCTGACGAGCGAAGCCCTTCAACGCAAGGTCCCGATCCTGGTGCTGGCCGGCAAGGGCGATCGCGACGCCGTCCGGCTGTTCGACCAGCTCAAACGGTTCCGTCCGGCGGAATGGTTCCAGCAGCGAGTTGGCCAGCCGGCGGACAAGGCCACGGACAAGGCCAAGGACCTCGAGGACCCGGCCGATGGCACGGCTTTCTTCATTCAGGCCGACACCAGCCTGACAGCCGATAAACTGGCCAACGATCCGTCCCTGCACGTGGCTGACCAGATCAAGACGTTCTTCGCACTCGCGCTCGCTCGCAAGCCCGAGTGACCCGCATGGGTGCGTTGGCGTGCGGCGCTACGACCGTTGCCCGCGTCACGGCAACCGCAGTTCCGCGCCCGGCACGAGCAGGTCGGGGCTGCGAAGCCGATCTCGATTCGCCATCCAGATGCGCGGGGCCATCGCCCTGTCGCCGTAGAACTTCATGGCGATCGACTCGAGCGAATCTCCCATGCCAACCCGTATCGTGGCAGGACGCTGCGCCGGCGTCGCGGAGGCAGACGTCGCCTCCGGCAGGGATCGGTAGCCGGGGCCAGCCGTGAGGGTCGCGGACGGTGATGACGACGGGGCAGGATTCCCCTGCAGCCAAAACGGCTCTGCTCCGTTGCGGGCCGCTGGCGGACCGGGCTCACTTCCCGCGTTCCCCCACGGATGGTCGCCGCCCTGGGCGGTGGTCAATCGTGGCTCGATAGCACGGCCGGCACCGCCCCCATGAGCCGCGTGGGCCGCGGGAAGCGTCCACGAGGGCGGCAGCCGCAACGACATGCCGATGGGGAGCACCTGCGGGTCGGCCAGACGATCCCTGTTGGCCGTCCAGATAGCGGTCGCGGCCCCGGCGTGACCATAGACCTTCAGGGCGATTCCCGTGAGATCATCCCCGTCCCGAACCACATAGTCCGCAGCGACCGGATCGTCCGCAGGGACCGGCATTGGCTGGATCGCCGGGCTAACCGCCGCCGGCCTGGCGACGTCATGCACGGACCATCCCGCGGAGAGCGGCGGTGGGGCATGGGCGTCGAGCAGCGGGGGCGGCGGAATCTCCACGGTGGAGCGGTAGGTGCCGTCGAGGGCCGGCGATGCCGGCGACAGTTCCAGGCCCGAAGCCGGCAGCGGTGCTGGGGCCGGCGGGGGTGGCGACGGCTGTACCTGTCCGCCGTCCGCGTGTCGATCGACCGCCCCTGCCGGAAACTCAGCTGGCCTCACGTCCGGGATCGCATGGCCGCCAGCGCCGATCATCGTGGACGACGCCCCGATCGGCATGCCTGACGCTGGCGCAGCGGCAGCCGGCCCGACGGCGGTTGCCCGGGCGGCCATCACGGCCGCTGCAAACGGCAGGGACAGCGCCACGCTCCCGGCGAGCATCGCCATGCCGACGAAAAAACGCACGGTATGCATGAATTGCGACATGCTCTCTCCCTTGACCTGCTGCCTACGGGCCGAGGTGGAGGATGGCCCGGCGGCCACAGGCCGGCAACCGTGGCGCGGCAACCCGTGGCCCAGAGAGAGTATGCGCCGCCCCTACGGACCGGGCAGCAAACCGCCGGACCGCGCCGCCGTCTCCAGACGATCCGCTGCCGTCAGAGCCGGCATACGCGGCAGGGTTTCCCTCGCGTCAACCGTCGTCAGGCAGACAACTGCGGCGTCGACCTCGTCGCCGGCTGGCTGCGGCGGGCCGCACCGGCGCCCTCCTGCAGCCACAGCACGAGAGGCGCGGCGATGTAGATCGTGCTGTACGTGCCGGTGATGATGCCCACGAGCATCGTGAACGCGAAGGCATGGATCCCCTGGCCACCGAAGAGGTACAGGATCAACGTCGCCAGAAACGCCGTGCCGGAGGTGAGGATCGTTCGGCTCAAGGTCTGATTGACCGACTTGTCGATCATTGCCGCCGTAACGTAAGGACTCTTGCCACGCAGCTCTCGGAGCCGGTCGAAGATCACGATCGTGTCGTTGATCGAGAAGCCCACGATGGTCAGCAGCGCCGCCACCACGTCGAGGCTGATCTTGAAGTCATCGACCAACGCCCAGCCGAGAAACCGGCTCACGTATGTGCTGAAGGCGAGGCAGGCCACCGCCACCAGCACGTCATGGATCAGCGCCACCACGGCCGCCAGGCCGAAGGCCACGTTCTGGAATCGCACCCACACGTAGAGCACGATCATCAGCAGGCTCGCCAGCAGGGCGTAGAGCGCGGTGATCTTCGTGTTGCCTGCCACCTTGCCGCCGATCGAGTTGGCTGACAGATAGACCGGGGTGTCGGAGAGTTTTTTGGCAACCCGCTCGACCACACGCCGGGCAGCTGCGACGTCGAGCGACGTGGAGAGAGCCCAGTTGCGATAGGACTTCGTGCGACTGGCGACCCCCTTGGTCTCTGCCGCGTCCGGCTCGAGATCGAACGCAGCGTCGGGCATCCCCTCCGCCTGCAGGGCATCCTGGATGGTGGCCCTCAGCGTGGGCCGGTTGATCTTCTCGGGAAAGTCGAGCACCACGGCGGTGGACAGCGTGCCGGCGTCAGGCGCCGGCTTGTCCGGACCGGCCGACGACGTGATCTCGCCAAAGCCCATGGAATACGTGGCGAGCCTGCCGGGAAACACGTCCCGGAGCGTCCGCTCGACCTGGTCATCGTCACGGACCGAAGTGTCGATCTTGTACCGCGTGCCGGCGGCCACGTCGGCGGCGGTCACCGCGCTCACGGCCACGTCGGGCAAGACGGCGACGGCATTTCGGACCTCGGCGATGTCGAGCGCCTGCTCAGGCTTGAACGCCACCTGCACGCTCGTGCCCCCGGTGAAGTCGATGTCGAAGAGCCCCTGACCACGCTTCGCGGCAGCGGCCAAGCCCAACAGGATGAACACCAGCGAGCCGATGACCGCGGGCCGCACCCAGCGGACGAACTCGAAGTTGGTCTGGCCGAAGAGCCTGGCCATCGACAGACGCCGCAGCCAGCCGTTCCGCTCGGCCAGGTCGAACGCCACTCGGGCACAGAACACCGCTGTGAACAGGTTGAGCACAAGGCCCAGGATGAGCGTGACGGCGAACCCCTTCAACTGGTCGGTTCCCATGGCAAACAGCACCATGGCCGTGATCAGCGTCGTGAGGTTCGAGTCGACGATCGTGGAAAACGCCCGCTGAAAGCCGTTGCGGATCGCCATCCGCACGGCGGCCCCCCGCTCCGTTTCTTCCCGCATGCGTTCGTAGATCAGCACGTTGGCGTCGACCGCCATCCCCACGGAGAGCACGAGCCCTGCGAGGCCGGCGAGGGTGAACGCAGCCTTGATCGAGATCATCAGGGCCACGACCAGGAGGATGTTCAGCAGCACCGCCAGATCGGCCACGAATCCCGAGAAGCGGTAATAGGCCAGCATGAACGCCAGCACGACGATCGTGGCCAGCAGCATCGCGCGGGCTCCGGAGCGGATCGTGTCGGCACCCAGCTGGGGGCTGATCTTCTGCTCGCTGATCGGCTCGCTCACGAGGGCCGCCGGCAGACTGCCGGCGTTGAGCACGCCCACCAGGAAGTCGACGTCGGACTGCTTGAAGCTGCCGGTGATCTGGCCGTCGCCGGAGATCGTGCTGCGGATCGTCGGCGCCGACAGGAGCGTCTCGTCGAGCAGGATGCCCAGCCGACTCGTCAGCCGGTTGGCAGGATCGGGAAGGTTTTGCCCGGTGAGCGTGCCGAAGAGCGCAGCGCCGGAGGAGTTGAACGAGAAATTGACGCACGGCTGCAGATTGCTGTCGTAGCTCGACGACGCTCGCGTGAGATACCCACCCGTGACGTCGAACCGGTCGAGCACGACCAGCACCTCCACGCGGCCGTCGGGCATGGTGCGGGTGACGAGGCCGCCATCCTCGGCCGGATTGATCTTGGCGGTATCGAGCTGCACCCAGCGGCCGATCTGACGGCCACCCTCGGACACGGTCGTGCCCGGGGAACGGCTGGCCAGTTCGATCACCTGTTTGTGACGTGGATCCTCGGGATTGGCGGTGATCCGAAACTCGAGCACGCCGGCACTCGACACCACCCGCTTGATGAGGTCGACCTCCGACTGGTCGACCTCGGGCACGATCACCTCCAGCTGATCGAGGCCGTAGCGACGGACGGTGACTTCCTTCTGGCCGCCCGGATTGACGCGACGGCTCACGGCCGCCACTAGTTTGTCCATGTCGACGGCTGCGGACCGACCGGCCACGTCATATTCGAGGTCGATGGCATCGGCCCCCGCCCGCCGATTCGCCAGCCGCACCCTGGCGTCGCCGAAATCGAGCTGATCAACGCCCTTGAGAAACGATTCCCGGGCGGCGGCGTCGGCTGTCTCGAGCCGCACGGCAATGCGGTTGTCGGCCATCCGCGACACGGTTCCCTTCCGACCATCCTGGCTGGAGAGCAGTTGCTCGATCCGGCCCACGCAGTCGTCGACCTGACCGGCCGCCTGTCGGGAAGCGTCGACCTCGTAGACAAGGATCACGCCGCCCTTGAGATCGATCCCCAGCCGCGGCGGCCAGCCGAGCCACGTCACCACGGCACCTGCCGTGAGCGCGACCAGCACCGTCGCCAGACGGCCCCACATGTCGGCCGCCCGCAACCGCTTCGCCAGCAGCCACGAGAGCAGCGTCGGCACCGCGACCGTGAGCAGGCTCATGCCCCAGACGGCCCACGGCTCCCGCCACCACGGCACGGCCGCCGTTGGCACGGTGGCCGCCGCCACCACGTCGGCGGCCTGGGCAAACAACTGGATCGCGATGGGGAGACTGTTCATTCCATTCTCGTTTCAGGATTCTGGTTTCAGGGTTCCGGTTTTAGGGTTCCGGTTTCAGGATTCCGGTTCAGGATGACAGCTTCAGGCTTCCGGGGAAGCACTGTCGCCCAGCACCTTGGCAATGCTCGACACCGTGACGGCGATCTTCACATTGCCCGCATCGTCGACCCGCAGCAACACGCGATCGGCCTCGCGCTCGACATTCGCCACGGTGCCATAGATGCCGGAAGTCGTGATGACGCGGTCGTTCTTCTTCAGTCCGGCGAGCAACTCCTGCTGCTGCCGCACGCGTTCGCGTTCCGGTCGGTAGAGCAGCAGCCACGCCACCAGCACGATCATCGCCATCGGCAGATACGTGACGAGCAGTTCCAGCGGGCCGGGCGTCGGCGCAGCGGCCGCCGCAAACAAGCGGACCGCGAACAGAACAGGTGACTCGTGCAGCATGGAAACTCCGACGGCGGGACGGATAGCCCTTCGTCGGGCCATTCGGCAGATCCGCAAATGTAGTGCGACGCGCGCCCGACGGACAAGCCCGACATGCCATTCGCTGGCCGCGGCGACGGGAGGGAGTCGGGCGGGCGACCGGGCCGCGGCTTCTAGCCCGCCGAATCCGGGGCCGGCTCAAGCCGCGCGAGCAGTTCGCCGCAAACCGCATCGAATCGGCCCGAGACCACGCCGTCGCGGAGGCGGGCCACGAGCCGCTGGTAGAAGGTGAGGTTATGGATCGAGGCGAGAATCGGCCCGAGCATCTCCCCCGCCAGGAACAGATGCCTGAGGTAGCTGCGGCTGTGCCGGCAGGCCAGGCACGGGCAGCCGGCCTCGAGAGGACGGGGGTCGGTCGCGTGCTGCGCGTTCCGCAGGCGAAGCTGCCCGTCGAAGGTGTAGACGAGGGAATTGCGGCCGCACCGGGTGGGGAGTACGCAGTCGAACATGTCGATGCCGGCAGCCACGGCGGCGATGATGTCCCTCGGCTGGCCAACCCCCATGAGATACCGGGGCCGGTCGGAGGGCAGGTGCGGCGTGGTGGCACGGAGCGTCGCCACCATCGCCTCCGGTCCCTCCCCGACCGACAGTCCGCCGACCGCGTAACCATCGAAGCCGAGCCCGCGGAGCCGCACGGCACTCTCCTCGCGCAGGTCGGGCTCGAGGCCGCCCTGCACGATGCCGAAGACCGCCTGGTCCTCGCGGCGATGCGACGCCAGGCAGCGTTCCGCCCAGCGCAGCGACCGCTGCATGGCGTCGGCCACGGCATCCCGCGTGGCCGGCAGTGCGACCACGTGATCCAGTTGCATCGCCACGTCGGCCCCGATCCGTTCCTGGATCCGCATCGACGTCTCGGGCGAAAGTTCCACAGGGCTGCCGTCGAGATGCGAACGGAAGCTCGCCGCCGCCTCGGTGACGCGGACCTGCTGCGCGAGCGAGAAGACCTGGAAGCCGCCGCTGTCGGTGAGGGTGGGCCCCTGCCATCCCATGAAGGCCGCCACGCCGCCGGCCTGCTCGACGACAGCCTCGCCCGGCCGCAGATGCAGGTGGTAGGCATTGGCGAGCACCATGCCGGCGCCGGTCTCGGCAACCCGGCCGATGTCGACCCCTTTCACGCTGGCGAGCGTCGCCACCGGCATGAACAACGGCGTCGGCACGCTGCCATGCGGCGTCGTGAGCACACCAGCCCGCGCCCCACCGGGGCTCACCGCGTCGAGTTGAAAGGCAAAACCAGGTCGCATGCCAAGAGACTACCTTGCTCAAGCGAAACAGGGCATCCTACGAGCTTGATTGTCGCCTGTTATGAGGAGTCTGAAGTCACCCGCATCGGTTCGCCGGCTGCGGCATGCTCGTCACCGGCGGATTCTGCTACGGGAGGCTCTTGGACGAATCGCGCATCGCTCGTGAGTCGCAGAATTCACCGGCTCCTGCGCGTGCCTCCGTCCGGCTCCTCAGCATCTGAGTTCACGGCAAGGCTCGGCATCCTGCCGACCTTGCCTTGGCGGGCCTCCGCCCGCTGGTGCTACCCCTGCCCTACGGGCCTTGCGCAAATCTTTTATGACTCCCGTTGCATCCGTGAGGGGCTGCCCATGTCCCGAGAGCCGGCGTTGCTGACCAGCGCAGGCAGGATGCCGGAGCGCAGTCAGCATCGAGTGAGCGAAGGCAGGATGCCGTAGCGAACGTCCGGCGACGGGGCATGGGCAGCCCCGAGCCAATGCGGCCCGAAAGCACCGGCTTCATCAAGGCCCGGACAAGTTAAAAACTTGCCGCCACGGACGACAGCACGTACCGTGCCGAACAGGATTGCACGATGTCGTGTTTTTCGTGCAATCAGAAGATACCCAGGGCTTCGAGGCTGTACCGTACCACGAGGCCGGCCACCACCACGCTCACCATGCTCATGAGCTTGACGAGAATGTTGAGGCTCGGGCCGCTCGTGTCCTTGAAGGGATCGCCTACGGTGTCGCCCACGACGGCCGCCTTGTGGGCGTCGCTTCCCTTGCCGCCGTGCACGCCCGACTCGATGTGCTTCTTGGCGTTGTCCCAGGCGCCTCCCGCGTTGGCCATGAACACGGCCACGCAGAAGCCGGTCGTCAGGCCGCCCACGAGCAGCCCCATCACGCCACCCACCCCGAGCAAGAGTCCCGTGACCACGGGCACCGCGAGTGCGAGCACCGACGGCAGGATCATCTCCTGCTGTGCCGCCTTCGTGCTGATCTCGACCGGCGCGGCGTAGTCGGGGGTCTCGGTGCCCTCCATGATGCCCGGCTTCTCGCGGAACTGCCGACGCACCTCCTCCACCATGCCCTTCGCGGCGCGGCCCACGGCCTTCATCGTCAGGGCGCAGAACACGAACGTGCTCATGGCGCCGATGAAGAGCCCGACAAGCACCTTCGGGTTCATGAGGGTAACGTCATAAAACCGCATGTAGTCTGCCATGAAGGCCTTCTTGACGCTCACGATCCGGTTGGACTTTTCGAGTTCGTCCATGAACGCCGGCGTGGCCCCGTCGACCGGCGTCAGCGA
>CAZOMJ010000060.1:0-41706 GCA_964581055.1 uncultured Candidatus Kuenenia sp.
AGCGGCCAGTTCCTCCGCAGCGCCCGCACCCTGCACCCTCGACGGCACGACGATCACCTCGGCGCACCGCCACCGCGAGAACAGCGTCGTCAGAAAATCCGCGATGGCCGCCCCCGTGGGGCTCGTGACCAGGGCGATCCGGCGGGGAAAGGCGGGAATCGGCCGCTTGCGGCCCGGCGCAAAGATGCCCTCGCGTTCGAGCATGCCGTGCAATTTCTTGAGCCGGGCCTCGAGGCTGCCGGTGCCCACCGCGTGCAGCCGGTCGATCGTGAGCTGGTAGGTGCCTCGTGGGGGGTAAAGCTCGATCCGGCCGTGGCAGATCACCTGCAGGCCATCCACGGGCTCGATGGCGAGCAACGGCAGCGCACCCCGCCAGACCACGGCACGGAGGAGGGCCGATTCATCCTTGAGCGACAGGTAGATGTGGCCGGATGAGGCCCGCACCAGATTGCTGATCTCTCCGGTGACCCACACGTCGGAGAACCGCGACTCAAGGTGCTCCTTGACGCGCGACGTGACCTCCGACACGCTCAGGGCGTCCTGCGGCGGGCTGCGACGGTCGGAAGTCTGGCTGTCGTCCATCGCGGCACAGTGTAGCACCAGCGCCGCGTCGTCATCGAAGCGGTCCGCTGCAGACCACGAGTGCAGACCAAGAGCGTTCACCCCAGACCTTCGTGCCCTACCGGACCCCGCATGCCCGCCTCCTCGCCTTCGCCTCTGGCATCCAACTCCGCCGATCACGCAGCGTCCGCCACTCCGGCCCATCGCGGTGCGCTGCTGATCGTTTTCCTCACCGTGTTCATCGACCTGCTCGGCTTCGGCATCGTGCTGCCGGTGATGCCGCGGCAGGCGGAACCCTACCTCACCGCCCTGGGTCTCTCGCCGATCGCCGTCGGGGCCACGATCGGTGTCCTCTTTTCCGTCTTCTCGCTCATGCAGTTCATCTTCAGCCCGATGTGGGGCCGCATCTCGGACCGGATCGGCCGGCGGCCGATGCTGCTCCTGAGCTTGCTGGGGTCGGTCGTCTTCTACGCCCTCTACGGCTATGCGGTGACGTTTCCCGCCGACCGTGCTGCGACGGCGCTCGCGCTCATGCTCCTGTCGCGTGTCGGCGCGGGCATAGCGGGCGCGAGCGTCGGCACCGCCGCGGCGGTGATCGCCGACTGCACCACCCCGGAGAACCGGGCCCGGGGCATGGCGCTGATCGGCATCGCGTTTGGTGCGGGGTTCACGCTCGGGCCGCTGATCGCCTACTTCGGGCTGGCACTCTTCAAACAGCAGCCATGGGGCGTGGGCGCCCTGGCGTCGATGCTCTCCTTTCTCGCGTTGTTGATCGCGATCTTCGTCTTCAAGGAGACACGTCGGCCCGGTGTCCGTGCGGCAAAGGAGTTTCCCAACATGTCGCGCACGGCCGCCGTCCTGCGGATGCCGCGGGTCGGGACGCTGGTGCTCATCTATTTCCTCTCGATCTTCGCGTTCGCAAATTTTGAAGCCACGCTGGCACGGCTGACCGAGTCGGCCTTCCACATGACCGACGACGGCAACTTTCTCGTCTTCGCCTTCATCGGCCTGATGCTGATGCTCGCGGGCGGTTTCTATCGCCCGCTGGCCAAAAGACTGCCGGAGACGCGACTGCTCGCGACGGGCATCGCGCTCATGATCCTCGGCCTCGGAAGCGTGGGGCTCGTGGCATGGGCCGTGCATGGCGGGCTTGCGGCAAATGGCTGGCCCCTCGAAAAGCTCTTTTACGCAGCGGCCGCTGCCGCGGTGGCCGGCTTCGCCTTCGTGAATCCGTCGGTGTCGGCGCTCATCTCGAAGAGCGCCGATGCCGACCGGCAGGGGGAGGTGCTCGGCGTGAACCAGTCGTTCGCATCGCTCGGCCGCATTCTCGGGCCCTTCGTGGGCTCGATGCTGTTCGCGATGCACGCCACCCACACGCTGCCCTACGTCGCGGCCGTGGCGGTGCTGATGGTCGTGGCCACGCTCGTGCCCCGTCTTGGCCGCGCCGCCGGCGAAGGGTGAATTTCCCGCGTCTACGACTCTCGTGTCAGTCCGTAGAGTTCAAGCTTGCGGTAGAGCGTGGCGCGGCTGATGCCGAGTTCGGCGGCGGCGTTGGGCACGCTGCCACCGGTTCTTCGCAAGGCCTCGATCACCAGGACACGCTGCCAGTCTTCGAGCTTGAGCGTGCCGGTCTCGGCGACGAATGAACCGATGCGGGCCGTCGCGGGCTCCTGTTCGCTCCCCTGAAACATCCCTTTGGAAACCAGTTGTCGCAGGTTCGCCTCGTCGATGGCGACCGTACCGTCCAGCAGGCCGCCGTCTCCCACGACCGTCGTGCCGACCGCCTGATCGGCCGTATCGAGCATCACGATCGAGTCGAGGCCCACCGTCTGCAGCGAGCCGAGGTCCGTCGCGGCGGTGACGCGGCCCGTCGCGGTCCCGGCATGGCCGGCGCAGGCGGCGGAGGCGAGGCTGGCGAGTGCCACGAGGAAATCGAAATCAGCATTCCGTATCGAGCCGGACGTGGCCGATGCGACGAGCGCCGCATGCACCCGATCCCGCTCGACGATCGGCACGCATGCAATGTCGGGCTCGGCCTCGTGCGGCGCGTCGGCTGCCCGCGAGGCCGCCAGCCAGACGGCATTGCCCTCCTGCGCGACCAGTCTCGCCGTCGATTCACCGACGAGGGTGGCCAATGCACTGCCTGGCGGAACGACGCAGACCGGCTCCAGGCGAGTGTCGTCACTCACGCGAAACCAGCCGACGCTCGCGGCGCCGGAGTGTTGCGCCGCAAGTTCGAGCGTGGCTTCGATCACCTCGCGGATGCTTTTCGAGGCGAGCAGCCGGATGCTGGCCTGGTAGAGCAGCAACGGCCGCCGAGCGTCGTCGGTCGAACCGATCGACGACCTCCGCAGGACGCTGCCCTCGAGTTCGGCCACCGGACGACAGCGGACGAACTGGCCGCGATCCGCGGTTGGCGGCGTGTGCGTCGCTTGCGGCAGTCGCTTGAAGACGAGCTCCGACGTGCCCACCCGGATCACGGCGCCGTCCGAGATCGCCGCCGAACTGACCGGCACGCCGTCCAGGCATGTGCCGTTGCGGCTGCCCAGATCGTGCAGCATCCATGTGTCACGCACCGAATCGAACCGCACGGCCGCGTGGGTGCGGCTGGCGAGTCGGTCGGCCACGACGATGGTGGCCTCCGGGGAACGGCCGAGCGTGTTGTCCTGCGCGGGGTCGAGCACGAACGTGGGCCCCGGGCGGCCGGCGATCCGCAGCATGAGCGCAGCGGGCGCAGTGCGGATGTTCGGAATGGAAGCCGATACGCTCGACACGATGGAGCTCTCGGGTGGAGGGGCG
Source organism: uncultured Candidatus Kuenenia sp. (assembly GCA_964581055.1). GTDB lineage: Bacteria > Planctomycetota > Planctomycetia > Pirellulales > UBA1268 > CAMCQY01. The sequence continues at coordinate 3,361 of CAZOMJ010000060.1, forward strand.
GATGGAACGGGAGGTCGGCGGGGCGGAGAAGGGCAGGCGTGGCTTTTCAACCCACATCACTATAAATTTGATTGGTCGACGATGGAACTGGACCGCCGACCGCGGGGTTGCCATCCCGGCGATCGGTTGCCTTCCGAAAGGCCTGCGACTTGCCATTCATCTCTGCCCGTGCCGCCGGCCGCCTCGTGAAAAGCTCGTTTCGCGGGCTGTTTTGCCGGCCTGCCGCTGCAAACCGTGCGGGGCAGGCCGTTTTGGATGCCCGCGGCTGGCGGGGTGGGCAGACGCGGGGCTTGGTGGTCGTGGGGCACGGAACGGCCGACCCTGTGGGGGCCGAGGAGACGCGGCAGGTCGCGGCGTTGGTGGCGCGGATGCTTCCTGAAGTCGCCGTGGAATTGGGATTCCTCGAGGTGATCGGCCCCTCGATCGGCGAGGCGCTCGAGCGTTTGGCAGTCCGCGGGTGCAGCGAGGTCGTGGCTGCCCCGCTCCTGCTGTTCACGGCCGGTCATGCCCGAAAGGATGTTCCCGAGGCGGTCCGCGACGGGGCCGCTCGGGCGGGGCTCGTCGTGCGGCAGTCCGACGCCCTGGGCTGTCATCCCGAGATCCTGAGGCTCACGCAGCAGCGCCGCCGTGAGGCCTTGGCACCGCTCGCATCCGTGCCGGCGGAGCAGACGGTATTGCTGATGATCGGACGGGGCTCGAGCGATCCGACGGCCCATCGGCAGCTGCACGACTTTGCGCTGGCATCCTGCCAGGATCAGCCTGCCAGTCTGTCGCAGGCGCGGATCGAACTGGGGTTCGTGGCCGCGGCCCGACCCACGGTGGCCGAGGCGATCGCCAATGCCGGCGGTGGAGATGCAGGGGGGAGTGCAACCGGGAATAGCGGTCCGGTCCGCCGCGTTGTCGTGCAGCCGCACCTTCTCTTCCGCGGGCACGTAGAAGAGCAGGTGACCGCAGCGGTGGAACGCGGCCGTCAGGAACATCCCGGAATCGAATGGGTGCAGGTCCAGCGACTTGGGGCCGATCCGCTCGTCGCCCAGGCATTGGTCGATCGCGCCGCGGCGGCGTTTCCTGTCGAGGCGGCACGGTGACCCGGTTCGGCAGCGTGGCGAGGGTGAAAAGTTGTGCGACTGGCCTTTTCAGGCAGCAAAGAACATCTCGTCAGAAAACGATCGATTCGTCAGAATACAGAGTGAGTCTTGGAACGTCCCGAGGGTAAGGAGTCAATTCACGTGAGCGGCAATCGTCCCACCCACGCCGGCTGGCAGCTGTCGGCCGTGTTCGCGGCATTTCTGTTGGTCGCCTTCGTCGTGCCGAGCCGAGGTGAACAGCCGCCCACGGCCGTCGGGCAATCCGCCACCGGCAGCACCGCCGCTCCAGCCGCCGGCGGCAAGCCCGGCCCGAACGACCGGCAGATCACGCTCGCGGTCCGCAGCTACCTGGAACGGGAGCACTTCCTGCGACACCCGATCGACGACGATATCGCCAAGCGTTGGTTCACGATATTCCTGGAGGGACTCGACCCCTGGAAGCTGCACTTCCTGCAGAGTGACGTCGACGGCTTCCTTCAAAAGCGGGAGTCACTCGATGACCTCGTGAAGCGTGGCGATGTGAGTTTCGCTTACGAGGTGTTCAATCGGTTCCTCGAGCGGGTGGATGCGAGACTGCCGCTGATCGAGAAGATGGTGAACGGTCCGCAGGACTTCACCAAGCAGGAGTCGATCATCATCGACCGCGAAGCCGCGACCTGGGCAAAGAGCGAGACCGAGGCCGAAGACAACTGGCGGAAGCGGATCAAGTACGACCTGCTCGTGCAGGACATGGAGAAGACGCCTCCCGAGGAGGCGAAGGACAAACTGCTGCGTCGCTACCGCAGCTTCGCCAAGCGAATGCACCAGATGACCGCCGATGAACTGCTGGAGACCTACCTTACGGCGCTGACCAGCAGCCTCGATCCCCATACCAGTTTCATGTCGCCGGGCACGCAGGAAAACTTCGCCATCGCGATGCGGCTGCAACTCGACGGCATCGGCGCGCAGCTCAAGGGCGAGGACGGCTACACGACGATCATGGAACTTACGCCGGGCGGTGCCGCCGACCGCGACGGGCGTCTCAAGAAGAAGGACCGCGTGGTGGGTGTCGGACAGGGGCAGGAGGGGGAGATGGTCGACGTCGTCGACATGAACCTCAACGAGGTGGTGAAGCTGATCCGTGGCAAGCGGGGCACGATCGTGCGCCTCAAGGTGATCCCGGTCGGGGAGACGGTGCCCAAGGTCTACGACATCACGCGCGACAAGATCGAACTCAAGGATGCCGAGGCCCGTGGTGAAATCGTCGAGGACGGGAAGAAGCCGGACGGTTCGCCATGGCGGATCGGCGTGATCAACCTGCCCAGCTTTTACATGGACATGGACGGCGCCCGGCAGGGGCAGGCCGACTACAAGAGCAGCACGCGTGACTGCAAGCGGCTGATCGAGGAGTTCAAGCAGAAGGGGATCGACTGCGTGGTGCTCGACCTGCGCAACAACGGCGGCGGCTCGCTGCCGGAGTCGATTTCGCTGACCGGCCTGTTCATCGACACCGGGCCCGTCGTGCAGATCAAGGATGCCGACAAGCGGGTCCAGCAGTACGACGACGTCGATCCCGGTGTGTCGTGGGACGGCCCGCTGGTGGTGCTCACGAACAAGTTCAGCGCCAGCGCCAGCGAGATCGTGGCCGGTGCCATCCAGGACTATCGCCGCGGGCTTGTCATCGGCGACAAGGCAACGCATGGCAAGGGCACGGTGCAGAGCCTGCTCGACCTCGGCCGCCAGCTCTTCCAGCGGCTGCCGAACGCCCCGTCGCTCGGCGCCATCAAGATCACGATGCAGCAGTTCTACAGGCCGCTCGGCGCCAGCACGCAGCTCGAGGGCGTGAAGAGTGATATTGAACTGCCGAGCATCACCACGCACCTGCCGGTGGGCGAGTCGGACCTCGATCATGCGATCGCCTTCGACAAGGTGCCGCCCGCGGCATTTCAAGCGAGCGGCCGCGTGACCGACGACATGCTCCGCGCCCTCCGGGAGCGATCGGCGGGGCGGATCGCGAGGAACGAGGATTTCTCCAAGGTGCAGAAGGACATCGCCCAATACGAGAAGCGAAAGAGCGAGAAGACGATCTCGCTGGTGGAGTCGGAGTTCGAGCGGCAGTGGAACGAGGGCAAGGCGGCGGAGGACGAGGAGAAGAAACTCGAAGAGGAGATGGACGCCCAACGGCGGCCGATCGTGAAGCGAGACTTCTACTTCAACGAGGCGATGAACGTCACGGCCGACTACCTCAACTCGCTGGCAGGCGGCGCGGGAGGCCTCGCTCGCACGAGCCGTCCGGTGGAGTCGCCGCGTCCCGCACCGGTGCCGGTGTTGCAGTGAGCCCGCTGGTTCGCCGGCTGCGGTGACGGTTCGGGGCTGCCGATGCCGCGTCGCCGGACGTTCGCTTCAGCCATCTTGGCTTCCGCTCACTCGATGCTGACTGCGCTCCGGCATCCTGCCTGCGCTGGTCAGCAACGCCGGCTTTCGGGACATGGGCAGCCCCTCACGGATTCCGTAGAGTCCAATAAAAGCCCCGAGCGGAAGCCCGGGGTCAGGGGCTGACCCCGGCCCATTTGATCATGGCGTGCGGCTGGCCGTCATCGCCGCCTCGATGCCGCGGAGCGGATCGGGGTGGGCGAGCGGGATGGGCAGGTCGTGGAAGAGCAGCGTCGGGTCGACGCGTTTATCAGCGCCGCGCGTCCGCGGGAGGGAAAGGTCCCAGGTGGGCTCCGGGCTGCCGGTGATCGTGGCCAGATGGCCATACCAGTCGCCTCGCAGGACGGGATGTCCGTCTGAAACGACGTAGAGCGGTCGCGGCGCGGCCGCCGCTGCCACCGCACACACCACGGTGGCGGCATCGTCGATGTGGATGAGGTTGAGCCAGCTGTCGGGATCGGCCGCGATCGGCCGGCCAGCTCGGAGGTCGTCGAGCCGCGGCAGGCGGTTTGGGCCGTAGAGACCAGCGAACCGCAGCGCCACGCCCGGGCCCTTGGAATGGCCTCGCAAGAGCGACTCCGCCTCCACGAGCACGTGGCCCGCCTCGCGGCCCGGGTTCGTGGGCGTGTCCTCGGTGACGACGCCACCTCCTTCGTCCGCCCACACTCCGGTCGAACTCGACAGGATCACCCGTGGCGAGCCTGACAGGGCATCGAGCAGCCGGGCCAGGCCATCGACATGGACGTCGCGATGGGTCGTGCCGCTGGCCCGGTCAAATCCCACGGCCCAGAAGACCGTGTCGAACGGCGGGAGCGAATGCAGCGTGTGCCCCTGTGGCGAGTGCGGGCCGGCGGTGACGTCGTACACGAACGGGGTGATGCCCGCCGCCGTCAGTTCTGCCGCACGGACCGGGCTGCGGGTGATGCCGAAGACACGGTCGCCTGCAGCGACCCAGCGGCGGGCCACTCGGGTGCCGAGATAGCCACAGCCGACGACCAGCCGCGTGGATGGAGACGCCGCGGCGGACGTGTTCGGAGCGGTGGCGTGTTTTGGATTCATGCGTGGGCCGTGTGCATGGGCTCTGTGGTGGATTCAAGCGTCGAGCGGACCGGGCCGACGGTCGGTGGCACCGTGTGCCTGTACCTCCAGCCAGGAGGAGAGCACCACCTGCGCCGCGATGGCGTCGGTACGTTCCTTCTTGCGGCCTCGCGTCAGCCCCGAGCCGGCAAGGAGTCCCGTCGCCTCGCGGGAACTGTACCGCTCGTCGTGAAACACGACCGGCAGTCCCGTTTCCGCGGCCAGCCAGGCGCCAAACCGCTCGACCTCGACCGACATCCTGCTGTCGGTGCCATCGGCATGGATCGGCAGTCCGACCACGAAGCCGACGATGGCCTCGTCGGCGACGAGCTTCCGAAAAAAGGCCCCATCGGCTTTCTTGTCACCGGTGGTCTGTCGCACGCAGAGCGGGCTCGACAGGATGCGGTGGGTGTCGCAGATCGCCACCCCGATCCGCCTACGGCCATAGTCGATGCCTGCGGCCCGGCCCGCGGGGATGGCAGCGGCAGTCGCGGCGTCCGGCGGGGGCGGAGGAGAATTGTCTGGCATAGGAGGGCGCGAGGGGATCACTTTGCGGCAGGAGCAGGAGCGGGAAATCGGCCGGTGTTCAGGAATGCCGTTGTGGCCTGCTGCACGCCGGGGTTTTTCATCATCGCCGCATGGTGGACCGGCAGGAGCAGGAAATCCTTGGAGCCGGGCAGCCGTGTTTCCTCGACGCGGACCACCGCGTCGTCGTCGCCGGCCAGAAAACTGCTGTAGCCGCGGTCGTCTCCCTTGCCGCCCGCCACGATGCCGAATGGGCAGGGGGGCACGGCCAGATCCTGCGAGATCCTGTTCCATTCGAGGACGAGTTCCCGGGCGGCTCCGTTGGAGAGGGCCGCCAGCACGCTGATCTTCGCGACCATGCGGGCAAGTTCGGATCCCTGGTTCGGAGGTCCGAGCATCACCATCCGGCGGACGCGGGCGAGGTCATCCTCCTCCGCCAGGCCCATCCATCGCCGCACGACGAGGTTGCCCATGCTGTGACCGACGAAGCTGATGCTGTCGGACGCGGGAAGATGCTCGATCACGGCGGCAAGTGCACGTCCGTGCTCGTCGATGCCGGCGCTCGTGCTGGCGTAGCCGAAGGACAGCACTGTGGCGTCGGTGTTGTTTCTCAGGTGCTCGACGAGCGGCCGCATCGACCGACGCCCCTCGCCGAGACCGTGCAGCACGATCACCGTCGGACCGGTCACCGCTCGCACGCGCCCGCCCCGTTCGAGCGTGGCCAAGGCATCGAGGCAGGCCTGCCTCGATCCTTCGTGCACGACATCCTCCTGCGGATCGAGGATGCGGCAGGCATCCTCGCCCGGGCGGCGCTGCAGCCGCCAATCGTGCCGGATGATCTCGTCAGACCATTGCAGGGCGTCGGCCGACCGCCGCAGGGCATGCATCCAGTTGGCATCGGTCGTCGCTGCCGGCGTCTTCGACGCACCGGTCTCTGACTCGGCACCGGTCTCGGAATCGACAGGCTTCTCCTCCGCCCATGCGGCGCCAGGGAAGCACAGGCTGCATGCGAGCCAGCCGGCCGTCAGCAGTCGGGAGAGTGCCATGCTTACAAAAATTCCGTCCAGCCACGTTTCTCGAGTTCGGCCACCACTTTACGCACCGCCTCTTCGTGGGTCCGGTGGGCGACCAGCGTGGCATCGGGCGTGTGTACTACCAGCATATCCGTCAGGCCCATCGTGACGACCAGATGGTCGTCGCCGGCGTGCACGATCGTCCGCGACGACTCGATTCCCAAGTGCTTGCCCACGACCGTGTTACCGTCGGCGTCGCCGCCCCGCTGGCGGGCCACGGCCGACCAGCCTCCCAGGTCGTCCCACGTGAAAGGCGCCTCGATGACGACCACGTCACGGGCGTGCTCGAGCACCGCGTAATCGATCGAGATCCCCTTGATGGCCGCGAATTCCTCCGAAAACACCCGGTCGCGGGCCGGCGTGTCCCAGGCATCGGCGATGCGGCGCAGGTGGGTGAGGCACTCCGGTTGACGCTCGGCGAGCGCTGCCAGGATCGTGGACGCCTTCCAGACGAAGATGCCGCCATTCCAGAGATAGTTGCCCGCTTCCAGATACTCCTGAGCCACGGCAGCGGGGGGCTTCTCGCGGAACTGTGCCACCGCGTTCACGGGGGCTGGCGACGCGGCCTCGCCCGGCGGACACTCGAGCCTCGCCCCCTGCTGGATATAGCCGAAGCATTCAGCCGGGTAGGTCGGCTTGATGCCGAAGGTGACGAGCCTGCCAGGAGACTGTTCGACGAGGGACGCGGCCTGTCGGATCGCGTCGCGAAAGCGCTCCGAGGGGCGGATCACGTGGTCCGAGGGCATGACGGCCATGATGGCGTCGGGGTCGTGCCGCGAGACCAACAACGCCGCCAGCCCGATGCAGGGGGCGGTGTCGCGTTTGCAGGGTTCGCCGACGAGTCCCGCATCCGGCACCTGCGGCAGCTGCCGCCGTACGGCGTCGAGCAGACGGCCTGCGGTGACCACCATCACGCGGTCCGGTGGTACGAGGCCGTCGAGACGCTCGACCGTGTCCTCGAGCAGAGTCTTGGCGCCCGCCAGCGGCAGGAGTTGCTTGGGCAGGGCGGCGCGGCTGGCGGGCCAGAAGCGGGTGCCGGATCCTCCGGCCATGACGATCGCGTGCAGCATGGGATGCATGTCTCCGTGCGGGGTTCTTCCGTGCAGTCGTTGCAGAGGGTGTGCGGTGGTGGCGGGCTGATCAGCCGCCAACCACGATTGGTCGTTCGAGCAGCGTGCCTGACTCCAGCAGGCCCGCGATATCAGTCTCGTCGATGATGCGTTTCGCGGCCAGTTCAACATCGACACCGTCGGCGACCTTGACTCCCGCCTTCGCGAGCAGGCGGCGGGCGTGGGCCACCAGGGCGGCATGCACGTGCTCGGCCGTGTCGCTGGCCGCCCCGCTCGGATTCTTCAGCGGTGCAAATCCTTCGGACGCCTCGATCTCGACGACGCACACCCTTTGGGCCAGCGGCATCAGGTCGAAGATGAATCGCTCGAACTTGATGGCATTGGGCGACGTGGGCACGACGCGGTGGCCGTCGGCATCGAGGAACGGCACCGCCTTCAAGGCCAGATGAAGGGGCAGTGAGTCGTGTTGCGCGGCCACCCGATCGAGAAACGCCTTCGCGAAGGCGTGCACGGCGATGCTGCCGGCGTGGAACCGCAGCCGTCCATCGGGAAGCCTTTCGGCCGCGGCCTCGGTCGGCAAATCGCTGTATTCGACCACGCTGTGCCTGCCGTCGCAGTCGACGACGACGCCGACCCGTTCGCCGGGAGCCTGCTTGCGGACCACCTGCGTGCTGAAATCGGCATCGGAGAGCAGGTGATAGCCGAGGAACTCGGCCGCCAGCGGCATCGCCAGCGGGTTGTCCACCTGGAAGCTGACGACGTGCTCCACGCCCTGGCTGCCGAACCAGTCGAGCCCACCAGCTTCTGCCAACGCCACGAGCATGCCGCCGTGGCCGTCTGGCGCGAGCGCAAGATGCCCGGGACCGTCGAGCAGCAATTGGCCGGTGGCGGCGTCGATCGCCGGCAGATCGTGCTGGCGGAAGACGAACACGCGGTCGGGATCAAGACCGCAGCAGGCGTGCTCGGCGAGGAACGCTCGTGTCTCGGCATCGGTGGCGGAACTGGTCATGATCGCCAGCGGCACGTCTCGGCCATACCGCCGACGGACGGCGACGAGCTTGCCGAGCAGCACGTCGAAGAGATTCGCATTCGACACCGGACCGACGCAGCAGAGCCCCTTCGGGCCATGGCAGCCAAGACGGGTGCCCTGTCCACCTGCCACGAGGATCGCGCCAATCTGTCCGGCACCCAGCGCCTCGCCGCCGCGGCGGATGGCATCGGCCGGTGGGATGCGATTGCCGGCATCGCCCAGTCGCAGGCACGGGGGCGTGACGGCGGAGGAGAGATCGACCGGGAGTTTTCGCCCGTGGCCACCGCCTGCCGCGAGTCGCTGCATCTGCGCGACAAGCGGCCAGTCGACCTTCTCCAGTTGGGTCGCGAAGGCCTGCTGAGCAGGCTCTTCGAGCCTGTTCCAGAAGGACAGCAAATGCTGCTGCCCCGCCTGCTCGAGGGTAGCGACGAGATCTGGTGGTGGGTTCATCCGCGGACCCACCTCCAGAACATCATGCACAGCAGTGGGAAGCCGACGAAGATCACCGTGTAGGTGAAGAGCGTCGTCCAGAGGTGTTGGGGCCAGCGGGCCATTCGGATGTTGTAACGCGGGGTGTGTGTCGGAGTTGCAGCCGGTGTGAGGATCGCGGCGTGATGCCGTCCTCAAAACGGCGACTTCGCCAGAATATCCACGGGAATTTCCACCGTCTCCTCGGCCGGTTCGTCGAGACGGCACTCGATGCGGGCCCCCCAGGGAAGCACCTCCGCAGCGGAGACCACGGCCTCGACCCCATCATAGTCGGTGGTGACCTCGACCGTGGGCTGCGACGCCAGCGGCGGACAAAAACCGACGTGCGCGTATCCGTTGCGCGATCCTGCCGGCACCACCACGCATAGCCTTCCGCAGACGCATTCGCCGCCGTCTGGCAGCGCCAGCCGCTCAAACCGCTGCAGCAGGTTGCCGGCCGGCGGGGCCGGCATCGTGGCCTCCTCGAGGCGAGCCCGGGGCGTGGGATGTGACAGAACGGCCGTCGGCACCGCTGTCGATGGGGGCACAGCGGCCGCGCGGGGCACGCTCGCACGGTTCAGGGCGGCGGGCCGCCCTTGGACGAGCCGGTCACGGATCAGTTCGGCAACCGGTCCCCGGATGACGGCTACGAGCGAGACGACGAGTGTCGCGATCGTGGTGAGGGCATCCATGGGCGACGTCATGCGCAGCGGCAGAACCAATGCGGCCATGGCCATGAGCAGGCCGAGTCGCGTGAGCACTGCCGGGAGCCACGAGACGGCCGGGCCGGATGCCCGAACCGCCGACGATCGCATGGCCAGATCACCGACCGCCACCAGCAGCAGCCCCGCACCGCAGACCGCCAGAGCCGCTTGCGGGCTTGGCGGGGCCGCGATGGCGCCGGCGAGCTTCCGCAGCACCAGCACCGAACCGCAACCAACGGCCATTGCGCCGGCGAGTACGGCCAGCAGGGACAGCAGCCTGGGCAGGAATGCCGTGGCTGCAACGGCCAGCCCATCCACTGGCTCGCCGGTGCCTGCACACGGCGAGCCGTCCATGGCTGGTGATCGTTGAAACACGGATGATCCTGATCCTGATGCGGGCTGGCGGCTCGCGGCTCAGCCGACCGCGACGCCCGTCTTGGCAGCCTTCGCCAGATCCTTGGCCCGTTCGGTCTGCTCCCAGGAGAAACCGTCCCTGCCGAAGTGACCGCCGGCGGCGGTCTTTCGGTAGATCGGCCGACGCAGGTCGAGGTAGTCGATGATGCCACGCGGCGTCAGCGGGAAGAACTCGCGGGCCAGCTCACAGAGCCGCTCGTCGTCGATCTTCCCGGTCCCTTCAGTGTCGACGTGCACGCTCACCGGCTCGCTCACGCCGATGGCGTAGGCAAGCTGCACCTCGCAGCGGTCGGCGAGGCCGGACGCAACGATGTTTTTGGCGACGTGGCGGGCCATGTAGGCGGCACTGCGGTCCACCTTGGTCGGGTCCTTGCCGGAGAAGGCGCCGCCGCCGTGGCGGCCCCAGCCGCCGTAGGTGTCGACGATGATCTTCCGGCCGGTGAGACCACAGTCGCCGTGCGGTCCGCCCACCACGAACCGACCCGTGGGGTTGATGTGGTAGGTGATGTTGCTCGTGTCGAGATCCTTCGGCAGGAGCGGCTTGATGATCTTGTCGACGATGAAGGTTTGGATTTCTTCGTTCGAGACGTGGGGGGAGTGCTGTGTCGAGACCACCACCGTGTCGACGCGGACAGGCTTGTTGCCTTCGTACTCGATCGTCACCTGACTCTTGGAGTCGGGCCGCAGCCAGTCGACTTCCTTCTTCTGCCGTGCCTCCGTGAGCCGGTTCAGGATCCGGTGCGACAGGGCGATCGGCAGCGGCATCAGTTCAGGGGTTTCGTTGCAGGCGTAGCCGAACATCAGGCCCTGGTCACCGGCGCCGATGTCCTTGCCCTTTGCCTCGTCCTCGTTGACGCCCATGGCGATGTCGCCGCTCTGCTTGCCCACGGCGACGAGCACCGAGCAGGTATCGGCGGCGATGCCCATCTCGTCGTCTGTGTAGCCCACCTGACGGATGACATCGCGGACGACCTGCTGGTAGTCGATCGTGCCACGCGAGGTGATCTCACCGGCGATGACGGCCAGGCCCGTGGTCACCATCGTCTCGCACGCCACGCGGCTCCGCGGGTCCTGCGCGAGGTAGGCGTCGAGAACGCCGTCGGAGATCTGGTCGGCCAACTTGTCCGGATGGCCCATGCTGACCGACTCACTGGTGAACAGATACTTGCCTTGTGCCACGGCTGGTGCCTCGTGCAGATGTGAAGGGGAAAACTGTCGGAATACGAAAGCTTGGATTATTGGCCGGACGGCACGATCTTGGCAACCGCTAAATCAGGGCGCGGTCGCAGGCAGTTGGCGAAGGATCGCCCCGGCGGTGGCCGCCGTCGAGCCCCTCTGCGAGGCGACAAGGTCTGCCGCCCGCCGGCCCAGAGACGTCGCGAACCCCTCGGACTCGAGGCATTGTCGGACAAAGTCCGCCAGGGCGGGCCCATCGGCGACCACCACGGCGGCCTCAGCTGCCAGGAGCCGTCGCACCTCGTCGCGAAAGTTGCGGGTGTATGGGCCAAACGAGACGGCCATTCCGTAGGCCGCGGGCTCAAGCATGTTCTGGCCGCCCCGTTTCCCGTCGAGGCTTCCCCCCAGGAAGGCGATCGCCGCCGTGCCCCACCACCAGCCCAGTTCTCCGGTGGTGTCGACCAGCAGCACGCGTGCCTGTGGATCGGCAGGCAGTGGGGCGTGTGGGGGGCCGAGCCGGCTCCGCAGGTGCCAGGGAAGCCCCGACCGGTCGAGGAGGGCCACGATCTCGGGGGTGCGTTCCACGTGTCGCGGGACGATCACGAGCCGCAGCTGCGGATGCCGCTCCGCCGCGGCGACGAAGGCATCAAGGGCCAGTTGCTCCTCGGGCGCCTGCGTGCTGCCGGCGAGAAACACGACATCGTCGTCGCGAAAGTCGGCCAACCGACGCAGCATCGTGACTTCCGGTGCCTGCCGATCCCCTCTCACGCCGTCGAACTTCATCGAGCCGGTGACGATCACCTTGCAGCCTCCGGGCGGCGCGAACGAGGCGAAGCGGTCGGCATCCTCCTGCGACCGTGCGATCACGAGCGATACCTTTCCGAGCATCCGGCGCACGAGCGGGCGAATCCGGCCGTAGCCTTGCGCGCTCTTCTCGCTCATCCGTGCATTGGCCACCACGACCGGAATTCCGCGGGCATGGACGCAGGCGAGCAGGTTTGGCCAGAGTTCGAGTTCGCCCAGCACGAGCAGATCGGGACGCACGCGGTCGAGCACGCGGTTGACGGCCCAGGTGAGGTCGAGCGGGCAGGGGAACGCGCGATCGGCACCGAACCGTTTGACGGCGACGTCGAGCCCCGTGGTCGTGGAACTGGAAATGACACAGTCGACCCGCCGGCCGTCGTTTTCGGCTTGGCGGCGAATCTCGGCGGCCAGCACGGAGAGCAGTTGCACCTCGCCGACGCTCACGCCATGGAGCCAGATCCGGGAAACGCCCGCGTCGCAGCGGGACAGGGGAGCGATGCCGCCAGTGAACCGCGTCCAGGGGGCGGCGACCGGTCGCCCGCCGGAGAACTTTCGCCACGCCACCCAGGGCAGGAGGACCACGAAGGCGACGAGGTAGACGGCGTTGAGCAGCATGCAGCAGTGGTCGGACAGAAGGCGGCGGCCACGGCATGGATCCGCGGCCTGGCTGGCATCAAGGCTAACGATCCGTCGCCGATTCGTCGCCCCGATCTTCTTTCCACGCGCCAAAGGCGGCGTCGGGGCGGGGCGTGACGAGCCGGCGCAGTCCGGGCGCGACAAGCTTCTCCCGTGGCGTGACGCGATCGGCGTGGATCGCGGACAGGTTATCCCCGTCGCGGAAGATGAGCGGCGAATCGGCGAGAAACCGCATCACCGACTGGTTCGCGGTGTTCCAGCGGACGAGGAGGTCGTAGGCATTGTTGGGTTTCTCCGCGACGGCTCCGCCCCATTTCCTCTTGCAACGGAACAAGCCGTCGTGGAGGCATGGCCGGCACCCCAACATATCCATGGTGGCGAGTCCAAACGATCTCGCCGCGCGGAAACCGAAGAGATAGGTGGCATCAATCGCGCCGAGCCTGAGCAGGTGCTCGTCGGCGTTCACGCAGGCTGTCGTCAAATGCACGAAAACCCCACCGCACTTTTCAAACAGCAGCCCTGCGATCGGAACGCCAGTCTGCTCGACCCACAGCAGGCCACCCGTGCGAAATGTTGTGCGCAGCCAGCGACGCGGTCGAACGTACGCATCAGGACCGTACCGGCGGCTGATGTAGGGCTGATAGTCGCGATCAATGTAGGTTTCCAGTTCGGCGGGATCGTGGGTGATCCTCCAGGTCAGCCCGTTCTTACGTATGGTTCGCATGGCCGTTTTGGCGTCACGAGATAGGATGTCGGCGTCGGACGCCGGCACGGGCGCAACCATTCGGATCCACTCCGGCACTCGCAGGTAATCCTCGGAAGGGAAGAGACAGGCCGTCACCCGATCGGCACGGGCCACGGTGATGTCGGCGGCATCTCGCCACCGCCGGAGCACGCGGGGCAGTTGCCACGGCCAATAGCTTCCGAGGCGGCGGCTCTCCCGCGGACCGCTGCCAAAAAAGCGGTCCGGCAGATACCGCGACCAGCGTTCCTCGCCGACCACCAGCATGCTGCCTGCGTCGCCGGAATGCAGCACGAGCGGCATCCGTCGCAGGGTATTATCCACGGCACAGTGCAGCGATGTCTTGAGCGTCGGATTCATGATGCAGCTGGTGGCGTGCCGCGACGGTTCAACCCATGGTACCCTCAGTCTGTAAGCACCAACACCGCGACTGAGAACGATGGCGACAAGCGAGCATGACTATTGGGACTCCGTCGGGGACGACTGGCAGAGAAGGCAGCCGCACAGGCTGTGGCGGGAGTTCACGGATCGCCAGCAGATTGGGTTGCTTTCTCGCTGGGCAGGCGGATTGATCGGGGACGGGAGTCGTCTACGTTTGCTCAAGACCGATCTGTTTGACGAGGCTGTCAGTCAGGGAATCGCACCGTGGTTGCTCGCGAGAGGATTGCCTGTCACCGGCATCGACGTCTCGCCGGCGATGGTGACAGAGGCGGCTGCGCGGATTCCCAGTTTGGAAGCCGTCGTCGCCGACGTGCGCTCGCTGCCGTTTGCAGATGCATCGTTCGACGTCGTGTTCTCAGGATCGACGCTGGACCATTTCGAGTCAGCAGCCGATATTCAGGTAGCGCTCGGCGAACTCTGCCGCGTGCTCCGCTCCGGCGGCACGCTGATCCTGACGCTCGATAATCCCGCCAATCCACTCATCTGGCTGCGGAACGGGCCGCTGCTCGGCCTGCTGCGACGCGTCGGCATCGTTCCGTATCAGGTCGGCAAGACGCTTGGGCACCGCGCCCTCGAGAGGGCGTTGCTGGCTGCCGGCCTGCATGTCGTCGAGTCGACCGCGGTCATGCACTGCCCGCGGGCGATCGCGGTGGCTGTGGCCGGGCCGATGGAGCGGTTGAGCCGATCCTGGCAAGAGGTATTCCTGCGACACCTCCAGGCATGGGAACGGCTGGAACGCTGGCCGACGCGATGGCTCACCGGCCACTACGTGGCGGTCCACGCCGTCGCACCGAGGGCGGGTGGAGTGGCATGAACGATCCACTGTGGTGCCGCGTCTGGCGTACGTTACACGAGGAGGGACTGGGTAGTTTCTGGCTCAAGTCCATTGATGCGTTGGGATATCGGCGACTCTACCTGCTCCGGCGGCCGCTGGCGGAGCCGATCCTGGATTGCCCGACGACGCTACCGGTGGCGATAGGTTGGTTGACACTCGAGGATGTGCAGGCCTATCTCGTGTTCCGCCCGGACGCGAGCAGTCATGACGTGACTCAGCAGCTTCTGAGGGGTGATCGCTGCCTTGTGGCCCGACACCAGGACCGGATCGTCGGGGTGATCTGGGGATCAAGCGAGAGAATAAAAATGAAACGGTCGCTCGGCCGTGACCTCCCCTTGGCAGCCGGTGAGGCCTATCAGTTCGACGCCTACACGTTGCCTGAGGTGCGCGGCATGGGGATTGCCCCGGCGCTCAGCGTGGCATGGCTGCGGCATCTGCGTGACGAGGCCCGTGTGGCCGCGATCATGCTGACCGTTCCCTGGAACGTTGCCGCCCTCCGGTCCCATGCGAAGGCAGGGTATCGGGTGGCGGCGGTCGTCCGCTACGTCAGGCTGGGACCTTGGCGGTATCTGTTTCCGCTGCAGCAGGTCTCGGCGTAACCGGGGGCCACCCCACACTCACCCCGCGGCGACGCCGCTCGACTTGCCGCAGCAGTTCTTGAATTTCTTCCCGCTGCCGCATGGACAGGGATCGTTGCGTCCGACCTTCTGGCCCAGATTGCGGATCGGCTCTACCGCCTGCACGCCCCGCGTGTCGCCCGCCGCTTCGGGCTGAACGCCGGCCGGCTGGCCAGGCTCCGGCAGCGTCGCCGAGGATGCCTCCGCATGGATGGCAGCGGTCTCCTTCCACGTGCTCCGCAGTTCGTCGTCTTCGACCTGTTCGATCCGATAGACGATATCGGTCACCCGCTCGTCGATGCCCTTCCACATCAGGTCGAAGGTCCGCATCCCCTCCCGCTTGTACTCCACCTTCGGATCGACCTGGGCGTAGCCTCGCAGCCCCACGCTCGCCCGCAGGTGGTCCATCGCCAGCAGGTGGTCTTTCCAGGCGTTGTCGAGGATCTGCAGGAGCACCGACCGCTCCATCCGCTTCATTTCGTCGCGGGGATCGTCCGGCTGGGCATGGCGTCGCCGGGCCGCCGCCGCGAGCACCGCCTTCAGGTCGTCGAGATTCGTAGACGCGAGATCGTCGGCGGTGAGCGAGGGGTCGAACCGCTCCCGTGCCCAGGCCAGCAGGCCCTCGCGGTCGAGGCCGCGGCTGCCGTCGGGCAGCCGGCCCGAGAAGTGCGACAGCCCCACGAGCACCGGGTATTCGATCTCGCGGCGGCCGTAGACATCGCGTGCCTTGCGGCGAACAAGCTGCTTGAAGGCCTGCGGATCAACGCCGTTCTTCTCGACGGCCGCCAGCTCCTGCGCGTCGAGCCCGACGCCGAACCTCCATTCCGTCCAGCCGCAGGCGGTCCGCAGACCGTAGTCGGAGTCGAGGAACTTGGCCCCTTCGGAGAGGTCGATCCGATGGATCGCTTCCTGGGCTCGCTCCTGCAGGAATTCAGCGACATCGTTGCGGCCCACCCGCTTCAGATCGCGATCGTTGACGGAAAGCTTCCACCGCACGTTTGCGAACGACGCCAGCGCCGACCAGTTCCATTCCTGTTCGTCCTCTCCGGCGGGGAGGTTTTCCTCGACGGCCTCGAAGATCTGTGCCTCCGACTGCCGCACCGCCTCGTCCGCCGCCCGCCGCTGGGCCTCCTCGGGCGACATGCCGCGGAAGTCGTTGCCGTCGAGCTCGCAGGAGAGCTGGCCCGAGGCCCAGGTGGCGTAGGTCTGCGTGCCGTAGTCGCGGTCGAGAAACGTGCCGATGTTCTGATCGATCTGGCGATCGACCATGTCGAGGATGATGTCGCGGCAGGGCTCGCCATCGAGGATGCGCTGGCGAAACCCGTAGACCCGCTTCCGCTGCTCGTCCATCACCTCGTCGTATTCGAGCAGGTTCTTACGGACCTCGAAGTTCCGCTCCTCGACCTTCTTTTGCGCGGCCTCGACTCGGCGGGTCACCATCCTGCTCTCGATCGCCTCGCCATCCTGCATGCCGAGCCTTGTGAGCACGTTCTTCACCCACTCGCCGGCGAAGATCCGCATCAGATCGTCTTCGAGCGAGAGGAAGAACCGGCTCGAGCCGGGGTCGCCTTGCCGTCCGCAGCGGCCGCGGAGCTGGAGGTCGATCCGGCGGGCCTCGTGCCGCTCGGTGCCCACGATCTGCAGCCCGCCCATGTCGCGGACGACCGCGCCCTCTTCCTTCATCTTTTCTCGGGACGAGATTTCGGCGACGAGGGCGTCCCACTCCTCCTTGGGCACGTCGAGCCGCGTCGCGTAGGTATTTTGGAGCGTCGCCCAGGCGAGCGTGTCGGGATTGCCGCCGAGGATGATGTCGGTGCCACGACCAGCCATGTTGGTGGCGATCGTGACGGCGCCCAGTCGGCCTGCCTGGGCAATGATCTCGGCCTCGCGCTTGTGCTGCTTGGCGTTGAGCACCTGGTGGTCGACGCCCCGCTTCTCGAGCAGATCGGCGAGCCGCTCGCTCTTCTCGATGGAGACGGTGCCGACCAGCACGGGCAGGCCCTTCTTCTGGACTTCCTTGACCTTGGCGACCGGCACCATCTCGGTCGTCCGCTCGCCCTTCGGCTGGAACTCGTGCATGCCGTCGGCCGTCTTGAGGATCGTGCCGATCTTCCAGCTGCCGTCGGTCATCGCGAGCGTGTCCCAGCGGTTGATCCGCTCCACCTCGTCGGCCACCGCAACCCACTTTTCCCGTTCGGTGCGGTAGATGACGTCTGGGTGGTTGAGCCGCTTCATGCCGCGATTGGGCGGGATGGCGATCACGTCGAGCTTGTAGATCTTCCAGAACTCGTTCGCCTCGGTCATGGCGGTGCCGGTCATGCCGCCGACCTTCTTGTAGAGCTTGAAAAAGTTCTGCAGGGTGACGGTGGCGAGAGTCTGCGACTCCTCCTTCACCTTCACACCCTCCTTCGCCTCGACCGACTGGTGCAGACCATCGGACCACTGCCGGCCGGGCATGAGACGGCCGGTGAACTCGTCGACGATCACCACCTCGCCGTTCTGCACGACGTAGTTGACGTCCCGCTTGTAGAGATGGTGGGCCTTGAGGGAGTTGTCGATGAGGTGCGGCCACTCCATGTTGCCGGCCGTGTAGAAGCTCTCCACACCGGCGAGCTTTTCGGCCGTTCGCACGCCCTCCTCGGTGAGGGACACGGTGTGTTCCTTCTCCTTCACCTCGAAGTGACGGTCGGCCACCAGTTGCCGGGCGATCTGGTCGGCCTTGGTGTATTTCGTGACGTCATCGTGGGCGGGCCCGGAGATGATCAGCGGCGTGCGGGCCTCGGCGATTATGATGTTGTCCACCTCGTCGACGATCGCGAAGTTGAGCGGCCCCTGGCTCTGCTGCATGTGTTTCGGAAAGCGGTCGTCGCCCCTCGCGGCCATCCGCATGTTGTCGCGGAGATAGTCGAAGCCGAATTCGTTGTTGGTGCCGTAGGTGATGTCGCGGGCATACGACTCCTGCCGCTCGCCCGAGTCCATGCCCGACTGGATCGCGCCCACCGTGAGGCCGAGACCAATGTAGAGCGGCCCCATCCATTCCATGTCGCGGCGGGCCAGGTAGTCGTTGACGGTGACGACATGCACGCCCTTGCCTTCCAAGGCGTTGAGATAGGCGGGCAGGGTGGCCACGAGCGTTTTTCCCTCGCCGGTGATCATCTCGGCGATGGCGCCCGAATGGAGCACCATGCCGCCGATGAGCTGGACGTCGTAGTGCCGCATCCCGAGGAACCGACGGCCCCCCTCGCGGCAGACGGCAAAGGCCTCGACGAGGATGTCGTCGAGGGTTTCGCCCCCGGCCAAACGCCGCCGGAATTCCGCCGTCTGGCCGCGGAGTTCGGCTTCGGACATGGCCTGGTATTTCGGCTCCAGGGAGTTGATCGCCTCGATCCGGGGCTCCAGACGACGCAGATACCGCGCATTGGACGAGCCGAACAGCCCGGTGATGAACCGTTCGAGCCGGGAGCCGGCACCGGCGGCGACGTTCGAGAAACCATCCCAGAGTCGTTCAAGCTGTTGCATAGTGTTGGAGCGTCCTTTGGAAACGATTGTCGCGGTCTGCCGCCGCATGGGTCAAGGCGACCCGGAGGCGACCCGGCGCTGGGCGCATCGAAAAAAGTCGTCATATTGCTCGCTGGCGCGCCGTCGAAGTGGCGTGTTCTTCGCCCCCCCCGAGCTGGTTCCATGCCGTTGCCAACCACCGAGCCGGGGATGTTTCGCGACGTTTCCGGGCAGTTGCTCTTCCTCGGCACCGGCACAAGCGTCGGGGTGCCCGTCGTGGGCTGCGTGTGCCCCACCTGTCGCAGCGGCGACCCCCGCGACAGCCGTACCCGCACGAGCGTTGTCCTCGGGCTGCCCGAAGGCACGCTGCTGGTCGACACTACGCCCGATCTGCGGACCCAGCTGCTCCGCGAACGCATCCAGCGGGTTGACGCCGTGCTCTACACGCACGACCACGTCGACCACGTCTACGGCCTCGATGACATTCGTCCGATCTGCTTCGCGTCAGGCCGTTCCCTGCCGCTCTCCTGCGAGGAACGGGTCGAACTCAGGATTCGCAAGGCGTTCGACTACGCCTTTTCCGCAGAGCCTCCCAAGGGAGGCGGCGTCCCCAAGGTCGTGTTCGAGAGGATCGGACTGGAGCCTTTTGAATTGCTCGGGCAGCGGATCGTGCCGCTGCGGCTCAAGCATGGGCCGTTCGACGTGCTGGGCTTCCGCTTCGGCAACCTCGCCTACTGCACCGACACGAATTGCATCCCCGACGAGACCTGGCCGTTGCTCGAAGGGCTCGACACGCTGATCCTCGACTGCCTCCGGCCAGCGCCGCACCCCACGCATTTCTCCGTTTCGGAGGCGCTTGCCGTGGCGGCGAGGGTGAACGCCCGTCGGACGCTCTTCGTGCACATGGGGCACGATCTGCTGCACGCGGCCTCGCAGGCGGCGCTGCCGGCCGGGATCGAACTGGCCTACGACGGGCTCGTCGTGCCGCTGGTGACAGGCTGAGTGCTGCAACGGTTCAGGGCTGCCCACGCCCCGTCGCCGGACGTTCGCTACGGGCATCCTGCCCTTCGCTCACTCGATGCTGACTGCGCTCCGGCATCCATGCCTTCGCTTGTCAGCAACGCCGGCTCTCAGGGCATGGGCAGCCCCTCACGGATTCCGCGAGGCACATCGCGCCTAAGCACTAGGCCCGGAGGGCCGGGTCAGCACCAGCGGGCGGAGGCCCGCCAAGCGACGGTCGGCAGGATGCCGAGCCGTCGCGTGTATACGGGGCGTGGGCAGCCCCGAACCGTCGGCGAATCTATGCGATGCCCGCGTCACTTGAGATCGAGGCGGCGGAGCCGCAGCGAGTTGGCGATCACGGAGAGCGAGGAGAGGCTCATCGCCGCCGCTGCCAGCATCGGACTCGTCACATGCCCGAGTAGCGGATAGAGCGCACCTGCCGCCACGGGCAACGCCAGCACGTTGTAAAGGAAGGCCAGCCCCAGATTCTGGCGGACGTTTTTCATGGTGGCCCGGGCGAGATCGACCGCCCGGGGCACCGCTGCGAGGCCGCCGGAGAGCAGCGTGATATCGGCGGTTTCGAGGGCCACGTCGGCACCCGAGCCCATCGCGATGCCCACGTCGGCCGACGCGAGAGCCGGTGCATCGTTGATGCCGTCGCCCACGAACACCACGCTCGTGCCGCCGGCCTGCCCGGCCTTGATCGCCGCGATCCGTTCCGCCTTCTGCTGCGGTGAGAGCCCGCCGGTCGCCCGGGCGAGGCCGACCTTCGCCGCTGCCTGCTCCGCCGCTGCGGGCGTGTCGCCCGAAAGCATCTCCATCATGAAGCCGCGGCTGGCAAGGTCGGCGATCACGGCCGCCGCCTCGGGCCGCGGTGGGTCGGCGAGGCCGAAGGAACCGGCGAAGCCGCCATCGACCGCAACGTGGATCGTGGTCGCGGCGGCTGAGGGTGGTGTCGCGTCGAGCGCGATCCCGCGAGCGTTGAGCAAGGCCGCGTTGCCCACCAGCACCGTCGTGCCCTGCACCTTCCCGACGACGCCGCGGCCGACGATCGCCTCGACCGCCTCAGGCCTCGCCATGTCGATGCCGGCGGCGGCAGCAGCCTGCGTGAAGGCCCGTCCGAGCGGATGTTCGCTCGCCCCCTCGAGGCTGGCGGCATGGAAGAGGAGCGTGCGAAACGGTTCCTGCGAGAGTTTTTCCGGTGCCGCGGCCACGTCGTCGATGGCGACTGACCGGCCGTCGGGGCTCACCGCCACGGCCGAGACGATCCGCGGCCGGCCCTGCGTGAGCGTGCCCGTCTTGTCGAAGACGATCGTGCCGGCCCGCGCCAGTTTCTCCATCGCCTCTGCTGAGCGGGCGAGGATGCCGGCCTTTGCGCCCCGCCCAATGGCCACCGTCATCGCGAGTGGCGTCGCCAGCCCCAGCGCGCAGGGGCAGGCGATCACGAGCACGCTCACGGCCGACAGGAGCCCGAGCGCCATCCGTGGCTGCGGCCCGATCGTCGACCAGGCCAGGAAGGCGAGCAGGGCGATCGCCAGCACGATCGGGACGAAGATGCCCGAGATGGTGTCGGCCAACTGCTCGATCGGCGCCCGCTTCTCATGCGCCTCGCGGACGAGTCGGGCGATTCGGGCCACGAGCGCCCCGTCGGCCGCCGTGTCCGCCTCGATGACGATCGCTCCGGAGCCGTTGATCGCCCCGCCGAGCACGCGGTCGCCGACGGAGCGTGCCGCCGGCATCGGCTCGCCGGTCAGCAACGATTCGTCGCAGCTGGTCGCGCCTTCGCGGATGATGGCGTCGGTGGGAATCCGTCCGCCGGGCTTCACGCGGAGCAGGTCGCCCTTCCGCACCATGGCCAGCGGGATCGTCTCGCCCCCCGGTTCCCGCTCGGCCGTGGGAGGGGTCAGGTCCATCAGCGCGCGGATGGCGGTCGTCGTGCCGCGGCGGGCCCGGCTCTCGAGCAATTGGCCGAGGAGCACGAGCACGACGATCATGCCGGCCGACTCGAAGAACACCTCCACGCTGCCGTCGCCGCGGCGGAACGCCTCGGGAAATATGGACGGGGCGACCGTTGCCGCCACGCTCACCATCCACGCCACGAGCACGCCCAGACTGATGAGCGAAAACATCGTGGGCCGACCGCGGCGGAAGCCCGCGAGTCCGCCGGAGAGAATCGGCCATCCGCCCCAGAAGACGATCGGCGTCGCCAGAAACAATTGCAGCCAATTGCCCGCCTGGCCGGCCAGCCAGCGCGGGAGCAGGCCGCCGTGCACGCTGTCCCCGGCTCCATGCCCGCCATGCCCACCATGCCCACCAGGACCGAGCATGCCCAGCATCGCCACGGCCATGAGAATCGCAGCCAGCACACTGCAGATCACGAGCCGCCGCAATTCGTGGCTGCGGGCCTGCGCCGCGCCGGCGTCCTGCCCGATCGGTTCGAGCGGCATGCCACAGATGCTGCAGCTGCCTGGCGAACTGCTGGTCATCTGCGGGTGCATGGGGCACCGCCAGCCGAACTCGCCGGCGTCGGCCTTGGCACAGCAGGGCTTGACGACCGGAGGCTCAGGCGCGGGCTGAATGACGTCGAGTTGCATTGGGGGCGTTCATCCGCGGTGGCGAGGCCCAAAAATGGTGACGGGCACCACATCCAGGCGGTCTAGAGAGTCGAGCTGCCTTGATTCCCAGGCGTTGGTGGCTGGCACCATTTTGAGAGAAGGCTGGCTGCGGCGCCGGAATCGATCGCAGTCTCGGCGGTGGCCCGGGCCGCGGGCAGATCGGCGGCCCGGCCTGCCGCCCAGAGCACCGCGGCCGCGTTGAGCACGACGACGTCGCGGCGCGGTCCCTTCGCGCCCGAGAGCACGTCGCGGATCGCCGCTGCGCTCTCGGCGGGGCCGGCCACGGACAACTCCTCGAGGCGGGCGGACGGCTGCGTCGCGATGCCAAAATCCTCTGGATTCCAACGCGATCGCGTGGTCGACCCGGCCGACACGTCGATCACGTCAGTCGGGCCAAAGAGGCTGATCTCGTCGAATACCTTTTCGGGGCCGTCGCCATACGTGCCCTCGCCGAGATGTCCTGAGACGATGAGTGCGCGTTTCGCGCCCAGGAGCCGAGCCGCCTCGGCCAGTGGTTCCCTCGCGGCAGCCCGTCCGACACCGATCACCTGCACCGATGCGCCGGCGGGATTACAGAGCGGCCCGACGAGGTTGAAGACGGTCGGTCGCCCGAGCGACCGCCGCAGCGGCCCCACGCGGGCCATCGCGGGATGGTGTACCGGTGCCAGGCAGAAGCAGAGTCCGATGGCCTCGAACTGCTGCGCGGATACCTCCGGTGGTACCCCGACCGCGACGCCCAACTGCTCGAGCACGTCGGCCGAACCGGTGCGACTGGTCACCGCGCGGTTGCCGTGCTTCGCCACCGGCAGCCCCGCCGCCGCCGCGACGACCGCCGCCGCCGTCGAGATGTTGAACGATCCGCAGCCGTCGCCGCCGGTGCCGCAGGTGTCGGCCACAACCGCATGCCGACCGTGGATGGGGAGCATCCGGCCACGCAGGGCTTCGGCCACGCCGGCGATCTCGTCGGCCGACTCGCCGAGGTCGGCGAGGGCCAGCAACCATTGGCCGAAAATCTCCAGGTCGACCGTTCCCGCCAGCACGCCGTCGACAAGCCGCCGTGTCTCGTCGCGGCCCGCATGAAGCCCCTGACGCAGGCGGGCGAGAGACTGAGTGACGTCGGGCGTGTCTACCGGTCGATCCATGGAAATCTCGCAGGACGTGTCGCGCCTGCCGGAGTGGAAGGCATGGCGAGCTGGTTTCGGATACGATTGGACGGGAATTCTTCCGCCCTGCATCATACGGCCCGGTTAGACTACCGCACCGATCGATCGCCAGCGTAGCGAACCACGAGACGCCCCTTTCATCATGCCCGTTCCAGTGCCCCGCAAGGTGATCCTGGACGTCGATCCCGGGATCGACGATGCCGTGGCGTTGACCATGGCCCTCTACGATCCGCGGCTGGAGGTGCTGGCGGTCACGGCCGCCGGCGGCAACGTGATGCCCGAGCAGGCCACGGGCAACCTGCAGGCGATCGTGGCCTATCTCGATCCGCCGCGGCTGCCGCGGATCGGCATCGCCCCCACCGACACGGCGCTCCCGGAGAAGCCGTTCAACATGCATGGCGGCGACGGTCTGGGTGGCATCGATCTGCCACGGGCCCAGCTGCACGGCGGGCACGTGGCGGAGAAGGTGATGTGGGAGACGATCCGCGCGAATCCCCGCGAGGTCACGATCATCGCGCTGGGGCCGCTGACCAATCTCTCCCGGTTGCTGAGGCGGGATCCCTCGATCGCCGAGATCATCGACCGGGTGATCATCTCCGGCGGCACGGTGCATGGGGCCGGCAACGTCACGCCGGTTGCGGACCTCAACTTCTACTGCGATCCGCCGGCGGCGCGGCATGTTATCCGCGAGCCGCTCACCAAGTCGCTCGTGCCGCTGGAGACCACGAGCCAGATGATGCTCGAGTTTGATTTTCTGGAACAACTGCCGGACGAGACCTCGCGGGCAGGCTTGCTCCTGCGGCGGATGCTGCCGCATACCTTCCGGGCCCATCGGCAACTCCTCGGGAGCGAGGGGGTCTGCCTGCACGACGTGGTGACGCTGGTGGCGGCGACGAATCCTGAACTTTTCGAGCGAGCGGCGATCGTGGCCGACGTGGAGACGATCGGCGATCTCACTGCCGGCATGCTGGTGATCGACCGCCGGCAGGTCCGACAGCAGCGGCCGAACGCCGACCTGTTCGTCAACTGCGACGTGCCCGCCGTGAAGGACTGCATCCTGCGTTCGCTGGCCACTGCCGCCGCGGTGACGTGAGTCACGGCCAGTTGCGGGACGCGTACGGCCCCCCTGAAACGTCGCGGCCCGCCCAATCATTGCCACCGCCTAAACGGTGGGGTATTTATGGGGGGTGTGAAAACGGGCACCCATGGCCCTTTTCCGCTGGAGTTGAGAGGTGGGCCGACAGGTGGATCGACCGATGGGTCGACCGGCGGCGACACCGCGACAGGAGATCCTTCGATGGCAGCCCGTTCCGGCGGCCCGACGCAGCACCGCCGTCAGGACCGAAGGCAGCGTCTGACACTCGAGTTGCTCGAGCAGCGGCAGGTGATGGCGGCCAGCGTGGCCGTTGGCGCCGGCATTGGCAGCAGTCCGATCGTGACACTGCTCGACGCGCAAACCGGTGCCGTCCGAGCGCAGGCCACGGCCTTCGAGACGACCTTCGGTGGGGGTGTGCGGGTGGCGATGGGCGATGTCGATGGAGACGGCGGTCCCGAGATTCTGGCCGCGAGCGGCCCGGGACGTGTGGCTGAGATTCGTGTCTTCAAGGAACAGGCCGGATCGTCGACGCTCAGGGAACTGGTCGCCTATCGGACGTTTCCGTTTGGAGCGGCGTACCGGGGCGGCACAGACGTGGCCTGCGGCGATGTCGATGCCAACGGTCGTGAGGACGTCGTCGCGGCCATGTCACGCGGCGGCGGCACCGTGAACATCTTTCTGTCGGTGAACGCGGCCGACCCGATCGCCAACAAAGCCCACCGTTCGTTCACGCCATTTGGCGGCACGTTCGACGGAGGCGCCTCCGTTGCGGTCGCCGACCTCGGCACCTTTTCGGAAGGCAGGCTCCTGAACGCGACCATCCCCGACCGGCGGGTCGAGATCGTCGTCGGCAGCGGGGCCGGGATGCCGGCCACGGTGAAGGCCTACGATGTCTCCGCGACGCCTCGCGTCGTGATGACGATCGCGTCGATGTTCACCGAGCTGCAGGGCGGGGTGACGGTGGCATCGGGCCTCTACAACAAGGACAGTATCGACGACATCGTCGTCTCGGCCGGCCGCGGCGGTGGTGGCCTGACGAGCGTTTACGCCGGAGCCTTGGGCACCGTGACCGCCGCACCGCTCCGACAGTTTGCCGCGTTCGCGTCGCTCGCCAAGCCCAACGCCCCGGTCTACACCGCGCCTGTCGACCTCAATGGCGACGGCGCAATCGATCGGTTCTTCGTCACGCAGGGAAACGCCGGCAAGAATCCGGGCATCGTCTCGACATCGACGCTCGGCAGCCGTGTCGGCACGATCTCGAGTCCGAAGGGGCCGTTGCGCATCGCCGCACCGCGGAGCATTTTTCCGACGGTCACCACGAACAGCGGCCTGCGTTACCGTGATGTCGTCATCGGCAACGGTGCCTCGCCCGTCGTCGGCAAAAAGGTGACGACGCACTACACCGGCATGCTTGCCGACGGCCGTGTCTTCGACAGTTCACGGCCCCGGAACACGCCGTACCAGTTCACGTTCGGTATGGGGTACGTCATCAAGGGCTTCTTCGAAGGCCTTGCCGGCATGAAGGTCGGCAGCCGGCGAATCCTGACCATTCCGGCGGACCTCGCCTACGGCGCAAATCCGCCGGCGGGCAGCATAATCCCGAAGGGCGCGACACTCACCTTCGAGGTGGAACTGGTGGCGGCCCAATCATAGTGAAGTGTGCGCTTCGTGCAGTGGCTGCGCCGGTCCCGAGCGACTGGCTACCACCGCTTTTCCAGGCCGAGGTTTGCGCCGCCAAGCCAAAGCGTCTTGTTGGCATCGAGCGTCGTTTCGGCCTGGGTGCTCGCCGCGAAGTCGAACTGATCCGGGGCCAGCGCCACGCCGGTCAGCCAGAAGGAACTATAGCCCAGTCGTAGCCACCAGGTTTCTCCGAGGCGGCGGACGAGCGACGCGTTGAAGTCGAAGATGCCGCCGACCGTGCCGGCCGTCGATCCCCCTGCCGGCCTGTACGGCCCCGTGTCCGGATCGACGATCGCGGACTGCGACTGCGAAAGTGCGGCCCCGGCCAGGCCCGCTTTGAGCCAACCTTCCACCGCCCAATGCCGCCACTGCGTGCGGCCCCGCAGGCCGATCTGGCCGGCGAAGAGGTTGCTGCTCGTCTGCACGGAATACCCGTTGGTCAGGCCGGTCGTGCTCGAAGTGAAGTCGAGCGAGGCCTTCTCCTCGAGCCCTGCCCAGCGGAAGCCGGTGATCCAGTCGATCGTCGTCTCCCGCCGTCGCCGCTCCGCAGAGTAGCCCGACCGGCGCTGGCGGTTGACGTGGCAGTGGGTGAACAGCAGGTTGGCCTCCGCCATGTTGAGCGCCGAGGCGTAGGTGGCCTTGGCGACCGCTGCATTCGTGAAACTGTTGATCTCGCTCGACAATTGCGGCGCGATCTCATAGGTGTCGCCGCCCGTCGCGGTATCGGAGGCGAACATGCCGTAGACGCCGACATATCCGACCTCCCATCCCACCCCCTGCGGGCCGTGCTCGCCAAGGATGGCCCGTACGCCCGGGGCGGTCGCGAACTGAAGGTCGGGCGCTGCAAAGACGGTCGTGTTGGTGTCGCCATTGATGATCAGCGGCACGTTGTTGGAAGCGTTGTCACGCTCGAGAAAGAGCGTGTCGAAGACGGCAAAGGTTTCCCGCTCCCCGCCGGGCCAGTCGATGCAGGGTTCGTGGTCCCAGCCGGCGTTTGCGTTGGCCCCAGGCAGTCCCGGTGGGAGAAGAAGGCACACCACGGCGGCGACCGCCACAGCCCGCCAGATGATCCCGCGAATGAAGGTGTGCATGGGATGTTGGCCGATTCCGCCCCGGTGCAATCGTCACGCTGGACATGACCAGCATGACCGTTCTTTTCGGCAGAACCGGCAGTCCCAATGAGGTTTCCAGGCACTGCCGGAACCGTTGCAACGACCGCAAAAGACGCGCAAACCCTGCGGGCTCGCCGAGCCGCCGAAGCAGCGGCATGAGGGGGCTACGCAGGCCGGGAAGGAATTTCAGGCGGGGGCCCGCCAAGCGCGAACGGCAGGATGCCGTGTCGTGCGTGTGTCAGGCCTACTGCGCCTCGAATTCCTCGCGGCTGGCCACCGGCATCCGGAGGGAGATCCGCTCGCCGTCGCGAAACACGGTGAGCGTCACCGTGCTGTTGGTGGGGGTCACGCTCACGAGGCTCACCAGGTGGTCGTCGTCCTCGATCGCCACGCCATCGACCTCCAGAATGACGTCGTCGGCCTGCACGCCCGCGACGTCGGCGGGAGAACCCGTGGTGACGCCCGACACATGCGCGCCCACGGCCCGCACCATGCCGAGCCGGTTCGCCGCCTTCTGTGTGAAGACACGGTCGAGCGTGACGCCGAGATAGGCCCGCGACACCGAGCCCGTTTCGACCAACTGCCGGGTGACGAACATCACCATCGAGATCGGGATCGCGAAGCCGATGCCCTCGCTGCCGCCCGAATTGCTGGCGATGGCCGTGTTGAGGCCGACTACCTCGCCGCGGAGGTTCACCAGCGGCCCGCCGCTGTTCCCCGGATTGATCGCGGCATCGGTCTGGATGAAGTCCTGGAACTTGACGTTGCCCTCGCCCAGTTCGAGATCACGGCGGCCCTTGGCCGACACGATGCCGAGCGTCACGGAATGCGAAAGGCCGAAGGGGCTACCGATCGCCAGCACGGTGTCCCCGATCTGCAGGGAATCGCCGCTGGCCACGCGGGCCGTCTCGAGATCATCCCCCTCGATCTCCATCGCCGCGATGTCGGTCAGTGGGTCCGACCAGAGCCGGATCGGGCGGATCTCCCGGCCGCCGTCGAGGCGGATCGTGATGTTGTCGAGTTCCGCGCGGTTGACGACGTGCCGGTTGGTGATCACCACCGTCCGATCCGCCACCAGCGTGATCACGCCGGAGCCGGCCTCGTCTTCGCTCGCCTTGCCGTTCTTGGGCCGAAGCGCCGGCTTCTTGGCGTCGATGTGCACGACCGTCGGCCGGAGCAGTTGCGTCAGCCGACGGAGTTGGGCGCCCTGTCGTTCGAGCGCCTCCGCGTCGCGAGACACCTGCTCGTAGAGTTTCTCCCGCTCGGCGTCCGACAGGCGTGCCGGACGCATGGGATCGATCCGTCCACCGCTTCCGGCGGCCCGCCGCTCGATCGGCGCGAGCCTGACGGACGGCACCGGTTGCACCGACGGGTCCTCGGCGCGGCTGGTGGCGACGATGGGCAGAAGACCGACCAACGCTGCGCAGAGGAGGCGAATGCTTTTCACGCTGCGCTCAACAGGCATCTGCTCAACCACCATCCGCTCGACGGACATCATGGAACGCTCGCTCGGGGCCATGATCAATCGGCATCTGGATCAACCGAGCGTCATCATATCGCAAGGGCCCCGACGCAATCGCCCGCCCGTTTCAGAATTCATGGTCGCCGGCGACGGTTTCCTCGGCCTGTTCCTCGCGTTCATCGTGCCGCGACCCGCCCGCGTCCCCGGATCGCTCCAGGTCGCGCTGGCATTCGATGCACATGTTGGCGTAGGGCAGGGCGTTAAGCCGGGCCATCGGGATCTTGCCGCCACACACCTCGCAGGAGCCGTATTTGCCGGCACGCATGCGTTCCAAGGCATTTTCGATGTTGGCCAGTTCCCGGCTTTCCACCTCTGCGAGCTGAGAGCTGATCTCGTCCTGAGTCGAATCGTAGGCCGCGTCGATCACGTCGCCGGGTGACTCGCTCCGCAGATCTTTGAGCAGGGAAAGGTCGCCAGCGAGCGCGCTCCGCAGCGCATCGCGGCGGCGGATGAGAATCGCCCGCAGGTTCAACAAAGAGTCTTTACGTGCCATGGTGCTGCTCCTCGCCCGGTCCGCCGGCCGTACTAAGGCCGTCCAAAACCGGATCGCAACCAATACTACGGGTCGCCTCTGGAGTTGGTTCGCTCCCTCTCCCCACCATCCCAATTCCACGGGTATCGGCGGCAAGAGGGTCGGAAATGCAGGAAAAATTGATCCTGACAGTTGGAATGCCGCCGGAGGGGGCGTCACGCCAGTCTGGAAAGCTCCCGCCAAGCCGTCTCCACGTCCTGCCGGCGGGTGAGCGTGCCGCCCACCGCCAGCCGAATGGACTGCCGGCCGGCGACCCGGGCCGGGCTGAGAAAGACCCGCCCTTGTCGGTTGACCCGGCCGAGCAGGGCGGCCGAGGCCTCGTCGCCGGCCTTGAGGCCGAAGCAGACCAGGCTCAGGGACGGTTCCGCCAGCAGTTCGAATCGCGGGTCGTCACGCACCCAGCCGGCGAATTCTGTCGCCCAGGCGACATGGTCGCGGATCCGCTGCCGGAGGGCCTCCGCACCGATCATCCGGAGCGTCATCCAGAGCTTGAGGGCCCGGAACCGGCGGCCCAGCGGCACCTGCCAGTCGCTGTAGTCGATGACGGAACCACTTTCGGTGGCGGCGTTTCGCAGGTAGTCGGGCTTCATGGAGAGGCCGCGAACGAGCGGGCCGCGGTCGGCCACCCAGAGCGTGTGGCAGTCGAAATTGACGAGCATCCACTTGTGGGGATTGAAGCCCCAGCTGTCCGCCGCCTCGGCGCCGGCCACGATCGGCTCGCGGAACTCTGGGCAGAGTGCGGCCGCTCCTGCCCAGGCTGCATCGACATGCAGCCAGGCACCGTGCCGCCGGGCGACTGTGGCGATCAGAGGGAGCGGATCACAGGCGCCGGATGACGTGGTGCCGACCGTGGCGGCCACGAAGAAGGGAATTCGGCCAGATTTCGCATCGGCATCCATGGCGGACGCGAGCCTGTCCGCATCCATCTCGCCGCGGACATTCGTTTCGATCTTCCGCAGCCACTGCCGACCGATGCCGGCGATCCGAAGCCCCTTTTCGACGCTGGAATGCGCGTCGATGCTCGCGTAGGCGACCAGTGGCCGACGGTGAGGAGCGACGCTTTCGCAGGCGTCGTCGCCACCAGCCCGCGAGCGGGCGGCGACGACCACGGAGAGCAGACCACTGGAGGCAGAGTCGAGGATCACTCCGCCGCCCATACCGGAACTGGCGAACCGCTCGGGCAGCCCGAGCAGTTCCCGCAGCCAGTCGAGCACGTGGGTCTCCAGTTCCGTGCAGGCCGGCGACGTGGCCCAGAGCATCCCCTGCACGCCCAATCCGGCGGAGAGCAGCTCGCCGAGAATCGAAGGTCCGCTCGCACTTGCCGGGAAGTAGGCGAAGAATCCGGGGTGCTGCCAGTGTGTCAGGCCGGGCACGATGACGCGGTCGAGGTCGGCGAGCACGGCCTCGAGCGGTTCGGGCAGTTCGGGTGGATGCGGAGGGAGCTGTGACCGCACCCAGCCCGGCTCGGCCGGCGATTGCACCGGCTTCCCGGCAACGGTTTGCCAGTAGTCGGCGATCCAGTCGACGATCGCGCGGCCCTCGCTGCGAAAGCGTTCGGGATCGAAGGCTGGCATGGGGTCGATCGGCATTCCTTCACTCCCCGTGCAGCGTGAGCACGAGCCGGCGGGGACCGCCGCGGTCGCGGTGCTCGCACAGGTAAATGCCCTGCCAGGTGCCGAGGCAGAGCCCGCCGTCCTTGATCGGCACGGTGACCGAACTGCCGATCATCGAGGCCTTCACGTGGGCCGGCATGTCATCCGGGCCCTCCATCGTGTGCACGTAGGGAAACTCCTCGTGGGCGATCTGGTTGAACGCCATTTCGAGATCACGGGGCACGTCGGGGTCGGCGTTTTCATTGATCGAGAGGCTCGCCGAGGTGTGCTGAATGAAGACGTGCAGCATGCCGACACGCAGCCGCTGCATGCCTTCGAGCGATGCCTCGACCTCGGACGTGATCAGGTGGAAGCCGCGGCGGCGGGGCGCCAGCCGAAGTTCTGTTTGCAGCCATGCCATTGTCGACGATCCTCGATGGTTCAGCGGACGAGCTCAGCGGACTGGGGATGCAAAGCACCAGACGGTGCCGTCGTCGGAGGCGATCACGACATGGCCCGCCGCCGCGGCCGCTCCTGCGGAGAAGCCGCCACCGGCATCGAACTCCCATGCTGTCTCGCCCGTCGCCGCGTCGAGGACCACGATCTTGCCGGCGCTATCCGCGACGATCGCCACGGTCTGGCCGCCCTCGATGGTCGCCACGATCGGCGAGGCATCGACCTTGCCCCGCATGGGATGCCGCCACTTCTTGCCGCCGTCCGAGCATGAAAAGGCCTCGACAGCCTTGCCACGCGAGCCGACGATCACGAGATCGCCGGCGATCGCCGCGCTTGACCGATACGACTGGCCGTTGACCGCCGCCTGGCCCCGCCAGGCGACGTCGGCTTCGACGAAATCGATCGCGAAGAACCCGCCGCCCTCGGTGCCGAAAAACACCCTGTCGCCGCGGGTGGCCGGCGTGGTGCCTGTCGGACCATCGATCGGCACGGCCGACTTCTCCTCGCCGCTCTGCGCATCAATCACATGCAGCTTGCCGTCGCAGCCCGCGAGAAACACCCGTTCCCCTTCGGCGGAGCGGGCGACCGTCGGCGAACAGCGTATCTGGTCGGCGATCGAATGTTTCCAGAGCAGTTTGCCGTCGGCGAGTTTCAGGCAGGAGAGCGACGCATCCTGCGAGCCCACGAGCACGCGGCCGCCGTTGCCGTCGCCGCCGAGGATCGTGGGGCCGCCCGAGATCTCCCCTTCGGTTTCGTATTCCCAGGCCACCGTGCCGGTCGTCCGGTCGAAGGCCCGTACCACGCCGGTGTCGTCCCCCGCCACCACGAGCGGCTCGGCGGGGTCGAGCGACACGGCCGCCGCCGAGGGAAAGCCTGCCGCCTCAGCCTTGAACGTCCACTTCGTCGCGCCCGTGGCGAGATCGAGCGCGTGGAACATGCCGTCCAAGTCGCCGAGATAAATCACGCCGTCGGCGATCACGGGCACGGCACCGAAGGCGGTTTTCTCGAAACTGCGATGCCACTGATCGGCCAGCGGCAGGCGAAGCGTCGTCGACGATCGCCCTGTGCCGGCCGGACAGCCGCGAACCATCGGCCAGGCATCGGCCGGGGCGGCGTCATCGGCGGCGGCGAGAACCGGCAGCAGGCAGTGAAACGACAGGGCCACGAGCAGGAGCAGTCGACTCATCGGGCGACCTCGTAGAGGCGGGCGAAGTCGTCGACGCCGACGGGCCGTGGGTTGAATCCGCCCGTCCATTGCGCGGCTGCCGCGGCGGCGAGTGCTGGGCCATCGGGCGTGGTGATGCCGAGCGCGGAGAGGGTCGTCCTCAGGCCCGACGCGACCAGCAGCCGGGAGAGCCAGTCGGCCAACTGCTCACCGGCCGTCTCGGGAGCCGCGTCGATGCCGATGCCGTGCAGGAGTTCCGCGTATGCCGCGCCGCAGGAGACCGCGTTGAATCGGACGACATGGGGGAGCATGAGTCCCACGGCTTGGCCGTGCACGACGTGGTGGGCGGCCGTGAGCGGATTGGCCAGCGCGTGGGCTGCGCCGAGCATCGCATGTTCAATCGCGAGACCGGCCCAGGCGGCGCCGAGTTGCACGGCCTCGCGGGCGGCCACGTCGCTGCCGTCGGAAAAGACGCGGGGCAGGTTGGTCGCCAGCAGCCGCCAGGCCTCCCGCGAGAACATCTGCGAGGCGGGGGTCGCGGCCCGGCTCACATGGCTCTCGACCGCATGCGACACCGCATCGATGCCCGTGAGCGAGGCCACTCGCGAGGGCTGCGTGAGCGTGAGAAGCACGTCGAGGACGGCCACGCGGAAGGCGGCCCGCGGATCGCCGCAGGCCATCTTGATGCCGGTTGTCGCATCGGTGATGAGCGCGAACGACTGGGTCTCGCTGCCGGTGCCGGCCGTCGTCGGCACGGCGATCGAGGGGAGCAGCGGCCCGGTGGCCTTGCCGCGGCCGTGGTAGTCGTGCATCCGGCCGCCGCACGACAGCAGAAAGTTGATCCCCTTGGCACAGTCCATGGAGCTGCCGCCGCCGAGGCCGACGATCAGGTCGGGGCGAAATTCCCGGGCTGCGGCGGTGCCGGCCTCCACCTGTGCCGTAGTCGGGTTTTCACCGAACTGGTCGAAGACGGCCGTGGCGAGGCCGGACGCGACAAGCGATTCGAGGCCCGCCGCCGCGTGGCCTGCCCGCACGACCCCGGGGTCGCTCACGACGAGCACCCTCGTCGCGGCTGACTCGCGGGCGAGTTGCCCCAGCCTCGCGATGGCGCCGCGGCTCACGACGAGCCGTGTGGCGGCACGGAATTCAAACGCGACGGATGCATCCAGATGCGTCACGGGGCCGACTCGCGTTTCAGGATGCCGCGACCGCGGCTTCTGCCGACAGTTGCAACGCCCGCGACCGGTACAGGAAGTCGATGATGTTGCCCTCGTGCGGCTGGAGCCAGTCGAGCTTCGTCGTGGGAATGGGGCCGAGGTTGAGCCGGTCGATGGCCGTGCAGTCGATCAGCGCGGCCTGGAATGCAGGATCCTCGCTGATCGCCGAGCAGACGAGCGTGGGGCCGATCTTCTCGAGCATTGCCGCCTGGGGGCACTCCACCACGCTCACGAACGGGAACATGTATTCCGCCTTGGCAATGTCCGGTTCGGGCGACGTGCAGTGGGCGACCACCGGTCGGAGCCAGCCGCACCGCTCCCCCTCCACGAGCCGATCGCCGTAGGCCGCGGTCATGTGCGAGACACCGGTGGCCTTGAGGCCCGCCTCGATCTGTCCCCAGATCGCCTTGGCCGCGCCGGGAATCGTGAAGGCGGCGAGTTTGGCGTCGGGATCCTGCGGCGGCTTGACGTCGATCGGCCCGAGACGTTCCGCGAGGGCGGCGGCGATCTCCTTCGTGTGACGGCTGGCATAGATCGCCGACGTGTTGATGCAGCCGCGGCCGCTGTTGATGGCCACGCTCTCTGCCATCGCGTCGAGATGCCGCTCCCAGTCGTCGACGCAGTCGTCGCCCAGGATGATCTTCGAGAATCCCGGCCCGTGCACCTGCACACCGGGGTTGGCCCGGTACTGCTCGACCGTCTTGGCGCTCCCGAAGATCATGCTCCGCCGGCAGGTGTTGAGGATGCCGGCGCCCACGTCGGTCGCGCCCGGATAGAGGCTGATCGCCTCGGCCGGAATGCCCGCCTCGATCATGGCGGACGTCATGCGGTAAGGCGTCCAGGGTTCCTGGCTCCCCGGCTTCATCACCAGGCCCACGCCCAACGCGATCACGGGCAGCCAGAGCGTGTGCACGCCCGGGGAATTGCTCGGCAGCACCAGGCCGAGCACCGGCGACTGCGCCTGGTAACTCACGACCACGCCGCGGTGTTCGGTTCCAAAACCTTTCCAGAGGATCTCGGGGGGCAGGCCGCGGGAGAGGGCGTCGAGCATGCGGTCCATGTTCGAGAGCACGAACATGTTTTTCTGCATATTGGCCCGGCAGAGCGATTCCGGCAGCCCGGTGGTGGCCGACTGCTGCTTCACGAAGTCGTCGGGCGACTGCTTCGCGTCGCCGACGGCGAGCGTGCCGTGGGCGTAGAGATTGCCCGCGGTCTGGAGCCGTTCGACGATCTCCTCGGGATCGATGGCTAGGAGCGCCGCGCGGGCCTGGCCCGCCTTCTGCAGATCGCGGCCGACGATCGCACCCCCCACCTGGCTCACCTCGGCCACCTTCTCGCCGGTGAGGAAGTGGACGAGCGTCTCGCGTTCGAGCGACTCGTAAGGCTTGCCGAACCGATACGCGGGAAGATGCATGGCGAAACCTTTCAGATGGAGGGGCAGATGGCCGGCGAGGTGCACCTTGCTGCACCGCCGACGGCCTGAGGCTGCACGGGCCACGGACGGCCGTGCAGCCGTGAAGCTAGTAGACTCCGACGGTCGTGGATGCGGCGAGGGCACGGAACGGACGCACGCCGCTGATGCCGTCCCAGGGATACTTGGCGTAGGGGAGTTCCCGTTCCCCCTCGTCGCGTTCGAGGAACCCCGGGATGAATGTCTCATGGGTGAGGGTGGTGAGGCGGACGCGGCCCGTGCCACCGTAGGGGACGAGTTCGTTCGTGTTGTCGAAGTCGACCACCTCGATCACGGCACGTGGCTGCGGCGCGTAGTAGGCGATCGTGTAGCCGTCGGCCGGCACGACCGGTCGGGATGCGGCCAGGCCCATGAGCGTGTTGCCGTAGGTGGGCGTCATGTAGGCGCCGTCGAGCAGTTCTTCGACGGCGAAGCGGGTCCACTGCGGCGTGAATTCGGTGCCACCCGAGAAAATTCCGGTGATGCCCGCCTTGCGGATGGTCGTGCCCTTCTTTTCGAGCGCGAGCGCCAGCGATTCGAGCAGTTTCGGCGTGGTGAACATGCAGCGGATGTCGTGTCCGGCCTCGAGGATCGTGATCGCCTGGTCGATGCAGTGCTGCTTGTAGGCCTCCAGGTGCTCCATCCAGCCCTTTTGGATGAGCTTGATCACCCAACGCGGGTCGAGATCGACGCAGAAACATATGCCGCCGCGATACTGGGCGAGGTGCTCGATCGAGAGGCGGAGCCGGCGAGGGCCGCTGGGCCCCAGCATCAGCCAGTTGGCCCCGCGCGGAAAATATTCCTCGGGGAGCGTGTCGCTGAACATCTCGTAGTCGGTGCGGAAGTCGCGGTGGTTGACGCGGGACTTGGGCACGCCGGTCGTGCCGCCGGTCTCGAAGACATACATCGGCTTGTCGGCCATTCCTTTCGGCACCCACCGTCGCACCGGACCGCCACGCAGCCATTCGTCCTCGAACGGCGGAAACTTCTTGAGGTCGTCGTAGCACGTCACCTCTTTGATCGGGTCGAACGAGAGCGACTTCGCATAGTCGAGCCAGAAGGGGCAGCCCGTCGAGGGATGGAAGTGCCAGGCCATCATCTCCACCGTGTGGGCATCGAGCCGTTGGCGGGCCTGGGCGACGGCTGCGGCATCGGCTACCTGAAATACCGGAGGCTTGCCGGTGGCTGCAGATGAGGCGGGCTGGGAGGCGGACGGCGTGGCCATGGTGGATTTCCTGGGTGGAAGACGAGAAGGAAAGCCGGCATGCGGCGGGGGACGGCGTGAACCACACTGCTGGAGGGACTCAGCCTTCGGCCGGCTTTTCCGCCGGCGGCTGGGATGGCTGCGCGCCCAGTTGCGACAGGAGTTGGAGCACTCCGTTGAAGTGGGCGAGCCGCGGGCCGTAGCGGTCGAGAAAATCACCGAGGGCATAATCGCTGTCGGAAAAGCTCTCGGCGTTGTCGAAGGCCTCGTGGGCGATGGTCGAGAGAAACTCGCCATGCACCTTCGCCAGCGACTCGGCGGCATGACGGCAGGCGTTGGCCAGCTTCGGATTGGCCTCCTTCCATGCCTTGAGTTCGGCGTTTCGCTGTCTCTGCTGCAGCGAAACCTGGTTCAGCAGTTCGGTGAGCAGTTCGCAGGAGCGGTGCTGCAGCGTGACCATGTCGCGGAGCAGCCGATTGGTTTCCGAGGCGTCGCCCGGCATTGAAGAGGGCACGGTCGAGCTGACGGTGGTCGCGGAAATATCGAGCTGCGTGTAGACCGGCGGAACGTCGTTCATGAGTTCTCTCGCGGCGGGTGGACCAGATCGCCTGTCTATCTTAGGCGGCATGAGCGTTCTTTTCCACGCAGCCGCGTGTCGGAGGCTGGCCGTCAGGGTTTCCCCAGCTTCCGCGAGGCGGCTCGCCGGGGTGGGACGCGGGAGTTCCAGACCGTGCCGCTCAAGTGGCCGGGAGGGATGCCCGATGGATGGATCGGAAGGGAGCGGCCGCAGGGACGTGGCCACCCCGACCAGCCGGAGGGATCGAACGCAGCATGGAGCAGAAATCAGCCGAGGCAGCAGGCGGAACGGCTGCGGGGCCGCGGGCCTACGGGTTTCTCACGGCGGTGGAGTCGGGGTCGCACGGCGTCTTCGGCGGCTACCTGCTCGTGGATCCGTTGGGACGACCGCTCGAGTTTCATTGCACCGCTCCGGTGAAGGTGTCGAGGGCCCAGCAGATTCTTTTTGGCTCCACGCTCCAGTCACACCTGCATGGCCAGCAGATCGGCGGCACGCTGCTGGCCGAGGCCACGGTGACACCGGAACTGGTGCTCACCGACCTGGAAGCGATGCTGCACGTGCGAAGCCATACGAAGCTTCCCGTCGCATTCGTTCGAAACGCCTCTGCGAGCACTTCGACGATCACTCCGGGCGGCACGCTTGGCTCCAGCAGTTTCACGATCGGGAATGCCAATGTGAGTCCGCATGCCACCGACGTCGTCCAGGAACATGACCTGCGGGAGAGACTCGAGGATCTTGCGGCTGCGGTCGATCTCTGCGAGCCGTTTGAACGCATTCGCGCCGCGATCGACGAGGCCCAGCGGCGGTGACGGGAGCGGAAGGCGGATCCGACCGGGTGGCAGAAGAGCGTGACGGAGTGTTCGATGACAGCAGACCCAAGGGAGAGCCGGCCGGTGCATTCGTGGCGGGCGCCCGAACTGGCGCTGCCCCCGGTGGCGGTCGTGCCGCGGGTGGATCCGCGGGTCGAACGGCCCGCGGCACTGCGGTTTCCGATCGACACGCCACGGCCGCCAGTGACGCGGGTCGGGCTGTTCGACCCGCGGCCTGTCGTGCACAGTTTCCGGTTCCAGCCATCGGTCGGCCTGCCCGCTGCGGTTCCAAAGCGGGCGGCCCACGCCACCGATGCGCCCGCGACGGTGCCGCTTGTGCCGCCACCGGAAGAGTCGCAGGCGGACGCGGATGCCGGCTCCCCGGCACCGTTGCCCAAGCGGACGCGGATTGCCCCGCCGGCAGACGTGGTCAAGCTCGCGGAGCGGTTTTACTACCTTCTGCAGCCCGACCTCGAGACGATTCTCGAGACGAGCAGCCTCGAGTTTCCCCGCCAGCCGTTTCCCTTCCAGTTTGACGGCATGG
>CAZOMJ010000061.1:0-28764 GCA_964581055.1 uncultured Candidatus Kuenenia sp.
GTTAAAAACGTGCCGCCACGGGAGATCATGGCAAGTTAAAAACTTGCCGCCACGGGGGATCATGGCAAGTTAAAAACTTGCCGCCACGGGGGATAGCACAAGTCGTGCCGCACGGGATTGAAACGCGGCTTTTTTCGGCAACGTTTTCGGCAGCAATGCGTAACCGGCGGAGAGCGGGGCGTGCTAGGGTGACGTCGATATTCCTCCGGAGGGTCTGCTCCATGCACTGCCATCGCGCCGGATTCTTTGCGCGGCCCCTGTTATCTGTCGTGTCGATGCTGATGGTCGGCTCGGCCGTTTGCCTTGTGGGAGGCGTTCATGCCGCGGAAGGGACCGGCGGTTCGCGGCGGATCCTCGTCTGCGGGGGACGGACCGCCATCGTCGACATCACGCCCGACCACCCGGAGGGCGTGGTCGAGTGGTCGTGGCCTGCCGGCACCCGCGAGGGCTGGGTGCTTCCAAACGGCAACGTGCTCCTGGCCTTGTCGAAGGGCGGAAGCACGCCGAAGGGCGCGGCTGTCGAGATCAAGCGGGGTGCGAATGGTGCCGCCGACGAGATCGTCTGGCGGTACGACGGCACGCAGGAAGAGGTCAACAGTATCCAGAAGACGCCCGAGGGCACCTACGTGCTGACGGAGGCCGGGCCAACCCCGCGGCTCCTGGAGATCGCCGCCGACGGCAGCGTGAAGGTCGAGTTTCCACTTGTCTGCCAGAAGCAAAACGCCCACATGCAGTCGCGGATGGCGCGGAAGCAGGCCGACGGCACCTATCTGGTGCCCCACCTGCTCGACTTCGCGATCATCCGCTATGACGCCACGGGCAAGGAACGTGCCCGCGTCGACACGCACGTGCCCGGTGAACCAAACGTCAACAGCTGGCCCTTCACCGCGATCGCCCTGGCAGACGGCGGCATTCTCGCGGGGCTCACCAACGGCAACCGAGTAGTCGAGTATGGCGTGGACGGGAAGCTGCGGTGGGAGATCACGGCCACGGACGTCGACGCCGCCATCAACGATGCCTGCGGCATCCAGCGGCTGCCCAGTGGCAACACGACGATCGCCAGCTACCGGATCGGCAAGGACGGCGTGCGGCTGGTAGAGGTGTCGCCCGACAAGAAGATCGTCTGGAAGTGGCAGGCGAACGTGCCGAACGTCCACCATTTTCAGGTGCTCGCCGTCGATGGCGTCGCCGTTCCATGGCCGCCGCTGCGGTGATTTTCAGGCCTGTAGAGGCAAGCCGTTCCGCGGCTCCTGCCCGGTGTCCGGTGAGATACAATGAAGTGGGTCTGTTCGCGGTGAGAGGAGATTGGGCAGTGGTGAAGTCGAGCCCATCTATGCGTCGTCGCATTCCCGCCCTGCGGGCGTGGCTTGTGGCGGCGGTCTACGCAGCGGTCTCCTCGTGGATTTATGTAGGGGTCTATGCGGGGGTTTATGCGGTGGCCCTGCTCGGCGTGTGTGGCACAGCCCACGTCGTCCGGGCCGAGGCGGTGACAGGCAGCCCCGAAGGCACGCTCGCCCGGGCGGAAGACCTTGAATTCTTCGAGTCGCAGGTGCGGCCGCTGCTCGTGGAGCATTGCGCCGAGTGCCATTCGGCGAAGGCGGGCGATCCGGAGGGTGGCCTGTCATTTGACTCCCGCGTTGATTTTCGCTCCGCGGAGGGCGTGGCCATCGCGGGTAAGCCCGACGAGAGCCTGCTCGTGAAGGTGGTCCGCTACGACGGCGATCTCCAGATGCCGCCCGATGGAAAACTGCCGGCGGCGGCGATCCAGACGATCGAAGAATGGGTCCGCCGCGGGCTGCCGTGGCCGGACGATGGCAAGGCAGCCGGCACCGCGAAGACCGGTGTCGAGGCCTTCGACATCGCCAAGCGAAAGGCCGAACACTGGTGCTGGCATCCGCCCCGGGTTGCGCCCCCGCCGGCGGTCAGGAACGCCGCCTGGTGCACGAGCGACATCGACCGTTTCGTGCTGGCGAGGCTCGAGGCAGCTGGGCTCGAGCCGGCGGCCGCGGCGTCCCGCGAGACGCTCGTGCGTCGGGCAGCCGAGATCCTCACCGGTCTGCCGGCTCTTCCTGCCGATGTCGCGCGGGTGACCGGCGATCCCGACCCGCATGCCTTCGACCGCTACGTCGACCAGCTCCTCGCCTCGCCCCACTATGGCGAGCGGTTCGCGCGGCACTGGCTCGACGTGGCTCGCTATGGTGAGACGCGGGGCCACGAGTTCGACTACACCATCCCCAATGCCTGGCGATACCGCGACTGGGTCGTGAAGGCGTTCAACGACGACCTGCCCTACGACCAGTTCGTCCGCGAGCAGATCGCCGGCGATCTCATGGAACGGCCGCGGGTCGATGCGAAGACCGGGGCGAACGAGTCGGTCGTCGGCACGGGGTTCTGGTTTCTGGGCGAGGCCGTGCACGGGCCGGTCGACATCGCGCAGGACGAGGCCGACCGGATGGACAACTGCATCGACACCTTCGGCAAGGCATTTCTCGGGCTGGCCATGGGCTGTGCCCGCTGCCACGACCACAAGTTTGACGCCATCTCCAACGAAGACTACTACGCTCTCAGCGGCATGCTCATGTCGAGCAGCTACAGGCAGGTGCCCTTCGAGACGCTGGAGGCCAACCGGAAGGTGGCGCGACGGCTCGATGCTGCCGACGCCGACGCCCGCCGCAGGCTCTTGCCGCTGATCGCCGCCGCGGTCGGGCCCGATGGCGATAGCCTCGCGAGGGGCCTGCCCGAGCCTGCCGACGCCCCGCCGGTCCCCGGCGAGACGGTGATCGCCGACTACACCCGCGGGGAAAACTCCACGCCGATCATCGGCGACGGAGCAGCCTGGGGCCAGGCGGCCGTGCCGGCAGGTGCGCCGCTGCTTTTGCCCGCCGTCGAGGGACTTCCTCGCGAACTGCGGGTCGAGCCGCTGGGCCATGCGCGGAGCGACGCCATCTGGTCGGCGACGAGATCGACCGGCGAGCGGGATACACCGCCGCTGGGGGACGTCGATCGGGCCGGCCGCGTGCTGCGGACGCCGAAGGTGCTCATCAAGGAAGGCGTGATCTGGCACCATGTCCGCGGACACGTGCACATCTTCGTGGTGGTCGACGGGCACCTCCTGCTGCAGGGCGGACCGATCTACAAGTCGCATCTGATGACAGCCGACACGGGCGGCGACTGGCAGTGGATCCGGCAGGATCTGCGGAAGGATCTCACGTGGGAGAGCGGCCGGGTCGTCCATGTGGAATATGCTGCGATCGAGGGGGCCGTGTCGGTGGCCGAGACGGTGGCCGCGGTCGAGCAGCCGAAGCGGAACGATCCGCCGCTTCCCGCGGCCGTGAACCGGCGGCTCGCCGACGCGGGTTTCGACTGGAACGCCCCCGCCGTGAAACGGGCCGTGGATGAGGCGGTCGCGGTCGCCGCAACGCGGGATGCGA
This sequence comes from uncultured Candidatus Kuenenia sp., assembly GCA_964581055.1. Taxonomy (GTDB): domain Bacteria; phylum Planctomycetota; class Planctomycetia; order Pirellulales; family UBA1268; genus CAMCQY01. The sequence goes on from CAZOMJ010000061.1 coordinate 3,432, forward strand.
TCCTCGCGGATGTCAAGCTCGAGTCGGCCACGGCGCCGGCCATCCTCGACGGCAACGGCATCGATCAATACGTGCTCTTGAAGGGTTCCGCGGCCCGCCGCGGCGAACTCTCCCCGCGACGCTTTCTCGAGGCGATCGACGGGCCAGGCCAACCGCAGTGGCCGAGCCAGTCGTCGGGCCGCCGGGAGCTGGCCGACCGGGTCCTCGATCCGGCCAACCCGCTCACCGGCCGCGTGATCGTCAACCGGATCTGGCACCATCTCTTCGGCCGCGGCCTCGTGCCCACCACCGATAATTTCGGAAAGCTTGGTGAAGCGGCCGCCGACCCGGTGGCTCAGGCTCTGCTCGACACGCTCGCGGTGCGGTTTCGCGAGGAGGGGTGGAGCGTGAAGCGGCTGGTGAAAGAGATCGTGACGACGAGCACCTGGCGGATGGCGGGTAGCCGCGATCCGCGGGCGTTGGAAAAAGATCCTCTCAATCTGCTGCTGCACCACTATCCGCTGCGGCGGCTCGAAGGGGAGGCTGTCCGCGACAAGATCCTCGCCGTGTCGGGCCGGCTCGACCGCACGGTCGGGGGCCCGAGCGTGGAGGTGTTCCTCACCGAGTTTCACGATGGCCGCGGCAAGCCGAAGAGCGGGCCGCTCGACGGCGCCGGCCGCCGCAGCATCTACACCCGGATCCGCCGCAACTTCCTGCCGAGCTTTCTGCTGGCCTTCGACATGCCGGTGCCGTTCCAGGCCATGGGCCGGCGAAGCGTCACCAATGTCCCCGCGCAGTCGCTCACGCTCATGAACGACCCGTTCGTGAGGGAAGAGGCCTCGCTGTGGGCGAAGCAGACGCTCCGGGACGAGTCGCTGCCGCCGGAGGACCGCATCGAGCGGATGTATCGCGAGGCGTTCGCCCGTGGGCCGACGGCAGCGGAACGGGCGGCGGCGATCGAGTTTCTCACCACGCAGGCGGCGAAGCACGGCGTGGCGCTTGCCGACGAGCCGCGGCACGAGGCGACGTGGGCGGACTTGGCCCATGCGTTGATCACCACCAAGGAGTTCATCTTCGTGCCATGAGCGGCGTGTCACACCACTGCGGTCGTTGCCGGCCCCCGCCCCTGTCCCGCCGGGACATGCTCCGCTCCAGCGGCTGCGGCTTCGGCGCCGTGGCTGCGGCGGCGCTGCTGTCTCGCGACACGGCGCTTCTGGCCCGCGATGCCGCCCGGGCGGGCATGGCCGGCGTGCTGCCGACGGGCCACCATCCGGCCACGGCCACGAGCGTGATCTTCCTTTACATGGATGGCGGCGTGTCGCAGGTCGACAGCTTCGACCCGAAGCCCGCGCTCGAGAGGTATGCCGGCAAGGATCCGCACACACTCTTCAAGGTCGATGCCACGCAGTTCAACAAGGTGGGCACCGTGCTGCCGAGCCCGTGGAAGTTCAAGCCCTACGGCAAGAGCGGCATTCCGGTGAGCGATCTCTTTCCGCACGTGGGCTCGGTCGTCGATGAGTTGGCGATCATTCGCTCGATGACGAGCGAATTTCCCGAGCACACCAACGCCAACTACTTTCTCCACACCGGCTCGGGTCTGCAGGGACGGCCGAGCATGGGGGCGTGGACGACCTACGGCCTCGGCAGTGAAAACGACGAACTCCCGGGCTACATGGTGATCAATGGCGGCCTCATTCCGGTGGGCGGACTCGACAACTTCACCAACGGCTTCCTGCCGGCGACGTTTCAAGGGTCGGTTATCAAGCCCAACGCCACGGGGCTTTCCAACGTGAAGCCGCTGGAGAAGTCGGCACAGCACCAGTTGTCGAAGCTCGATCTTGCCCGCCGGCTCGACCGGGGTTTCGCGGAGCGTTTGGCGGCCGGGGGAAGCCCGCCCGATGCGCTCGAAAGTGCCATCGCGAATCAGGAACTTGCCTATCGCATGCAGACGGAGGTGCCGGACCTGCTCGACCTGTCAGGCGAATCCGCGAAAACAAAGCGTGCTTATGGCCTGGAGGCCGAGTACAAGCCGACTCAGATCTTCGGCACCGAGTGTCTGCTGGCCCGCCGGATGGTGGAGCGGGGTGTGCGGTTCGTGGAACTCACCTGCCCGTCGATCGGCGCGGACCGTTGGGATCAGCATGACAAGCTCCGCGAAGGGCACGCCAACAACGCGCGGGCGGTCGACCAGCCGATCGCGGCCCTGATCCGGGACCTCAAGGACCGTGGGATGCTCGATTCCACGCTCGTTGTCTGGAGCGGCGAATTCGGGCGGACGCCGTTCGCACAAGGCAAGGATGGCCGCGACCACAACCCGCAGGCCTTCTCGATGTGGATGGCTGGCGGCGGCGTGAAGGGGGGCACGGTCACGGGTGCCACCGACGAGTTCGGCTACCGGGTGGTCGAGAAGAAGTTCATGATCCACGACCTCCATGCCACGATGCTCCATCTCATGGGCATCGACCACACCAAGCTCACGTTTCGCTTCAGCGGCCGCGACATGCGACTGACGGACGTCTACGGAAACGTCATCCGGGACGTCGTGGCATAGGCGACCGGCCCGCCCAAGACTGTTCCGGTCCGTCACTCGGCGTTTTTCATCGACAGGCTCTTGAGCGTCAGCACCGAGCCCACCGACATCAACGCCAGACCCAGCCACCGGGGCGGCGTCACCACCTTCCGGGAAGGGATGTTCTGCCAGAGCGTCTGGGCCTGGAAGCCGCCCTTGCCGCCGAGTTGGGCGGAGACGAAATGGCTCGAGCGTTCGCTGAGGGTGAACGACTCCACGAGGCGGAACTGCACGCCTGCAAAAAACAGCAGCAGCCCTCCCAGCAGTATGTGATGTCGTTTGACCCGCATCGACTCCTCCATCGCCGGCCTTATGGACGGCTTCTCTGTTCATCGAATTGGCCGGTGGAAAGACTCAAGCTGGCCAGGATTTCGGCCGGTTGTGCGGAACATGACGCTCGCAGGCAGGCGGGGACCGCTGCGGCCATGGCCTCTTCGAGCGGGGGGGTTCGCTCCGGGGGGATGGGGAGGCTGGGGCGGACTTCGGCGACTTTGTCGAAATTGAGTGTGGAAGCGACTGGGAGCGTGACGATGGACTGTAACGACTGTGATGATTCTCCGGATTGTCCGCGTTGTTTTCCTCGCCAACTGCACGCCCGTGATTGCCACCCCGACCTACCGTGCTGTGCGGAGCCTGCCAGGCAGCGGCTGGATGCTACTGCTGGTCATGGTCGTATGCACCGGCATCGCAGGGGTACAGGCGGAGGACGAGGTCACGCTGCTCGAGGATCGCCCGCTTCTCGACATGGTGCTGCCGGATGACGAGACGGGAGATGGGCCCATGGCCGATGGGCCGGGGCTGCTCGCGGAACCGGAGGAGGTGGTCGCTCGGGAGATCGTCAGCCCCGAGTTGATCGACGACGTGTCGGTCCGTGCCGCCGATGGCCTGCGGGTGCAGGACTTCGAACTCGAGGAGATGCCCTTCGAGTCCAGTTCGGGCAAGTGGTTCTCCAGCGGCCAATGGTATGGTTCGGCGGAAGTGCTGATGATGAGTCGCAGCCGCAACTACCGTCGCGTGATCGGCTACGACCCATCGGTCGTCGGATTGCCCAATCCGTCCCTGCGGTCCAATCTTGCCGGCACGTTCGTGACCACCGGCGTTCCCTGGGATCTCGTGCCGGGGGCACGGCTGACGATCGGCGAGCATTTCGGCCGCGACCATCTCGACCGGGATCAGTCGATCGAATTCACCTACTACGGCGGCCTCAGCTTCTTCGTGCGCGACAGCTACAACGCCATGCCGCGATCCTTTCTTGTGACGCCGCTGACCGGCACCATCCTGCCGGGACTGCCCGGATTCACCTATGCGCAGACCTACAACTCGACGATCAGCTCCAACTTCAACAGCATGGAGTTGAACTACAAGCTCAATCGCCGGCTGGGGCGGGACCAGCTGATCATGTCACCCAACGGCGGCTGGTCGCGGCACGCGGAGCGGGGCTGGCTGCCGGCAGTCCTCATCGGCACGAGGGTTGCCAACGTCAACGAGGCGTTCACGTTTGCCAGCAGCCGTCGGAATGTGTCGCCAAGCACGTTCAGCGGCCGGTACGACATCCAGACACAAAACTGGCTGTTGGGCCTGAACATCGGCGGTGAACTGATCAGTCGGAACGAATTTTACTATTGGGGCCTCAGGGGCCGGGTGACACCGGCAGTGAGCTTTGCGGGCAACCAGCAGCAGGCGGCTGGCGTCAACACCCTGCCGCCTCCGCCGTCGGCGCGGTCGGTTTCCCGTGGCGCCTTCGAGTGGCGGCAGGCCGCCGACCAGGTGGGGCCGGGGTTCCTCGGAGATCTCACGATCCTGGGCGGCTGGCAGGTAACGCCGAACTTCGCGGTACAGGTCGGCTATGACTTCCTCTGGGTGGCCGGCATCGCCACCGCCACGCGACAGTTCAATCTCGACAATGTTCGCCCCGACTCGATCGATGGCGGCGGGCAGGCCTTTTACAACGGCCTGTCGATGGGATTGGAAGGCTCGTGGTGAGCGGGCAGGAGCCCCTCACTCCGGCGCGGCGACCAGCACCGCGGCGACCTGCCCCATGGAGCAGAGGTTGACCGCCAGCGCCGTTCCCGGGCGATATTCCAGCGGACCGCCACGGACCACGTTGACCGGGCAGAGGGGGTCAGGGGTGTCGTAGTTCAGCGTCGGCGGCACCAGCCCTGCCTCCAGTCCCAGCACGCTCGCGGCCAGTTCCACGGCACCGCCCCCGGCGCCGAGATGGCCGAAGAAGCTCTTCGGTGCGGTGACGGGCACGGTGCCGAGTTCGGCAGCGATGGCGCCCGCCTCGAGCCGATCCGCCTCGGGCGTGCCGCTGCCGTGCGCGTTGACGTGCCCGAGCCGCTCCGGCGGAAGCCCGGCCGCATCGAGCGTGGCGCGGATCGCCCTGCGCAGCGAGGAGCCGGTTCGTGGACGCTGCGGAGAACGCGGCTCGCAGCGGCTTGCGGTGGAGAGGAGGCGACCGCGGATCCTCGCCCCACGGCGTTCGGCATGCTCGCGGGATTCGAGCACGAAGACGGCCGCGCCCTCGCCGTCGAGCATGCCGTCGCGGTCGCGGTCGAAGGGGCGGCATGCTCGCCGATAATCATCGACCGGCCGCGACAGCACGGCCTCGCCTCGGGCGACCAGCGCCCTCGGGTGGAGGCGGCAACCGGTGCCGCCGGTGAGCATCACGTCGGCCCAGCCGCGGCGGATGATGCTGGCCGCCTCGCCGATGGCCAGCAGGCTCGACACGTCGCCGAGCACGATCGAGTTGTTCGGTCCGCGGGCATCGTGGGCGATCGCGATATGGGAGGCGGTCATGTTCGGCAGATGCTTGAGCAGCCAGAGCGGATGCGTTTCCTCCTGGATCGCCTCCGACCACATTCCGAAGTCAAACCGCCCGCCCTGGACGGCCCGTCGGTAGGTCAGCTCCAAGTCCTCGATGTCGGCGTAGATCATGTCGGCACCGAACACGACGCCAAATCGCTCCGGCTCGACGCCCCCGGCGGCCAGGCTGGCATCGCCCATCGCGAGATCGGCGGCGGCAAACCCGAGCTGAATGTCGCGGCTCATCACCTTGAGGCTCTTCCGTGGCCGGACATACACCTTGGGGTCGAAGTCGGGGATCTGCCCGCCGTACGGTGTTCGCAGGCCGCTCGAGTCGAACAGTTCGATCGGGCGGATGCCGCTCGCGCCGGCAGCCAGCGACGACCAGAAGGCGCTGCTGCCGATGCCGATCGGCGACACGACGCCGACACCTGTAATGACGATATCCCGGGGGCTTGCCATGGACTGCACACTAAACCAAGGTCGCATCCGCCGAAAGTACGCGGACCAAGTCAAGGGACTGGGGGGGCAATTTTCAGGCCTTTGACTGGGAGAATGTCCGGCCTCAGCGGTGCGCCGGATGGTCGCGCCGCCAGTCGGAGGGCGACCGGGCCTGGGGGTCAGACCAGAGGCCGCGGTGGGCCTGTCGGGCCGCCGTCTCGGCGTCGAGCAGATCCGGATCGGGACGATAGCCGCCGAACACCCAGGCCCAGCCGTCGCTCACCAACTCGCGATTGATGTTGCGATCGTCCACCCAGAGTGTGCCGAGCAACCGCCCGTGTTGGTCGCGGGCGTCCCCGTCCACCCGTACCCGTCTGCCAATCAGTTTCTGTCGCAGCGCGTTGCTCGCCTCCCGGCCGAAGGGCTGACTGAGTTCCGGACTATCGATGCCCACGAGCCGTATCTTCTGCGGCCTGTTCGCCTCATCGATGCAGGTGACGGTGTCGCCGTCGTGCACGAAGTCCACCCGCCAGAGCGGCCTCCCCTGCGGATCGTGCAGCGGGCACATCGGCACCGCCGCGATGATCGCGGACGCGACGGTGGCAATCAGCACGTACCACCCGCGCATGCGGCGCGGCATGCCGGGAGGAGGGGGCGGGATGCGAAACGGTCGCACGGGAGGGGCCTCGTGCCGCTCAGGACTCGAACCTCTTCAGTGCCGTAATGGTCGCGAGGGCCCGGTCGGTGCCTCCGAGTTGGGCCACGATCTTCTTCGCGGCGATCAGTTCCTCGACCGAGATCGTGCCCGTGCGGCCGGCGGCCGGCTTCCGCACGGCGGCCACACCGACCGTCTCCTTCGGGCTGCCGTTCTTGCGACGCTTGCGGGGCCGGAAGCCCATCCGCTTGAGCACCATGCTGACCTGCGGCGAGGAGACATCGATGCCCTGCTTCTTGAGTGCGGCGATGATGGCGACGGGCCGGGGCTTCTCGCCCTTCTCCTTCATGACCTTGGCGAGCTTGCGAATTTCTTCCGACTTGTTCAGGTCTTTGGCGGATTTCTTGTCGGTCATCGGCTTCTTTTCGACCATCGGGTGGTACTACTCCTGAGGAAACATGGGCGGGAGATGTTTACAGATACGGTCACATACGCAGATACGAAAATCGGAACGTACGAACTATAGGATAGGTAAGCAGCGATGAATTACAAGAATTACAGGCATGCCCGGTATTCAGAGAAGTTCCGCGGCCGGACATGTTAAAAAAGGGGGGGTGCCATTCGTGCAGAGCCCGAAGAGGAAGCGTGACGACGGAGCATGGCCTGCTGCCGAAACCGAGCGAAAACTCGAGAGACAACCGACTCGCCCAGCCGCCTTTTTCACCCGTGGAAGCCCTCCGTGAAACTCTTTCATGCCTCGGCCGTTGAACCGGGCAAACCGTCAACCGGGAAACCGTCAGTCCGTAAGCCGTGCAAAGGCATCTCCCTCTGCTCCCGTTCACGATCCGTACCGTCGGGACGAACTGTTTGGTGTGGATCGAAGAAAAATAATATTGCGGGAGTGATGGATGGTCACAGGTTCGGCAGCTGAAAAGCGTCTTTTTCTCACGAGGCTTGCGGAGGCGCGGGATGCCTCCGAGGGTGGCCTACAGGCCCGCCGGCTCAAGCCCGTCGGCGTCGGTCTGATGCTCCTGTTGGTCGTGGCAATCGCTGCCATGCTGTGGCTGAGCATGACCAGCTTCTTCGCAACACCGAAGGAGGTGCTTGAAATTCGTGCCAGAGTCGACGAGCAAATCGTTCAGTTGGAGAAGGTGGCCCGCCACGAGGCTCCGCTGACATACGACACCTCCGTGTTTCGGCAGAGCTTGGAACGCGTCCGTGAAATGCCGCCGGCGGTTCGCGCACAGGTCAGAAGCGAGATGGATCGTCTGGGTCGGGCCCGCGACAAGGCCGAGCGGCAGTCGTATTTCGCGATACCTCCGACGGAACGGCGGGCCGAACTCGACCGGCGTATCAAGGCGGAAGAGTCCCGGCGACAGGCCGCGCAGCAACGCAGCGTCAGCCGCTCGAAGGCGCGGGGCGGTCAGGGCGACCGTGCCGGCAACGGTCAGGGAAGCGCGGGGAGCGGCTCTGCCAAGGCAGCCGCAGCCATCGGTGCCGGGGTCAGTCCGGTGATCCGCGGCGGCTCGGAGGAGGAGCGGAATGCCCGCCGAAAGCAGCGACTCGACACAAGTTCTCCCGAGGAACGGGCTCAGAGTGCCGAATACCGCCGGGCGATGGAGGCACGTCGCCTGCAGTTGGGCCTGCGTTCCGGTCGTGGCGGCGGCTAGCGAATGAACTACAGCACGCCGTCATCGGCACGAGCATGATCCCATCAGGCACGTAAAAAAACGTGCCATCACGGAGAAGAGGCACGCATCGTGCCGAACGGCTCTGGGTGTGCCCCGTTGTCACGAGGCATACCGGATGAATGGGCGATATAGGACTCGAACCTATGACCCCTAGCTTGTCGAGCTAGTGCTCTAACCAACTGAGCTAATCGCCCGCGATCGAACCACCACAGTGTTGCGCCCGATGGGCTGCCAGTCAAGCGACTCGGGCCCCGGCCGCGTGCCCGGCGTTCACGCCAGCCAGTCGGTGATCACGCGGCCATGCACGTCCGTGAGCCGGAAATCCCGGCCGCTGTGGCGGTAGGTGAGCTTCGTGTGGTCGAGGCCGAGCAGGTGGAGCATCGTCGCCTGGAGGTCGTGCACATGCACCGGCTTCTCCACCGCCTTGAAACCAAACTCGTCCGTGGCCCCGTACACCGTGCCCCCCCTCGCGCCGCCGCCGGCCATCCAGACGGTGAACCCGTGGTGGTTGTGGTCGCGGCCCGACGGCTCCTTGACGCCCGTGCCGTCACCCGGCAGTTCGACCGTCGGCGTCCTGCCGAACTCGCCGCCCCACACGACCAAGGTCGTGTCGAGCAGCCCGAGGCCGACGAGATCGTCGAGCAGGGCGCCGATCGCGCGGTCGCATTCGCCGGCGAGCCGGCGGTGATTCTTCTCGATGTGGTCGTGGCTATCCCATGGCTGTCCCTTGCCGTGCCAGAGTTGCACATACCGCACGCCCCGTTCGACGAGCCGCCGGGCGATGAGCATCTGCCGTCCCTGAACATCGTCGCCGTAGCGGTCGCGGACATGCATGGGCTCCCGCGACACATCGAACGCTTCCGTCGCCTCCGACTGCATCCGCCAGGCCAGTTCCATCGAGGCCAGCCTCGCCTCGAGTTGGGGATCGTGCTGCCGCGCCTCGAGGTGCCGGCGGTCGAGAGCCGCGGTGAGATCGAGCTGCCGCCTCTGCGTGTCGCGGTCGAGCACGGGATGCCGCACGTATTCGACGAGATCCTCGACGCGGGTCTTCTTCGTGTCGATGTAGGTGCCCTGATAGGCCCCCGGCAGGAAGGCGTTCCGCCAGTTCTCCGTGTCCTTGATCGGATAGCCGCCCGGACACATGGCCACGAAGCCGGGGAGGTTCTGGTTCTCCGTGCCCAGTCCGTAGGTCACCCAGGCGCCGGCCGACGGGCGCACGAGCCGCGCATCGCCGCAGTTCATCAGCATCAGCGACGGCTCGTGGTTGGGCACATCGGCATGCATCGACCGCACGACGAGCAGCCGGTCGGCGTGGCGGGCCACGTGCGGAAAGAGTTCGCTCACCTCCAGGCCGCTCTCGCCGTGCCGCGAGAAGGCAAACGGCGAGGGCAGGGCGGCCCCGGTCCGCCGCTCGGTGGCCAGCGCGTTGGGAATCTCCCGGCCGGCGTACTGCTCGAGCGCCACCTTGCGGTCGAACGTGTCGAGATGGCTCGGGCCTCCGTTGGCGAAGATGTGGATCACTGCGCGGGCGCGGGCCGGGAAGTGCGGGGGCCGCGGCGCCATCGACGTGGGCACCACCGACCCGGCCGACGCCGACTCCTCGTGAAAAAGACTCGCCGCCCCCAGCCAGCCCAGGCCCATGCCGGTGCGGAGAAGCGCCTTGCGACGGGTGAACGGCAGCGGGTGGTGATCGGCGTTGCTCATAAGCATCTTCTCACGTCAAGCGTAGCACGACGCCGGGCGGCAGTGCTGGCAACGGTTCGGGGCTGCCCATGCCCTGTCGCCGGACGTTCGCTCCGGCCATCCTGGCCTCCGCTCACTCGATGCTGACTGCGCTCCGGCATCCTGCCTGCGCTTGTCAGCAACGCCGGCTCTCAGGACATGGGCAGCCCCTCACGGATTCAGCGATGGAACCGGTCAACGACAAAGTGCCTGGGGTTGTACGTGTTAGTCGACGAACTGAAACTCGGCCGTGGCCAAAAGTGCGTGCGCCAGCCGCTGCCACTCGTGCAAGGGCTGGGCGTCATCGGCCGACTCGTCGGCCAGCCAGTCCTGCACCTGCTGCCGTTCCTCGAGGGAGGGATCGCGGCCGAGCACGGCCCGCCAGAGGGCGACGATTCGCACGTCGGCGTTGGACGTGTCGCCCAGTTCGCGATCGACGCGAGCAGCGACCTGGCGGGCCGCCGCCACCACCAGCGGCGCGTTGAGCACTGCCAACGACTGCTGCGGCACGGTCGTCTTTGAGCGGACATGCACGGCCGTATCGGGATTGGCGATGTCGAACACGCGGAGAATGCCGGGAACATCCTGCCGGTCGAGGCGGCTGTAGAGAGACCGCGTGTTCATCGCCGCCTCGGCCAAGGGATCGACGCCAGGGCCGCCATGGCGATCGCGGTCGAGCGTGCCGGCGGCGACGAGCAGGCTGTCCCGCCAGGCCTCCCAGTCGAGCCGGCGGCGGTTCGAGCGGCCGTAGAGCCGGTTGTCGGGATCACGCTCGGCCAGATCGGCACGGATCGCGGTCGACTGGCGCCAGGTGCGGCTGGCCACGATCTCACGGTGCAGCCAGCGGAGGCTCCACTGGCCTTCGTCGATGAACCGCTGCGCGAGATCGTCGAGCAGTTCGGGATGCGACGGCGGCTCACCGCGGAGCCCGAGATCGCCCGGAGTATCGACGAGCCCGCGGCCCATGTGGTGCGTCCAGGCCCAGTTGACGATCACCCGCGCCGTGAGCGGATTCGTCGGCGAGACGATGGCCCTCGCGAGGTCGAGTCGGCCGCTCGAGTCCCGGGCCACGGCAGTGCCGCCGAGCAGTTTCGGCAGGCGTCGCTCCACCGTGTCGCCCGGTCTGCCGGGATTGCCGCGGAGGAAGACATGGCTGTCGACGGGATGGTCGCTGTCGAGGATTGCCATCGCCCGCGGCGGGCCTCCCGCTGCTTCGATCATGTGCGTGGTGATGTTCTTCTTCCGCTTGCGCAATTCGGTCTGTTCGGAGCGGGTGGCCACCCGCATCGCCTCGGCCCGGAGTACCACCAGCGGCGAGCCCTCCACGCCCAAGAGCGTGCGGAGGGCGGCAAGGTCGGCCGGCTCATCAGGCCTTCCAGCAGGCCCGCCAGCGGCCTCGGGCGCCACACGGGCCACGAGCCGTGCATACATCTCCGCGAGTTGGCGGAGCGTCGTCGGCTTCGCCGAAACGAGCTCCTGCAACACCAGCGGGTTGACGACCTTTGGATCACGCGGCTCGGGGGCTTGGCTCCAACTGGTCGCGAGCGCATCCACCGCCGGGCCGATCTCGGCGTCGGGCTTGCCGCGGGCCGCGGCCCAGGCGCCGAGAATCGGGTCCGTCGGCTTGGCCTTGTCGAGCAGCCGCTGGAGTCGGTCGAGCAGCAGTTGCTCGAGCTCGTAGCCGTCGGCCAGCCGCGGCGGACGCTTGTCGGCGGTACGCGGGGATGGGCGGGCCACCTCGAAAAAATAGTCGGCGGCATGGGCCACCGCTTCGCGGACCGCCCGCGCATGCACGGTAGCTTCGTGGGCGGTGACGGCAGCCTCGAGCTCCGTGAGCTTCGCCGCAAACGCCTCGGCTTCCCGCCCCGGCGGCGGGTCGCCGATGACGGGCAGTTCGTCCGGAATCGTGCAACTGGCGAAGATGCCGTGCAGGGCGTAGTAGTCGGCCGTTGTCACCGGTTCATATTTATGGTCGTGGCAGCGGCTGCAGGCGACGGTGAGCCCCATCAGGCCGCGGGTGACCAGGTCGATCCGGTCGTCGATGATGTCGTGCGCGTTGCCGAGAAACGTGCGGCCCACCGTGAGGAACCCGAGCGCCGCCAGATCGCTCCGCGGCACCGGCGGCTCGATCCGGTCGGCGGCGAGTTGCAGCGCGACGAACTGGTCGTAGGGCAGATTGCGGTGCAAGGCATCGACCACCCAGTCGCGATAGGTCCAGGCGAACGGGTAGCGATGGTCCTGGTTATCGAAGGCGTAGCCCATCGTGTCGGCGTAGCGGGCGAGGTCGAGCCATGTTCTGGCCCAGTGCTCGGCATGCTCCCGCGAGGGGAGCAGTCGGTCGATGGCCGCGCGAAAGGCCGTGTCGGCTGCCGCCGGCCCGCCGGCCGCCGCGGTGCAGAACGCATCGGCGTCGTCGGCCGATGGGGGCAGGCCCGTGAGGTCATAATAAAGTCGGCGGATCAGATCCCGCGGCGCCGCCTCGGGCGATGGTTTCACATGGGCGTCGCTGAGTGCGGCTCCGATGAAGCGGTCTATTGTTCCGGCCGACCAGGCGTCGCGGAGCGATGGATCGAAGCCCGCGGGGAGTTCTGGCGCCGGATGCCGCGAGGGGGGCGTGAATGCCCAATGGCTCTGGAGCGACGTGGCGAGCCGTTTGGCCATCGTCGCTTCGCCGTTCGAAGCCGTGGTGTCATCGTCGCCACCGGGGCCGCTCCAGGGTGCGCCGGCCGCGACCCATGTTTCGAGCGTCGTGATCTCGTCGGCCGAGAGTTTTTCATCGGGCGGCATCGCCATGTCATCCGCGTGTCGAATGGCGGCCACGAGCCTGCTCTTGGCGGTGTCGCCCGGCACCACGACCGGCCCGGTGTCGCTCCCGGCCAAGAGCGACTGGCGGCTATCGAGCCGGAGGCCCGCCTCGGCCACCTTGTCGCCGTGGCAGCCCTGGCACCTTGCCACCAGAAGCGGCCGCACCCGCGACTCGAAGAGGGTTTCGAGTTCCTTCGATGTGGCGTCGGCCGCTGTCGCGACGCCGCTCAAGCTGCAGAGCATCACGGCGATGACGGCCATGCCGACGGCGGTGAATGAGCAACGGCGCCGCAGCATAAGGCAGGTGTTCATAATGCGGGGCCGACAGGCGGGAGGGCGGCGTCGGGCGGTCCGACACGGCGCAGCGGAACTGCACCGTCGAACCCGCACAGTATTCTAATCGGCTTCCAGAGCCGGCCGCACGGCAGGAATTCCGGGCCGAATGCCCCGGAATTCGAGAGGTGTTGGCACCACTCCGCGACCGCGGGGCGGCATCAGCCGATCGTCCGCTCCAGGCAGTCCCGCGCGCGGTTGACCTCGGTGGTGATCGCCTGGACCGAGTCGAGGATCGGCACGCCGCGGGGCACCGGGTGCATGAAGATCTCGATTGGCCCGCCGAACCGCATGTCGGCCAGGGCACGCATGAGCGGCCCGAAGTCGAACGGTCCGCGGCCGGGCATCTGCAGGAGTTCCTCCTCCTTGGGAAGCTTCTCCTTCGCTCCCTTGCCATGCTGCTGCGCGTAGACAAACTTCAGCTTGGGACCGAGGTCGTGGGCCAGCGACGCGATCAGTTCTGCGTCCTGCGGCAGATGATGCGGGGCCAGCGCAATGCCCACCCGCTCGTGCTTCGCGATCTCCGCGAATCGGCGGATGCCCTCGGGGGTCTGCAGGAGCGAATGGGAGTGGTTCTCGATCGCGATCACGCCCCCGGCCGCCTCGGCGGCGGCGAGGCTCGGCTCGAGCTTGGCGAGGAATGTCTTGATGGCCGCCGTGAGCACGTCGCCCGTGGCGCTGCCGTCGCCGGGGGCCATCGTCATGAGCACCGGGCTCTCCGCACCGAGCCGCTTGGCGACCGCAAACTCCCCCGCGAGGTTGAACGGGCCGACCATGTAGCAGGCCATGCCGCCGAGCTTCACGTTGTGGGTGGCAAGCATCTCCCGCACCCGGTCCGCGCCGAGCGCATCGACCTCCTCCCGCTGCGTGCCATGGGGCTTCGGCCACAGATCGATCATCCCGGCCCCGGTCTTCGCCACCTCGGGCAGGATCTCCGCGAGCGGGACATTTCCGTAGAGCGCCGAGGCGAGAATCCACCGCGGCTGCCACCGATCGACCGCCGCTTCGGCCGCGCCGGCAACGCGCCCGATGTGGCCGTGGCCAGTCGCCGCCGCGGCCGCCGCCACGGTGCCCAGAAACCGTCGTCGCGGGCAGGCGATTGGGGAGTCCCGTCGCCGGGAGAGCATGCGGCGGCTGGAGGGGTTCATGTCCGCACCTCGAAGCCCGGCCGCTGCGGCCGCGAGAGCAGGCCATCGGCCTCCGCGTCGGAGACGAACTGCTCGGCGACCGGATCCCACTCGAGGGCACGGCCGAGCTTGCAGGAGATGTTGCCCAGGTGGCAGACCGACACGCTGCGGTGGCCGCTCTCGACGTCGGCGATCGGCTGCCTGCGGGCAGCGACGCAGTCGAAGAAGTTGCCCATGTGGTTCACGATCGCATCGATCTTGCCCGATCGCTCGGGCCGCGAACGGTTGTCGAAGTCGTAGAGCGTGAACGCCTCACGGGGCAGCGGCCTGTCTTTCAGGTTTTCGACGGGCTTGCCCGAGAGGGTGCCGCGGTTGACGAAGAGCCGCCCCTCGCTGCCGGTGAAGAGGATGCCGTTGCGGCCGGTGTCACTGACCGTCATCTCGACGTCGTTGGCGAAGCGGTACCGCGCCGTATACTCGATCGGCACGTCGTAGCCGCCGGGCGTGGTGGGATAGCTCGCCTTTCCGTCGATCTCGACGGGCTCCGCACCGATCGCCCAGCGGGCGATGTCGACATGGTGCGCGCCCCAGTCGGTGAGGTCGCCGCCCGAGTAGGCCTGCCACCAGCGGAAGTTGAAGTGGCACCGCTGGGGCACGTAGGGCACGTCGGGTGTCTGCCCCTGCCAGAGGTGCCAGTCGAGGGTCGCCGGCACGGGCCGCGTTGCAAAGGGCCCGCCGACCTCGTTCTTGCCGAGCACCACCTCCACCCGCTCGAGTCTGCCGATCCGGCCCTGCCGCACCATCTCCACGGCCGTGCGAAACCGGTGGTCGCTGCGATGCCAGGAGCCCACCTGCACGATCCGCCCCGTGTCGCGGACGGCCTTGCGGATCTCCTTGCCCTCGTCGATCGTGAGCGTGAGCGGCTTTTCGCAGTAGACGTCCTTGCCCGCCTGCACGGCGTCGATGAGGATCTTCGAGTGCCAGTGGTCGGGCGTGCCGATCAGGATCACGTCGATCCGCTTGTCATCGAGGAGCCGACGGTAGTCGACGTGGCGGTCGGCGGCGGCGACGTCGGCGAAAATTTCCGCGGGCGTCATGCCGGTCTGCCCCGTCACCTTCCCATCGATGAGCGTGAGGTCGAGGCAGGCCCGATCGACGTCGGCGATGCCCACGATCCGGCCATGCGGCTTGGCCTGGGCCGCGATCACCGAGCCCTGGTAGCGCAGGCCGATCACGCCGATGCCGGGTCCCTGGCCGTCCGCTCGTGCCGCAGTCGTCGGCTGGGGCTCCGCCGCCGCCCCTGCGCGCACGACCGCAAGCGCAGCAGCGGCCAGCGATTCCCGAACAAATTGCCTCCGCTTCATCGATGCCTCCTGAAGCCGTCGTGCGAGTGTCGTGCAGCTCCGCCGCCGTCAGTGTGACCGCGGTGGCCCGCCATTGTCATTCAGCTTTCGGCCTGGTTGGAAGCAGGTTTTCCGTCGGTCCGGCGGCTGGGCCAAGAGCCCGATGAACGAGCCCCGCCGCGCCGAAGGGGGATGTATGCTGCGGAGCGGAGAACGCATCCGACCGATCCCGCGATGCCACGTGCCATGCCGAAACGCCGACACGCGACCGACCCCACGCCAGTGCCTGGGACGCCCCACGTGGCGCTCTTCGTGGAGACCTCGCGGACCTACGGCCGCGAGATCCTTCGGGGTGTGAACCGCTGGATCCAGGAGCATGGACAATGGTCGGTGTTCGTCGAGCTTCGCGGTCTCGATTCATCGGTGCCACGCTGGCTGCGATCCTGGAAAGGGGACGGCATCCTCGCGCGGACCGGCTCGGTCACCATGGACAGGGCGATCCGGACCACCGGCCTGCCCGCCGTCGAACTGCGGGCCTCGAAGCTGCCCCACGGCCGTCCCTTCGTCGGCGTCGACAACCACGAGCTCGGCCAGATGGTGGCCGACCACCTCGCCGGCAACGGCTTCCACCACTTCGCCGTGTTCGACCTCGACACCGAGACTTATTTCGAGGAACGGCGGGACGGCTTCCGCAGCCATGTCGAGGCCCGGGGCCGCACCTGCCACGTCTTCCATAGCGGCAGCGCGGGCGAGCATCCGAGCGATTGGGAGCGGCACCAGCAGAGGGTCGCCGACTGGGTGGCGACCTTGCCCAAGCCGGTCGGCATCCTCGCCTGCACCGACCAGCTTGGCTTCTGGCTGCTCGACGCCTGCCGCCGGGCCGGCATCGCCGTGCCGGAGGAGGTGGCGGTGGTCGGCGTGGAAAACGACGAGACACTCTGCCAGCTGGCGTCGCCGCGGCTCTCGAGCGTCGCCTTCGACGGCGTCCGCGTGGGCTACGAGGCCGCCGCCCTGCTCGATCGGCTGATGCGGCGGGAGCGGCCACCGCAGGAGCCGCTCGTCGTGCCGCCGCGGGGTATCGTCGTCCGCCAGTCGAGCGACATCGTGGCGATCGACGACGCGGCCGTGGCGGCGGCGCTGCGGTTCATCCGCGAGCACGCCTGTCATGGCCTGGATGTCGCCGAGGTGATCGGCCGACCGCCGCAAAAACTGCGTCGCTCGCACGGAAAACCTGAATGCCGGACGCCGCGCCGGGCTCTAGGATCGCACTCAGCCGGCCTCGAACGAAAAACCCTCCCGGCTGTATCAGGAGACCCGCAGCGGATATTCATGGCACGTGACACAATCCCCAAAGTGCTGATCGTGGTGGGCGACGCCACTGAGACCGTCGACACCCTCTATCCGTATTACCGGCTCCAGGAGGCGGGATTCGAGCCGGTCGTGATCGCGCCCGAGCGGCGGACCTACCAGATGGTGCTCCACGAGGTGCGGCCCGGCTGGACGATCACGAAGGAGTGGGAGGGCTATCAGATCAACGCCGATCTCGCCTTCGCCGACGTGAGGCCCGACGACTATCTGGGCATCTTCTTCAGCGGTGGCCGGGCGCCTGAGTACATCCGCTACGACGAGGACCTCGTGAGGATGACGCGGTATTTCTTCAGCGAGAACAAGCCGGTGGCCAGCGTCTGCCACGGGGTCGAGATCCCGGCCTATGCCGACTGCGTGCGGGGGCGAAAGATGGCCACCGTGGCGAAATGCCGGTTCGACCTCGAGGTGGCCGGCGGCATCTTCATCGACAGTGCGTGCGTGGTCGACGGCAACCTCGTGAGCGGCCGCACCTATCGCGACAATGGCCACTTCGTCGGCCCGTGGATCCGGCTGCTCGAGGAAGCGGCGGCACAGATCGTCGCGTAGCAGGCCGCCGCATAACCAGCCCGGAGGCCGAGTCTGCCGCCGCGGCTCCAGCCGCATGACCGGCCGCCTCCGATGCCGCGGCGCGTGCAGACGCCCGCTGTCCGTCCTTGATACAATTTTGGTATCGGCGATCGTGCCGTACTCACCTTTCAGCCCGTATCCAAGGGGCAATCCGCCATGCTCAGCCAGGAAACCCTCGACCAGTATCGCCGTATGACGGTCGGCGAACGACTCGATCTGACCTTCGAGATGATGCGGGACAACACGCCCTACCTGCTGCAGGGGAGTGAGGATGTCGTTGCCCGCCGCTTCGAACTTATCGAACGGGAAAACAATCTTCGCAACGAGCGCATTCTCGCGGCGCTGTCCCGGCTGCAAAAATCCTCTTCTCGAGAAGTCGCGTGAAGGATCTCACCGACGTCATCCACGAACTGGTCGCGTTGTTCGACCGGATGTCGCTGCCCTATGCGATCATGGGGGGCATCGCCGTGCGGGCATACGGCTTGCCTCGTCCGACCTACGACGTTGACTTCACACTCGCTGTTCCCCGCGAACGGCTCCGCGGGCTATTTGCGGCAGTCGAGGAGCTTGGCTACTCGATTCCGACGGCGTATGAGGGCGGCTGGGTCGATCAAGTGGGCGGCATGCCGCTCGTGAAAATCCGTCTGTATCTCGACGGCAAGGGCATCGATGCCGATGTATTTCTGGCGGAGACTGCTTTTCAGCAAGAAGTCATTGCACGGCGGGTGACGTGTGCAGTGGAAGGACAACAGGTCAGCTTGGTCACTGCCGAGGATCTGATCCTGTTCAAGCTGATCGCAAGCCGTCCGCGCGACCTGATTGACGTGCAGGACGTTCTCTTCACGCAGTCCGACCTCGACGAGGCCTACATGCGGCGGTGGGCCAAAGAGCTCGGCGTCGCTGAAAAGCTCGAAGAAGTGCTGGCGGCCCGGCCGTAGGGATCTTTTATTCGCGGGATGCTGCACCGATGCATGAGCGACAGGTCACCTGTGCCGCCCACGGCCACATGCTCACCAACACGGGCGTCTGGTCGCCCGACTCGCGGTGGATCGTCTACGACACGCGTTCGACTCCCGACGGCTCCGTCTTCGACGGCACGCGGATCGAACGGGTGGAGGTCGACTCGGGGCGGATCGAGCTTCTGTATGAGTCGCGAAACGGTGCCTGCTGCGGCGTCGTGACGGCGAGCCCCGTGGACGACCGCGTGGTTTTTATTGTGGGCCCCGAACATCCCACGGCCGATTGGCCGTATGGCCCGGCGCGTAGGCAGGGCGTGGTCGTGCGAGCGTCGCAGCCCGGCGTGATCGAACCGCTCGATGCCCGCGACCTCGTGCCGCCGTTCACGGCCGGCGCGCTCCGCGGCGGCAGCCACGTGCATGTGTTCAGCTCCGATGGTCGGCTCGTGAGTTTTACCTATGAAGACGCGGTGCTGGATGCTTCCCCAGAGACCGGGGTGGGACAGGCCGCGCTGCGCGAGAAAAACCTTCGTGGCATCGGCGTGAGCGTGTGCGGGAAGCCGGTGCAGGTGCCGCGGACGCACCCGCGGAACCACGACGGCACGGCGTTCACCGTGCTCGTGACGCGGCTCACGGACGAGCCGACTCCCGGCAGCGACGAGATCTGTAAGGCGTTCGAGGAGGCGTGGATCGGCACGCACGGCTACCTGCGGCCCGACGGCACGCGGCAGCGGTATGCGCTGGCATTTCAGGGGCATGTCGTCGTGCATGACGCCGCGCTCGGCGGACTGCGGACGGTCAGCGAGGTGTTCGTCTGCGATCTGCCTGAAGATGCGGCGGCCCTTGCAGTCGCGGGGGAAAAGCCCCTCGCGGGCACGCCCACCTGCCGGCCGGCGCCGCCCCGCGGGGTGATCCAGCGGCGGCTCACGTTTACATCCCGTCGCAGCCATCCCGGAATCGACGGGCCGCGGCACTGGCTGCGGTCGAGCCCAGATGGATCGCGGATCGCGTTTCTGATGCGCGACGATCTCGGCATCGTGCAGCTCTTCACGGTGAGCCCGAGTGGCGGCCAGCCGGTCCAGGTGACGCGCGACGAGTGGCACGTGGCGAGCAGTGTGAGCTGGAGCCCCGACGGCCGGCGGATCGCGTATGTCGCTGACTCGAGCGTCTTTGTAGTCGACGTCGCAAGCTCCGCGAGCACGCGGCTCACTGACCGCACGATCGTCGCCCCGCCCCGCCCGGAAGCCTGCGTCTTCTCCGCCGACGGCCGGCGGATCGCCTTCATGCGGAGCGTGGCACGCCGGAGCACGCAGCCTGGCGGCCCAGCGGCCGCCGTGCACAACCAGATCTTCGTCGTGGACGTGCCGCAGTGATGCCGGTACGGATGGCCGCCGCACCCCGGCCGGGAACGGCCTTGCCTCACGGCCGTCGCGCCGTCGATACTCTGGTTTTCCCCGGCTGAAACCGGTTGCCCCGATTCCATCCCATCCGCGGTCCTTCCATATCATGCCCACCGTTCGTTTTGCCGATGGCGTCGTCAACGATTTCCCACAGGCGGCCCGCGTGGGCGATGTCATCCCGGAGGCCATCAAGACCGGGCCGCGGAAGAAGCGGCCCATCGCCGCTCTTCTGAACGGCCAGGCCGTGGGGCTCGATGCGCCCCTGCCTGCCGCGGGAGAGGCCGCGGTCGAATGGCTTCCCGCCGGCGACCCGCGGGCGCTGCCCGTGATGCGGCACTCCGCCGCCCACATCATGGCCCGCGCGGTGACGCGGCTCTTTCCTGACGTCGAGCTGGCCTTCGGCCCCACCGTCGGCGAGGGCTTTTATTACGACATGCGGGCTGGCCGGCCGATCACCGACGACGACCTGCCGCTGATCGAGGCCGAGATGAAGAAGATCATCGCGGCCGACGAGGCCTTCGAGCGGGTGGAGGTGCCGCGGGAGAAGGCCGTAGAGATCGTCCGGGATCTCAAGCAGCCGCTCAAGGTCGAGCACATCGAGACGGGCCTGGCCGCCCACCCGACCCTGTCGTTCTACCGTCAGGGAGAATTCGTCGACCTCTGCCGCGGCCCCCACGTGACGAGCCCCGGCTGCATCGGCGCCTTCAAGCTCACGAACATCGCCGGTGCCTACTGGAAAGGCGACGCCAACAACGCCCAGCTCCAGCGGCTCTACGGCACCGCCTGGTTCACGCAGGCGGATCTCGACGCCCACCTGGCGGCGCTGGAAGAGGCCCGCCGCCGCGATCACCGCGTGCTCGGCAAGCAGCTCGACCTCTTTACGACGAGCCCGCTGGTCGGCTCGGGCCTCGTGCTCTGGATGCCGAAGGGAGCGGTGCTCCGCGGCGTGCTCGAATCGTTCGTCCGCGACGAGCTGGCCGCGAGGGGCTACCAGCCGGTCTATACGCCGCACATCGGCAAGGTCGATCTCTACAAGATCTCCGGACACTATCCCTACTACGCCGACAGCCAGTTCAAGCCGATCGTGATGAGCGACGACGAGCAGTATCTGCTGAAACCCATGAACTGCCCGCACCACACGATGATCTATAAGGCCCGGCCTCGGAGCTACAAGGAGCTGCCGCTCCGCCTGGCCGAGTTTGGCACCGTCTACCGCTACGAGCAGTCGGGCGAACTGGGCGGCATGACGCGGGTCCGCGGGTTCACGCAGGACGACGCCCACATCTTCTGCACCCACGAGCAGGTGGAGCAGGAGGTGGAGGGCTGCATCGACTTCACCCTGAAAGTGCTCGAGAGTCTCGCCTTCGACAACTTCCGTGTGCGACTCGGCTTCCGGGACCCCAAGAGCGACAAATACGTCGGCCCGCCGGCCCGGTGGGACGAGGCCGAGGCCGCTATTCAACGGGTGGCCCGCCGCATGAACCTGCCGGGGTGCGAGCCCGAGCCGGGCGAGGCGGCCTTCTACGGCCCGAAGATCGACTTCGTGGTGCACGACTCACTCGGACGCGAGTGGCAACTGGGCACCGTGCAGCTCGACTACAACCTGCCGAGCGCCGAGCGGTTCGACCTCGAATACATCGGTGCCGACAACGCCAAGCACCAGCCGGTGATGATCCACCGCGCGCCGCTGGGCAGCATGGAACGGTTCGTGGGCGTGCTCATCGAGCACTTCGCGGGCGCGTTTCCACTGTGGCTGGCACCCGAGCAGGTCCGCGTGCTCCCGGTGAGCGAGAAGAGCGAGGCCTACGCGAAGCAGGTGCAGGCGCGGTTCGAGGCTGCGGGGCTCCGCGTGGGCATCGACCTGGCAGCCGAGAAACTCGGCGCGAAGGTGCGGACGGCGCAGCTCGACATGATCCCGGTGATGATCGTCTGCGGCCCGCGGGACGAGGCGGCCGGCACGGTGAGCCTCCGCGACCGGATTGACGGCGACGTCGGCGCGATGAGCCTGGAGGCCGCCGTCGAGCGGCTCCGCGACGAACACGCCCGCCGCGCGGTCCGCCACAAGCCGAAGCCGCTCTCCGTGGCCGGCTCGGGCAGCGCCGCTGCCGCCGAGGAGTATTGATCCCGCCTCATGCCACGCTTCGCGGTGCTCGAACACACTGGCGCCCCGGACGATCCCTCCGGCCGGCACTTTGATCTCCTGCTCGAGGCGGGCGCCGCCTGTCGCACCTGGCGGCTGATGGCGGTGCCGAAGGCCGGCGGAGATTCCGTGGCGGCGCTCGAACTGCCGCCGCACAGGCTCGTGTGGCTCGACCGGCTGGAGGGCGAGGTCTCGGGCGGCCGGGGGTTTGCCAGGCGCGTCGATGCCGGCAGCTACGACCTGCTCTCCTGCGATGCCGCCGACATGGCCACGGCCACGGCGATCGTGCTCGAGCTTGCCGGCACGACGCTCTCCGGTCGCCTGCGGCTGGAGTCGTTGGGCGACGGCTGGGCCGTGCGGCTCGGCTGAAGCAGCCCTGTGCGATGGGCGATGGCCGCGCGAGTATGATGGGGGCGTGGTCTGCCATCCGTCCGCGCCCCCAGGAATGTCCTCCGATGAAACCCCGTGAAGTGCTCGCGATGTGCCGCGAGAAGGAAGTGAAGGCGGTCGATCTGCGGTTCGCCGATTTTCTCGGCGCCTGGCAGCACTTCACGATCCCCGTCGGCAAGCTGGAGGAGGACACGTTCGACGACGGCCTCGGCTTCGACGGCTCGAGCATCCGCGGCTGGCAGGCGATCAACGAGAGCGACATGCTGCTGGTGCCGGTGCCCGACTCGGCCTTCGTCGATCCGTTCGCCCAGATCCCCACGCTCGTGATGGTCTGCAACGTGCAGGATCCGATCACGCGGGAGGATTATTCCCGCGACCCGCGAAACGTGGCCCGCAAGGCGGTGAACTATTTGAAGAGCACCGGCATCGCCGACAGCTGCTTCATCGGCCCGGAGGCGGAGTTCTTCGTGTTCGACGACGTGCGGTTCGACCAGAACGCCCACGAAGGCTACTTCCACCTCGATTCCGTCGAGGCCGAGTGGACGCGGGGCCGCTCCGAGGGGCCGAACCTCGGCTACAAGCTGCGGCACAAGGAGGGCTACTTTCCGTGCCCGCCGTCGGACCAACTGATGGATCTCCGGAACGAGATGATGCAGACGATGATCCAGTGCGGGATCGACGTCGAGGCCCAGCACCACGAGGTGGCGACGGCCGGCCAGTGCGAGATCGACATGCGGTACCAGGAATTGGTGCGGATGGCCGACCAGATGTGCCTCTACAAATACATCGTGCGGAACGTCGCCCGACGGGCCGGGAAGACCGTGACATTCATGCCCAAGCCGATCTTCGGCGACAACGGCTCCGGCATGCACACGCACATCTCGCTGTGGAAGGGCGGGCATCCGCTCTTCGCCGGCTCGGGCTACGCGGGGCTGTCGGAGATGGCACTGCACGCGATGGGCGGAATCCTCCGCCACGCCCCGGCACTGCTCGCGCTGACGAACCCGACCACCAACAGCTACAAGCGTCTGGTCCCGGGCTACGAGGCGCCGGTGAACCTCGCCTATTCGCAGCGAAACCGCTCGGCCAGTTGCCGGATCCCGATGTATTCGACGAGCCCGAAGACGAAGCGGATCGAGTTCCGCTGTCCCGACCCGACCTGCAATCCCTATCTCTCCTTCTCGGCGATCCTGCTGGCGGCGATCGACGGCATTCAGAACAAGATCAACCCCGGGGAGCCGCTCGATCGCGACATCTACGACCTGCCGCCGGAGCAACTGGCCAACGTGCCGAAGGCGCCCGGGTCGCTCGACGAGGCGCTCGACGCCCTCGAACGCGACAGCGATTTTCTGCTGCGGGGGGACGTCTTCACGGAGGACGTGATCGCGACCTGGCTCAAGTTCAAGCGGGAGAAGGAGATCGCCCCGATGCGGCTGCGGCCCCACCCGTATGAGTTCTGCCTGTATTACGACGCCTGATACGTGTTCCACATGATCTGCAGACGTCTTGGAGGTCGGGGCTACCCACACCCCGTCACCGGACGTTCGCTCCGGCCATCCTGGCCTCCGCTCACTCGATGCTGACTGCGCTCCGGCATCCTGCCTCCGCTTGTCAGCAACGCCGGCTTGTGGGGCGTGGGCATCCCCTCCTGCGACCTGCGCCTCTTTCTCTCAAACGGCGAGCCGGGATCGGCGGAAACTCGAGGAGCATTTGGCGTATCCTCGCCACGCGACGAGACTTCTGTCGTGCCGGCGGCGCGCGCCCCGCCGTCTACCAGACCGTCTTGCCACCGTTGACGGCGATCGTCTGGCCCGTCACGAACGCGGCCTCGTCGCTGGCCAGATAGGCGGCCGCCCAGCCGACCTCCTCTGGCTTGCCCCAGCGGCCCGCGGGAATCGTGGCGAAATAGGCATCTTTCTCGGATTGCGGGTCGTCCTTGTGCCGTTCCACGGGAATCCATCCGGGCGCGATCATGTTGACCGTGATGCCGTGCGGGGCGAGCTCATGGGCCATGCTCCGCGACCAGCCGGTCTGGCCGCCCTTCGCCGCGACGTAGGCGGAGAAGGGGGACACGCCCAAGTGAAAGACCTCGCTCGTGATGTTGACGAGCCGACCGTGGCGACGCTCTTTCATGCCCGGCAGGGCCCGACGGGCCAGCAGGTAGGGGCTCTTCACGAAGAAGTCGAGCATCTGCTGGTAGAACGCCCAGTCGTATTCCTCGATGGGCTTGAGCGGCTGGGCGGGCGTGGCGTTGACGACGATGATGTCGACGGGGCCCAGCGATTGCTCGATCGCTGAAAACATCGCATCGACTTCGGACTCGCTCGTGACGTCGGCCTGGAAGGCGTCGGCCGTGATGCCGGCGGCCCGGAGTTCGGCCAGCGTCTCATCGCCGCGGGCCCGCGAATTGGCATAGTTGACGGCCACCTTCGCGCCGGCGAGTCCGAGGCACCTGGCCGTCGCCTTGCCAAGGCCGGTGGAAGAACCCGTCACCAGCGCCACGCGGCCGGCGAGGGAGAAAGGGATGTGGGGAGATGAATGTGCCATCGTGGTTTTTAGCGGATCGAGGGTGCCCAGGCGTTCGTGAGGTGGTGCATGATACCGGCGATGGCGGCCTGGCGCTTGCTCGATCGAGTCGCCAGGATTGTGCAATCCGCCAGCGAGGCGGTGAGCGTCCGCTGCTTCACGCGTTCGAGCGCACGGGCGAACCTCTCCTCGGAGCCCACGAGGAGCGTGCCGTGGACGAAGAGTGTGGTGGGATTGAAGATATTGATGACGGCCGCGATCGCGATGGCGAGGTATTCCGTCGCCGTGCGGATTTCATGTTGAAAGTCGCCGGGACGCGTGTCGATCACCGCCGCCGCTGCGTCGGGAGACAGGGGGCGGCCCAGCTTTTCCGACAGCATCCGCACCAGGGCCGAGTCGGTGGCGAGGGTTTCGAGACAGCCGCGGTTGCCGCAGCCGCAGCGGATACCGTCGGGGGCGACGGTGATGTGGCCCACCTCTCCCGCCATGCCGCTGTGGCCCGCGAGCACCTGGCCG